>NZ_JBVVQH010000005.1:22499-318887 GCF_055811115.1 Mesorhizobium sp. WSM4832 | reverse complement strand
TTGGGGCCGAGCGTCACCTTCACCGCGTCGGCGAGGATGTTGACGCCGCGCAGCATGCGCTCACGGGCGTCGCGGGAGAATTTTACGTCTTTGGCAGCCATGTTTAACTCCTGGCAGGGGGCTCGGAACGAGCCCGAAGATTCAAGATTCAGTTGACGGTGAGGCCGATGATCAGCCGACGATGCCCATGATGTCGGATTCCTTCATGATCAGAAGGTCCTCGCCATTGAGCTTGACTTCGGTGCCCGACCACTTGCCGAACAGGATGCGGTCGCCGGCCTTGACGTCCAGCGGCACGAGCTTGCCGGCTTCGTCGCGGGCGCCGGAGCCGACGGCGATGATCTCGCCTTCCTGCGGCTTTTCCTTCGCCGTATCCGGGATGATGATCCCGCCCGCGGTCTTGGATTCGGATTCGACCCGGCGAACGACCACGCGGTCATGCAGCGGCCGGAAATTCGACTTTGCCATTTTGGATTATCCCTGGTGCGGAGGTTGAAAGGTTCTCCGTTGCCGGAGCCCGGTTAGCACTCGCCAGCGGGGAGTGCTAACGTCCCGGTGAGATAGGCTGTAGGTTCGTCCTGGTCAAGACGGATGAGCGGACAGCCGAAGAGCAAAAGATTTGGAATCGACACCGAAGCCTGGCCTCCCATTACGGGCGCATCCCATAGCCTAAGCGCATTTCGGCCGTCAGCTCTGGACCGACTTTTGTGTCTTATTTGGAATGTGAAATTATGTGAAATTAACGGCCGAGCAGTCGGCCGCATCCATAAACTTCGGGTCGCACGAGCTCATCGCTTAGGCATGCAGTAGCAGAGCACATCGGAATGTCTTTCTGAGACGATGTTTTCCTCGGTTTGGGTCGGCTATCGAATAAACAAATGCGAGCGCCTTGCTGCGACTGACAGGCGCAATCGCTCGACCTGCTGATCGAACTCTCGAGCGAGTTCGTCCACGCGCGGACATTGACCTCGCCGAATGGCTGCTCGTAAATAATGCAGTCAAAAGTGTGCATACCCCGACGGCGACCACATTGTTTCAGCCTTTTCAACAGCGTACGATTCTGACGGTATTTTGGACGGTATTGTGGATTTGATTGACGAAAAAAATTAAGGAAGACCAGCGTCTTGCAGCTACAATTAATCATCGAGTGGGAGTGACGGGGCGTGCTGTGGAGTAAAGTAGGATAGGATATCGCGCTGTAGGCAATACCAGCACAGCAAAAGTAGCCGATAGTTCTCAATTTGCGATGATTGGGATCAGCCGGCATTAGCGTCGGCTCCAATGATACAAACCCTCGGACTGCAGAGATCACGTTCCGACGGCTTGTATCAAATCCGGCTGTGCCTGGTGTGGGGCGGTCGCGACCAGCATTCCTTGTCGAGCGCCTTCCACTATGGCTAGTTCTGCGATGCCTTCCGAACCGGCCGCGGGATCGTCTCGGCGGATGCGCTTCCGCCTCCGACGTCGGCTTTCGAACTCGCGCCCCGCGGGTCTTGACCTTCTCGCTAGAAGAAGGTCCTAGGGCGGCAAGGAAACCTAAGGCGGAGTTCAAGCGCAAGCTTACCCGAGCGCCAGGTTGAGCAGCCGCTCTCGGAATTGCGGTCACCAGTGCGTGGCCGGACGAGCGTTGGCGAATGCCAGCGGACAGCCAGACCGAACGTAAATCGCCGGCCAAATCGGAAAGAAGTCCTCGGCATCGTTTTGCAATGGCCTCACGCCAATCTCAACTCGCAGACTTAGCGGAACCAGACATGTACCCCTTCAAAGAAAAGTCCGTAGTTTACGTTTTCGACGCATACTGCGGCTGGTGCCGGGGCTTTTCCCAACGCATGAGCGAGTTTGAACAATCAAACCGCGAAGCGATGCTGGCGCGGCTGACTCCGGAGCGGCGGACGATCATCGAACCGCAGCCGCAATCGCTCGTGCCACCCGGCGCGGCGGCGTGAGGCCGAACGACCCAGCAGCAAAAAAAGACGGACTCGCGGGCGGTTCTGGTTTATGCCGACGCCCGTTGCCGGTGCGCCGGCCTAGTAGAAACTGGCCGGTCCGATGAAGCGACAGTCAACGACATCGAGCCTTTTGCGCCGCCTGAACCGGTCGGCCGCAGTGGATCTGATCCGCACCGAAGGGGTCATTTCGCCATCGAGCCTCGCCGAGCGGCTGAACATCAGCCTGCCGACGGTGATGCGCGTGATCGAGGATCTGATCGCCGAAGATCTGGTCGCCTATGACGGCTTCGACGAGACGTCGCGGGGCCGGCCGCGGGCGCGCATCAAGTTCCGCGGCGCGGCGCATGCGATCATCGGCATCGAGGCCGGCAAGGGCGAGTTCTATGGCGCCGTGGCCAATCTCGAGGGCGTCGTGCAGACCGAAATGCACGAGACCGCCGACGATGATGGCGAGCGCAATTTCGAGAAGCTGGTCGGCCTGATCCGCCGGTTGATGGCGGCTCCCCGTCCACGCGGCCAAACCATTCGCGGCATCGGCATTGGCCTGCCCTCGATCGTCAGGCAGCCGGCGGGCGAAGTGGTGCTGACGCTCGGGCTCGGCTGGCGCGACATGCCGTTGCGGGCGCGGCTCAGCGAGCATTTTCAGATGCCCATCGTCGTCGAAAACGGCCGCAACCTCGCCGCCGTGGGCGAATGGGGATTCGGGGCCGGGCGTGGCGCCGACAGCGTCGTGAGTCTCTCGATCGGGCCCGGCGCCGGCGCGGGCGTCATCATCGACGGCAAGCTCTATGGCGGGCACTCGCATGCGGCGGGCGAGCTCAGCTGGTATCTCGATGACCCCCTGCTCACCGGGCGGCCGTTCGAACATCTGGGCGACAAGCAATCGCTGCGCTTTTTCGGCATCCCCGAACAGGCGACCAAGATGCTCGAAGAGGCCAACACCCAGTATGCGGCGGGAAAGCTCACCCTGGCGGCCGTCACCGACCGGCAGGCGGACAAAATCGCGCCGGTTGTCACCGAGTTGCTCGACTATGCGACGATGGCGGTGGGCAGTGTTGCTGCCTTCATGAACCCCGAAATCATCGTACTGGCGGGCCGGGTCGTCGGCGGCGGTGATCTGGTGCTCGATGTGCTGCGGCACCGCCTCATGGGCAATGTGTACGACGCGCCGCGTCTCGTGATGGGCGCGCTGGGGCACCGCGACATCGTGCTTGGAGCGGTGCGCCTAGTGCTCGATGCGACGACGCTCAACCCTGCCGACAGCCTCGTGATGGCCGACTGATCAGTCGATCGCGATTGACAGCGACTGAATCTCGGCATTAAGTTTCTAACTGAAAGAAAAAGCGCCCTGCATCGTGTGGGAGCGTATCTTTCGTGGGAGGACTTCAATGACGAAGCTTTTCAATCCGCTTGGGCGGACGATGCAGCGTCGTGACTTCTTGAAAGTTGCGGGTGCGAGCGTTGCGGTTGCAGCCCTGCCGGCGGCAGTTCGCGGTGCCGATCCCGTCAAGCTGCTTCTGTGGTCCTGGCTGCCGGATTTCCAGACGCAGGTCGACATGTTCAACGCCGCGCATCCGGGCATCCAGGTCAAACTCGTGAATGCCGGCCAGGGCGCCCCGGAGTATCAGGCGGTCCGTGCGGGCCTGAAGGCGGGCAGCGGCCTACCCGACGTCGTCCATATCGAATTCCAGTTCCTCGAGAGCTTCCGCCAGATCGACGCGTTCGCCGATTTCGGCCAGTGGGCAAACCCGCACAAGGCAGAGTTCCCCGAAGGCACGTGGACCCAGGTCGCCAAGGGTGATGTTGTCAGCGGCATGCCATGGGATTCCGGTCCGATGGCGATGCTCTACCGCAAGGACATTCTCGACAAGCATGGCATCACCCCACCCGCGACCTGGGCGGAATTTGCCGATGCCGCCAAGAAGCTGCATGCGGCCGACCCCAATGTCTTCCTGACGGACGCGTTGCTCACCAATGGCGGCTGGGTCAATGGTCTTCTGTGGCCGATGGGTTGGAAGCCGATCAGCCGCGATGGCGACAAGCTCGCGATCAACATCAACGACAAGATTTCCAAGGACTTCGCCGCCTATTGGCAGGACCTTATTACCGCGGGCGTCATCGAGACCAAGCCGGGGTTCAACAATGAGTGGTACACCGGCCTCGACTCGGGCCGCTATGCCACCTGGCTCACCGCCGGCTGGGGTCCGGTGTTCCTGACCTCGGTCGCCAAGACCAGCGTGGGCCAGTGGCGTGCCGCCGATCTGCCGCAGTGGGACGCGAGCAAGTTCGCGACCGGCAATTGGGGTGGCTCAGCGCTGGCCGTGATGAAAGCGACCCAGCATCTGCCCGAGGCCGCCGAACTCGCGATCTGGCTGACTACGAATCCCGAAGCCACAAAGCTCTACACCACCAAGCAGTTCCTGTTCCCATGCACCACCGCTCTGCTGACCAGCGCCGAGTTCGCCGGACAGAAGATGGACTTCTACGGTGGCCAGGCGGTCAATAAAGTGTTCGCCAAATCGGCGGCCGCAGTCAGCAACTTTGAGTGGAGCCCGTTCCAGGACTTCTTGTACCAGTCGATGGAAGATGAATTCGGCGCCTCGATCAGCGGCAAGGGAACGCTGTCGGATGCGTTCGACCGCATCCAGGACGCCGTGGTCACCTACGCGCGGGAACAAGGCTTCACCGTAGACTGAGTTCTCCCGGGCAACGGCCGGGCGCGCTTGATCGGCGCGCCCGATCTCTTCATCTTGCCGGACGGGGGACCATGGCAATGTCGAATTCGCCAGCCGCAGCGACGCGCCCAGCGCGATCGGGCGGTTTTACGTCACGAAAGCTCGCGCCCTATCTGTTCCTGGCGCCCTTCGTGCTGCTATTTGTCGCCTTCATCGTCGCGCCGCTGGTTTATGCGTTCTATATGAGCCTCTACCGCGACACGCTGGTGGGCGGACGGCAATTCGCGGGTGCAGCCAGCTACATCAAGGTCACGGGCGACGCCAAATTCTGGGGCGGCGTGTGGAACCTCGTTCTGTTCGGCATGGTGCAGGTGCCGATCATGCTGGGCCTGGCGCTGTTGTTCGCCATCGTGCTCGATCGCGGCCAGGTCTATGCCAAGAGCGTCTTCCGGCTCGGCTTCTTCCTCCCCTACGCCGTGCCGAGCGTGATCGCGACGATCATGTGGGGTTATCTGTACGGCCCCAACTTCGGCCCGTTCACGCAGATGGCCAAGGCGTTCAACCTGCCGCCGCCGGACTTCCTGTCGCCAGGCGCGATGATCTTCTCGTTGGCCAATATCGTGACGTGGGAATATGTCGGCTACAATATGGTGATCTACTACGCCGCGCTGAAGACGATCCCGTCGGACCTCGCCGAGGCCGCGCGGATCGATGGCGCCTCGCCCTGGCAATTTGCGCGGCTGATCCAGCTGCCGCTGCTGTGGCCGGCGATCCTGCTCACCATCATCTTTTCGATCAACGGCACACTGCAGCTGTTCAATGAGCCGTATTTGATGCGCGCGCTCGCCAGAAACACCATCGATTCGAGCTACACGCCGAACCTCTATGCCTATTCGTTGGCGACTTCGAACCAGCAGTATGGCTATGCGGCCGCCGTCTCGTTCGTGCTTGGCATTGTGATCGCCGGTGCCTCCTACATCTTCACTCTGATCACCAACCGTCGTCGGCCGGAGCAATGATGACTGCGACCACCGACATCGCCTCTTTCAAAGCTACCAAGCGCCAGCCCGGCGAACGCCGGCGCTCGCGGGTTATCCTCACGCTGCTGCTGTCAGTTTTCCTCCTCTACAGCTTCGTGCCGCTGGTCTATCTGGTCCTATCGGCAACGAAGACGAATGGCGACCTGTTCACGACGTTCGGCTTCGGCTTCGGCACCGAGTTCAACCTCTGGCAGAATCTGAGCGATCTGCTGGCGCGCGACAACGGCGTCTTCATGCGCTGGATGTTCAACAGCTTGCTCTATTCGACCGTCGCCGGGCTCGGTGCCGCGATCTTTGCTACCGCGGCAGGCTATGCGTTCGCCAAGTTCAAATTCGTCGGCCGCAATCTGCTGTTCGCGCTGGTCTTGGGCGCTGTGATGATCCCGCAGACGGCCCTCGTCGTGCCGATCTTCCTGCTGCTGGCGCTTTCGGGTCTCAGCGACAATCCGCTGGGCGTGATCCTGCCCTCGATGATCTCGCCGATCGGCGTCTACCTGATGTGCGTCTATATCGAGCAGGGCGTCGACGACGAACTGCTCGACGCAGCGCGTCTCGATGGCGCCGGCGAGTTCGTGATCTTCCGCGCCATCGTGCTACGGCTGGTGGCGCCGGGCATGGTGACCGTGGCGCTGCTCTCGTTCGTCGGGACCTGGAACAATTACTTCCTGCCGCTCATCGTGCTGCGCTCGCAGGAGTACCAGCCGATCACAGTGGGCCTCGCAACCTGGTATCAGCTCGCGCAGCAGGGCGGTGGCGGCGGAGAGGTGCTGTTCTCGATCATCATCACCGGCGCGCTGGTCAGCATCATCCCGGTCATCGTGGTGTTCCTGCTGCTGCAGCGGTTCTGGCAGGGCGGCCTCACCGCCGGCTCCATCAAATAGACTATCGCCTGGAGTTTTCCGACTATGACGACTGCCTCGAAGTCCGCGCCGCTCTCTGTCTGGCGGCCGATCGCGACCGACACTTTCCTCGTCGGTACCCCGCATTACCCGGAGCATGTCGATGAGAGCTATTGGCAGCGCGACGCCGACCGCATGGCAGCCGCGGGCTTCAACGCGGTGCGACTTGCGGAATTCGCCTGGCATATTATCGAGCCGCATGAGGGGACGTTCGACTTCGATTTGTTCGACCGCGCCATAGATATGCTGGGCAAGGCTGGCATCAAGACCATCATGTGCACGCCGACGGCGACGCCGCCACGCTGGCTGACGGCGCGTTATCCCGAAGTGTTGCGCGTCGATGCCAATGGCCGCGCCATGAGCCATGGATCGCGCCAGCACGCCAATCTTGCGAGCGGAGTGTTCCGCGAGCATTCGAAGCGCATCACTAAAGCGATGGCCCAGCATTATCGCGGCAATTCGCACATCATCGGCTGGCAGACGGACAATGAGCTCAATACCTCTGGATCGCTGTCCTACGGTCCGGTGACTCTGGCCGAGTTCCAGGCCTTCCTCAAGGACAAGTACAAGACCATCGCCGCGCTCAACGATGCGTGGGGCGGGCATTTCTGGGCCACCGGCTACGACGATTTCGATCAAGTGGTGCTGCCCCTCGACTACGCCCCCGCCCCGGTCGGGCCGACCCATGTGGTCGACTATCACCGCTTCCTCGCCTTCGTCACGGCGCGGTTCCAGCACGATCAGGTGCTGATCCTGCGCGCCACCAATCCAGACTGGTTCGTCTTCCACAATCTGGGCCGGATCGACGACATCGACTTCCGCGGCGAGTTCTCGACCGATCTCGATTTTCTCGGCTTCGACATCTACCCGCATCTCGATGACGAGATGCAGCGGGTCGGCAGCGTCGGCGAGGCGCAGGCGCTGCGTCTCGACATCTGCCGCGGCTTCACCGGCAACTTCATCGTGCCCGAGCAGCAATCGGGCTTCGGTGCGCAGCCGAACTTCTCGACGCTGACGCCCGAACCCGGCGAGATGCGCCGCATGGCCTATACGTCAGTGGCGCGCGGCGCCGATGGCGTGATGTTCTTCCGCTGGCGGCCGGCGCATTTCGGCGCCGAGATCTATTGGATGGGCATCATCGATCACGACGACATCCCGCGGCGGCGCTATGACGAGGCCAAGCAGTTTGCGGGTGAGGTCACGGCGCTCAAGGACAAGATCCTCGGCACGCATGTGCGCATGGATTTGGGCATCGCCGGATCAGATTTCGACAATCAGGAGATGCACCGCTCCTACCCCATCGGCATGCCGAGCCCGCAGGACGACGCGACGCTGCTGCACCGCTATTGCTACCGCCACAACATCGCCTGCGGCTTCATCCATCCCGAGGATGATCTCAGCAAACTCAAGGCACTCTATGTGCCGCATTGGCTGAAATGGACCGATGCGTGGACGGCGCGGATCGAGGCCTTCGCTAAGGCGGGTGGAATGGTAATCCTGGGCGGCCGCACCGGATCACGCGACGTTAACAACCACGTCATCCGCGACACCTCGCCGGGCAAGACGCTCTCGGCGCTGGCCGGGATCACGGTCGAGGAGTTCGGGTTGCTGACGCCGATCGGCGGCGAGGGGATGTTCGAGCATGGCGGCCGCTTTGGCGCCAACACGGTGCGCAAGAAGCTGCCGGCGACGTCGGCGAGCCGTCAATACGAGCTCAAGATCGGGAATGCGCAGGTGACGGCGGCGCATCTTTATGAGCTGCTTAACGTCGCGCCCGGCACGGAGGTTATCGGCAGCTGGGCCAGCCGCTTCGCCGAGGGCCAAGCCGCGATGACTTCGCGCAAAGTCGGCAAGGGCAATGTGATCTACCTCGGCACGTACCTCAGCGATGCTCTGGTCGAGGTGCTGGCCGATCAAGTGCTGGCGCCCGCCGGTATCGTGCCGCTCATCGCCGACATGCCGGCCGGCGTCGAAGCGACCATCCGCGAGAGCAAGGACCGCCGCCTGCTGTTCATCCTCAATACGCTGGGCGAGCCGGCAGACGTGCCGAATATTCCAAACGGCATCGATCTGCTCGGCGACGCGCAGGTGAAGGCAGGCCGCATGAGGCTCCCCGCCTATAGCTGCAGCATCATAGAACTGGCTTAGTCTGCATCAGGCGGCCGGGTTTTCCGCTGACGGACGTCAGGGCCAGGCGCCATTGACAGCGCGCTTAGCGACCTGTTCCGTTCCGGCACCAAGCCGCTCGCGACGGATCTCATCAGAAAGCCGAAACCTGGGGATTATGCGATCATGTTCTTTCGCACCGGTATGTTTTAGCTATCGTGAATATACGGCGGGCTGAGTCCGCCGGGCCGGCGTCCTTAAAGCCATCTTACCCCAACGAGGGCGCCGGTCACCTTGCGCCGTTGGGCCAGGTCCGTTGTCGTGCCGGTGCGGCGGTGACAACGGACCTGGTTCATCTGCTCGACCAGTTGGTGGCACATGGTCTTGCACCGGACATTCTGCGGCATCGCTTCGGATTGCGCTGTAACAAAAAGGTCCGCGTCTCAAGCGCATTGGTCCTAATTGAAATGATCTTTGCGCCCGCACTACCAGTCGTCACGTTGTCGGTGTTGATTTACCCAGGAGCTTTGCCCGTTTGCTGATGTCAGTGCTGCAGAGGGAAAGTGAGCTGCGCTCAGCAATGAATTGAGTTGATTCTTGGTCAGCTCACGAGCTTGCTCGTCGGTGACGCAGGCTTCCTAGCTCACTAGCCGGCTAGTGATTTCTCGACGTTCTTGATCAAGATTTGAAAGTCTTTCGATCGCTGCCGCGTTGTTGCTTGTCATCTTAGGTCTTGATTCGCTTTATCCACTCACTGGTCTCGGCTTCTTGAGGCGAATAAGCGGGAATGAGCGCTGAAACCTTCGGCGCCTGACTTGGAGCTGCCATTTATCGCTGCATTTGTGTCAATTGGGTCAGGGGCTGACGATGAAGCCGATGCTGTCGCGGCCGAGGTCTGCGCCACGTCGCGCCATCTCGGCGGCCTTAAGACCGCCGACGAGCCTGCGGATGGTCGGATACCAGCCGAGAATCTCTGGCGATACGCCGAGCTGACCGCGCCCCGGCTTCCTCGGTGGCCAGATGCGGAGGCCGAAATACCGAGCCGCCAGGCGATCGATTTCACCGCTGAATTGAACGAGCAGGCTTCCGCGAGCGGCTTCGAATACTCGGGCCAGGCCATTAATATCCATCGATGGTTTTTCCGCCGGTCGCAAGGCCACCACAACTGCATCCCACATGCCCGGCAGCAGCATTTGCGGATGAGCAAGCATTGTCACTCTGGCACCTTGCTCGATCAGGGCGTCCTCTATGTAACGCCTGCAAGGGGTATCGCACAGGACCGCGATTTCTGTATTTCTGATGCCGAGGCCGGCATCGTACAGGAGCCGACAGCACAGCCGGGCTAAATCGGGAAGCAAGTTTATCGACGGATGCTCTAGATTTGGAGCAACGACTTTGACCTGCATCTCGCTGCAGGCCTGCAGGTCGACCATCTCGGGGGAAAGTTCCCATGGCTCGGCCATTAGCGCTACCACTGAATGGGGACGGAGGAACTCGGCTGTCGTCCGTGATATTGGCCGTGTCCGCGGACAGTTCACAAGAATGTCGACCTCATTCCAGTGATGGGGGTGCATCCGTCGCATAATTTTCAGCTGAGCAGAATGTCCGGCATGGTTGGCCAGGTCCAGCGCGTCCCAAGAGGTAGCTGGACTTCTGGCGTGCTTTTTCCGCTCAGCTGTAAGCGCAAATACGGTTCGGGCGCCGGCGAGCGCCGCCGCGATTGCCGTGATCGCCTCTGAACCGAACCCGGCTCCAGTAACCACCACCTGTCCGTCGAGATCGAGCTGAAACTCTTCGACGCACTCGCGAATTGCGTTGACGACCGTTGCCCGGTCGATCTCGGCGTCTTGACCAAGATCTCCGTCATCCGGCTGCAGGCCGTCGGTCACAGGGTAGGCCCGCTCATCGTCGCGGGGCCGGATTCGCTCGCAGAATGCACTTCCCATGAGGCTTGGACCGATAATATTGACATAATGGCCGGTTGTAATTCTTTGCATCGCCGCGAAATCTACTGCAGTCTTATCAGTTGTTTCGAGGGATTGGTGTAGGCCAAATCGCCTGATTTGTGGAGGAAATGTGCGCCCGCGTCTTCGACGGACCTACTTCGTTTGGAGGAAGGTCTGATGCTCCCGGACATGTTGAGACCACTCGTATACGATCAGCGGTTGAAGCGATCTCACCCACACAGGATCATACACGCGTCGGGTGACCGCTCCGCTTTTTCAGCCGAAGGACCAGGAAGCCTTTCGCACGACAAACCCCTCGGCAAATCCATCCTTGGCCCGGCACTCCATCCCGCGCAGCCGCGCCAGGCCACGAAACGTTTCCGCGTCGAACCAATCCTTGGACCGCTGGCTGCCGAAATGGGCAAGGAGCAACTCGGTTTTGCGCTGCATCTCGGCTTCGGACAGCGGCATATAGAAATTTGGCTGGCCCAAGTCGCCGTCCCATTTCGGGATCTCATATTCAAGGATGAGGTGATCTCGAAAAAGGTTCCAGGTGATCTTGTTAACTTCCCGATGATCCTGATGCGCATCATCCCGGCGGTGGGTGAAGATCAGGTCGGGCCTGACTCCTTTGGTCTGGGATGCAAGCCACTCCTTGATCTCCCGACCTTGGGTCGGAAAGTAACTGTCATCGAAATCGGCAGTCGTGACGATAGGATCTACGACCCCTTCCAGAAAGCTATGTGCCGATGCGCGAGCCTCGTCGCTGCGGGCTCCACGTCCGCTCAGTACAAGCCAGAGCACGTCAAGTTTCGCTCCTCCCGCAACAAGGGATAGCAGAGTTCCTCCCACGCCGATTTCGATATCGTCGGAATGGGCGCCAAGACAGAGTACGCACAGACTCTCCTGGGCGCTTCCGAGCGACAGGGCCCTCATGACCTGGCGACTGCGAGTCCAGATCCGCCGGTCCGCTCGCGCATCTGCCGGTTCCAGGGCATGTTGCCTTTTTCGACCATGTCCTCGAGCACCTGCCAGTCGCGCAAGGTGTCCATGGAGCGCCAGAACCCATCATGCTTGTAGGCCATCAGCATATCGGCCTCAATCAGCCTCCGGAAAGGTTCAAGCACGAGTTCTTCGCCTTCGCGCATGAAATCGAAGATTTCCGGTCTGAATAGAAAATACCCGCCGTTGATCCAGATATCTGAGCTCGCGGAAGAGCGGAACTCACGGACGCGGCCGTCCTTTGCGATGTCCGCAAAGTGATAGGTAACCGGCGGGGGCACCGCCAGGAAGCAGGCGAGCTTTCCGCTCGCGCGGAACTTGCGCTCCATGTCGTCGAGATCGACGTCCGTGAGCCCATCGCTGTAGTTGGCAAGGAACATGTCGTCGCCCCGAACCAAATCACGTGCCGCCCAGAGCCGTTCGCCGATGTTGCGCCAGATGCCTGTGTCGATGAGCGTGACTTGCCAGTCCTTGTGACTGTCATCCAAGAGCCTAACATCGCGACCGTCGCCGGTAACGACGCAATCAGCGAACATCTGCGGCCGGCTGTTGAGGAAGAAATCCTTGACGACGTTCGCTTTGTAGCCAAGGCAAAGGATGAATTCCTCATGCCCGTAGTCGCTGTAGTATTGCATTACGTGGCGCAGGATCGGCTGCGGGCCGAGTGGGATCATCGGCTTAGGCACTGCTTCGGAATAGTCGCGAATGCGCGTGCCGAGCCCGCCGCAGAAAAGAACGACTTTCATGGCTGGTGCTCCGCAGGATCGATTACCTTGACGAAGGGGATTGGCACGACGAATTTCGCGCCCCATGTGGCCACGTGCGACATCTGTTTGACGATCTCGTCTTTCAGGTTCCATGGCAGGATCAGTATGTAGTCCGGCTTGGCTTCCTGAATGGCCTCGACGGGCTTGATCGGAATGTGCATCCCAGGCGTGAAGCGTCCGTGCTTGTAGGGATTTCGGTCGACCGTGAAATCCAAAAAGTCGGTGCCGATCGCGCAATAATTAAGAAGTGTGTTGCCCTTGCCGGGCGCCCCATAGCCGCAGATCGTCTTGCCTTCGTTCTTCGCCGATATCAGGAAGCTGAGCAGGTCGCGCTTGGCACCGTGGGCGCGATCGGCAAATGACGTGTAAGTCGTCATCTCCTTGAGCCCGCCGCTCACCTCGCGCTCGAGCAATCCACTCACCGCCGGCGACGGACGATGGTTGCTATCTGCGCGCGCGAGGTAGACCCGCAGGGAACCTCCGTGGGTGGGCAGTTCCTCTACGTCGAAGACCTTGAGGCCGTGGCGGGCGGCCATCATGTCGATGGTCGTCAGCGAGAAATAGGAGAAATGCTCATGATAAATAGTGTCGAACTGGTTTTCATCGATGAGCCGCTCAACGTGCGGGAACTCAAGGGTCACCACGCCTTGCGGCTTGGTCAGGAGCGCGATACCTGCAACGAAATCGTTGAGGTCTGGAACTTGCGCAAGAACGTTGTTGCCGACAATGAGGTCGGCCTGCTTGCCTTCGGCGATGAGTTCGCGCGCCAGGCGTACGCCGAAGAAGTCGATACGTGTCGGCACACCCTTGGCGATGGCAGCTTGCGCGACGTTCGCCGCGGGCTCGATGCCAAGTGTGGGAACACCCAGTGGTTGGAAATGCTGCAGCAGATAACCGTCATTGCTGGCCAGTTCGACCACCAGGCTGTCTTGTCCGAGCCCGAAGCGCGCCGCTGCGTGATCGCAGTAGCGTTTCGCATGTGCGACCCAACTTGTGGAATACGATGAAAAATATGCGTACTCAGTGAATATCTCTTGCGGACTGATATGCTCCGGCAACTGTACCAGGAAACATTCCTCGCAAACCATCACGTGAAGCGGGTAATAGGTTTCCATATTGCCCAGCCGGTCCGGCGATATGAAGTTTTCGCAGGGCGGCGACATCCCTAGATCGATAAATGTATGACGAATAGGCGCCGCACAGAGCCGGCAACGTCTTTCGTGTTCGACGTCCGCGTCTTGACGGCGCATATCAGCAGGATGAAAATTCATGAGATCCAAGCCCGGATTTGTCGTGCGGCGACCTTGAACCCGTCAGCGAGAGCCGCCGACTTGGTATTCTGAGAGACGAGGTAGTCCAATCGAATGAGGCTCGGCCTAGGTTGACCCGGAAGAGGTACGCGGACGCCCTTTTTGATCATTTATTCTTTGAGTGAACAGCAGTTCGTGTGGAGCCACAGCAAGATAGCTTTTGCTGCGATGCACCGCCGGCAGTGTAGGCTGAGGATCGTCGATAGGAGCTTCGCGTGCGTTTTCATCCGTCTTCGCTCGGCGGGCCAATGTTGGTCGAACCGGAACCCATCTGGGATCAGCGTGGGTTTTTTACCCGTACTTTTTGCGTTTCTGAGTTTGCCGACCAAGGATTGAACACCAGCTTCGTCCAGCACAGCATGTCCTATTCGCAGCACAAGCATACGCTGCGCGGCATGCACTTCCAGAATCCGCCCCATGCAGAGGTAAAACTGGTTAGTTGTATTGCAGGAGCTATCTACGACGTCATTGTGGATCTGCGTCCACAATCGCCAAGCTACCTGAAATGGGAGGGGTTTGAGCTGACGGCTAGTAACCGCTGCATGCTCTACATCCCCAGCGGGTTCGCCCACGGCTTTCAGACGCTCGGGCCCGACTCGACGGTGAGTTACATGATTTCCGAGTTCTATGCGCCGGGGGCTGCGAGCGGCTTACGATTCGATGACCCATGCCTGGCGATCGACTGGCCTGCTTCACCCAGCATATTGTCGGATCGCGACAGGCATTGGCCGCTGCTCACAGCCGAAGCGCGCCATGCTGAGCTACTGAGCTGACAACAGCCCGTGTTCGCGCAAAAGCCGGGCAGCCTCGGCGACATCGGCGAAGGGAAGTGCGGACCGCTCGGCCATAGCTAGCAACGAATTGCTGCCGTCCGCTAGATTGAGAACCCATAGCATTGGCATCGCCCCATGACTGGAAGCTTGAAGACCTCCAAGCGCCGCGTATAAGCCGCGCCTGCCAAGCTGGGGCTCGCCCTTCGGGCTGAGGTTGAGAGGAACCCAGTCTTCCTCGACGACGTCGATTACGTCCGTAAGTATGTCGTATGAATGGGCCAAATGCTCCGCACGAATGAAATCAAGATTGTCGGCGGAGGTGTGATATTGCGGAAAGGTGCCGTGGGCACCGCGTTGGAACAGGCCGACAGGCATGTTGAAGCCGGGCGAGCAGAACTGGCGCTCGTCGTAGCCGTACGGGCTAAAATCCACCACCTTGGCCGATTGCCCCGGAAGGTGGGAAAGGACGTGTGCCATCGCCCGGTCGATGAAGGCATCACCGCGGCGGCTGCGTTTGTACGTAGGGCCCTGGCTGTCGCCGACGCAAGAGACCACGAGGCCGTGGTCGATTCGTGGGATTTTATCCTCATTAGCTGCGAGCCATGCCAGGGAGCCAATAGTTCCGGGAATGAAGAGGAAGCGATAGCTATAGCGTGTCTGACGTGCGCGGAGCTTTCCCGCCAGGACCGTCAGCAAAGCCAGGCCCGAGCAATTGTCGTTCGCCATGGAGGGGTGGCAGATATGGGTGGTCAGCAGGAATTCGCGGTCGCTCGTGCCGTTATGGAGGTATTCGCCGTACGTCAGCGCGCCTTGCCTAAGTTCGCTATCGATGTGAACCCGGTAGCGACCTTCTGGAAGTGACATCAGGAGATTGTGCGGCATGCAGAATCCCCACCGTTCCGAATAATAGGAGGTACGGTAGGGAGTAAGGTCGGGCTGCTCCGGTATCGTGAAGACATGTTCCTTCAGCTCGGCGAGGCTCACCACCTTGTCGACCGGAACGCTGTAATTCAGGACATGGAGATTGGAATGCCGGAAATCGACGATCCGGTTGCCGAGTTCATTCTCGATGTAGGCCTCGCGGATAATCCATTCTTTTGGTATCACCCAATCGAAGACGGGCGTTTCCGTCGCAACCTCATGCAACTCGATCGGCAGATGGCGTGACAAAACGCGCAGCGTATCGCGAACGCCGGGACCAGTGATGCTGCGCGCTATCGGGAAGAGTTCTACGGCAAGTTCGTAAATCTCCTCGCCCAATCGGGCAGAAGTATTCAGCTGTTGAGCGCCGTCATCCATATCGCCATCGTTACTGCAGCATCGCGGCCGGAATTTTTGCCCGGCCGTGCACCTCGCGGCGAAGATCGTCGGCGAGAACGCCAGTCGCCATCAGGTGCTTGATATGAGCGATCCGCTGATAGCGTGGCCCCTCGAACTCACCGGGCGTCAGTCGTGATGACTTGAGCACGCTGAGAAGTTGCTCCGCCCCGCTTCGGGCGTTGTGGCGAGGGATTGCGTCAGGCAGCACGCGAGCAAGCTTGCTGAAGTCGACACGATACGAGCGCTTGTCCGGTCCAGCATCGCTGGCGAAGGTGAGTTGGCAGCCGGGGACGACTTCGGTGACGATGTCCGCGATGTCACGGATCCGGTAGTTGTGCTCCGTGGATCCAACATTGAACGCTTGGTTCCAGACCGCTTCGGTCGGTGCCGCAAGACCTGCGATGAAGGCTCGGCATATATCCTCGACATGCACGAGCGGTCGCCAGGGCGTTCCATCCGATTTGAGATAGAGCAGCTTTTCCGAAATGGCCCACGCCATCAGATTGTTGAGCACAATGTCGAAACGTATGCGCGGCGAAACGCCATAGGCGGTCGCCGGCCGGAAGTAGACCGGGCAGAAATCGGCGTCGGCCAGCGCCGAAATGCCTCGTTCCGCCAGAACCTTGGATTTTCCATAGGCTGTGACCGGATTGAGGTCGCCGGTCTCATCTATCAGGTCGTTCTCGGAAACCCCATAATTGCTGCATGAGGAGGCAAACAGGAAGCGCCGCACTCCCGCTGCCTTGGCGACATGCGCGACTTGAACGCTTGCACGATGATTGATCGCGAAGGTGATGTCGGGGTTGAGGTTGCCCAGCGGGTCGTTGGAAAGTGCTGCAAGGTGGATGACGGCCTCGACATTGACGAAGTCCTCTCGGCTCGCGTCGCGGACGTCCTTGCATATGCTCGGAACATTGGTGAGCTTGCCTGCGGGGGCAAAGGTGCAACGCTCGTACAGATTGGCATCGTAACCTATGACGTCGTGCCCTGCAGCGATCAGCATGGGCACCATCACAGAGCCGATATAGCCTTGATGGCCCGTGACCAGAACTCGCATTGTTCCTCCTGCAGAATGCATGGTGCTGTTTCGACCTTCGCATGATTTTGTCTCAAGGCGAGTGACCCAATCGGATGAAGGGTTTAGATCTGTCGGCCATGCCCACAAACTTCTGCACATTGACGGCGCGTCGACGTCCTGTGCTCGCCGTTCTGGTCAGCTGCTGGATTTATCAGGCAAAGGAACCGGATCGTGTCCCGCACTTCACCGGGACCGAGCAACGCCCAGATACCTCGACGCCGCTTCGGGCCGCATCCCTGGCTCTTCGGAACTAATTCAAACGGGCACCGACTAATCACAATTGATACCGGGCACCCGCGGTGTGGGGAGGTGCCCGCGCGAGCCATAAGCTGGCAGGGTCTTGGCGGTAGGCTCACGCCGCCCGGTAACTTGACTGTGGCACCATCACAAGTCTCGGATCGTACGTCTTCTTCTTCTTGCAAGGAGTTCGAAGCTGGAGGAACTGAAGGGAAAATCGCTGCGGGGCGCGTTTGCCAAGCTTTGCGGGCAAGGGGTTTCCTTTGTTCTGCGGCTCGGCTTTGTCGCCGCGATGGCGCGCCTCCTGGAGCCGACGGATTTCGGACTGGTCGCCATGGTGACGGTGGTTACCGGCTTCTTCGACCTTTTCGCCACCGCTGGACTCTCGGCGGCGACGGTTCAAAAGGCCGATATCAGCGATGAATATGTATCGACCCTTTTTTGGGTCAACGTGGGAGTCGGCGTCGCCCTTGGCGTGCTCTGTGTCATCATCGCGCCTTTCCTGGTTGTTTTCTACCAAGAGCCTCGCCTCCTTTCGGTGACTGCCGCGCTGGCGGCCGGTTTCTTGTTCAATGCCTCCGGGGTGCAGCATCTTGCACTTCTTCAACGCTCGCTGCGCTATGGGGTTCTGGCTGTCATAGAGACAGTTGCCCAGCTAGCCGGCGTTGCGACCGGGCTTGGAATGGCCTTTTGCGGCTTTGGCTATTGGGCGCTGGTTGGGTCCGCACTCATTCAGCCGGCGACGATGACCCTTCTTATGTGGCTCTCGACTTCCTGGCGTCCGGGAAAGCCCGGAAGGCTCTCCAACGTGCGGTCCATGCTAAGGTTCGGGGCTACGATCACGTTCAATAATCTGGTCGTCCATCTGGCCTATAGTTTCGACAAGCTGATGATCGGGCGCTATCTTGGGGCAGACGCCCTGGGCATCTATGGGCGAGGCTATCAGCTCATCAATATACCGAACTCGACGTTGCTGTCGGCAGTCGGTGGAGTGGCCTTTTCCGCCTTGTCCAGGTTGCAGGGCGATCCCGTGCGCTGCAGAGCGTATTTCCTCAAGGGATATACGCTCGTCAACAGTCTTACACTTCCAACGACAATGTTCTGTGCAACCTTCGCGGACGAGATCATCACCGTTGTCCTTGGACACAAGTGGCACGCTGTGACGCCGATCTTCCGCTTGCTCGCCCCGACGATCCTGGTTTTCGGGATCATCAATCCAACGGGATGGTTCCTCCAGTCGACGGGTCTCCAGGGACGCAGCCTAAAGATGGCATACGCCATCGCCGTGCTGGTTTGCCTGGCAGTCATCATGGGTCTCCCTTACGGAGCCAACGGTGTGGCGCTCGCCGTTTCTGCGGCTATGACCGTGTGGGTGGTGCCGCATATCTTCTGGTGCGCGAAGGGGACGCTTCTGTCGCCCTTCGATCTCTTTGCTGCGGTCTGGCGGCCACTGCTGGCCAGTATCGTGGCGACCGGTGCGGGACTGGAGGCGGCGTTCTATCTTGAGCCGTCGCTCACGCCGCTCCTTCGGCTTCTAGTGGGCGGGATCGTCATGGGGACGGTGTACGCCTGTCTGCTCCTGGTCGTCCTGGGGCAAAAGAAGTTCTACCTGGATGTCCTGTCGGCGCTGAAGCCTGCATCGCCAGATCGAATTGCCGATACAGCCGCCAATCTTGGAGCAAGCAGATGAGCGAAAGTGTTCCACGGCTGAGCATCGGCCTCGCGGTCCGCAATGGAAAAGGGTGGGTGGAAAACTGCATAGAATCCATCCTCCGCCAGGATTTCGAGGATTTCGAACTTATCGTTTCCGACAATGCATCTGACGACGGAGTGACAGAAACGATTGCAACCTATGCCCGGGTCGATCGACGTATCCGGCTGAACGTCAACCCCTTCAACGTTGGCGTCATCGAGAACATGAACCGGGTGCTGCGCCTGGCGCGTGGCACATTCTTCCGCTGGGTCAGCGCCGATGACTGGCTCGAGCCGGGCTGTCTCTCCACATGCGTGAAGACGCTTGAAGACCGATCTGACGCGATTGGCCTGACCACCGGCTTCACCATTTACTCGCCCGAGGGTGCAACAAGGTGGGAGGACTACCGGGGGGAATACCCAAGCTCGGGCGACGCAGCCCGGCGGTTTGAAAGGATGTTGTGGTTTTACCATGCCGGCGACGCCAAGTATGACCCGATCTACGGCATGTATCGACGCTCCCGGCTCCTGGAAACGCGCATGCTTCGCCGCTCCGAGCAGACAGACTGGCTCATATGCGCGGAACTGGCGCTGGCAGGGCCGATCATTCACATCCCCGATCGGCTCGCGAACCGTACGCAGAAGCCGCGTCGCGGCCTGGACCGAGTTGCATTCCGCCGGCGTCTTGATCCCACCCGTAGCGAAGAACTCAGAACCTGGCCGTCCCGCACCTATCGCGATCTTCGCGATATCGTCGGTTCAGCAACGCTTACAGAGGATCAGGTACGTCGATGCGAAATGGCGCTTCGCCGCTTCTGGGCGAAGGAAACAATCAGGGCCGGACGTGCGCAACTGTCAGACTCAAGGCATTTGCTGCTTAGGCGCCTGCGCGGAAATCAGGGCCGCTTCGTCTCATCGACACCTGTGAGTCAAGACTAGGGATGAGGGCGATAGCCCAGTCGCCGGAGATGGAGGGTCGGCCGAGATGGTCCACCAAAATCCAAAGACCACAGACCTCAAGGTTCTGATCACCGGCGGGAGTGGCTTCCTTGGCTCTCATCTTTGCCAACGACTCCTTGGACTTGGCTGCGAAGTTCACGCGACCTCACGTTTCAAACGAGAGAAAGACGATCACGGACCGATCTGGTGGGAAGCCAACATGGCCGATCTCTCGACGGCTCGTCGCGTTGTTGCCGCAGTGAAACCGGACATTATCTATCATTTGGCCGGCGCGGTTGGCGCGAGCCCCGACCTTGAATTGGTTGTACCGACTTACCAAAGCCTGTTGACCAGCACGCTCAACGTGCTGATGGCCGGAACGGAGGCCGGCAGCGGCCGCATTATCCTAAGCGGCTCCTTTACCGAACCCCAGCCGGGTCTCGCGCACCCCACTCCATATTCACCCTACGCAGCGGCGAAATGGGCGGCGTCGGGCTACGGACGCATGTTTCACACCCTCTTCCAGGCACCGGTGGTCATTCTACAGCCATTCATGGTCTACGGACCGCGCCAGGCACCTGCCAAGCTCATCCCGAGCGTAATCAAGTCGCTCCTTGGCGAAACCGCACCCGAGGTGACCAGCGGAAAGCGCAAGGCTGACTGGATTTATGTGAACGATGTGATCGACGGGTTCGTTTTGGCGGCGACGACAAAGGGGATTGAGGGGAATACGATCGACCTCGGATCTGGCCGACTCGTCTCTGTTCGCGAAATCGTCGAGAGGATTGTTGCAATCGTTGGCTCCGCACCCGCTCCTGTTTTCGGTGCGTTTCCCGACCGGCCGGCTGAAAACGAGGTGATCGCCGACACCGAGTGTGCGTTCGCGCGGCTCGGCTGGGTGGCTAAAACCTCGCTCGACGAGGGTCTCAGGCGAACCGTGCAGTGGTACCGCAAGGGTGCTGTGGCGCCGCAATAGCGCAAGCCCCTACCAACTACTCCTTCTGAATAACTGGGATGCGCCCGGCGCACTTTTGTAGGCGTTTTACGCAGCGCCGGACCAACCAGATAATGTGCAGGAGTGGGGCGTAGCAGCCTGCCTTTCGTCAGCACTGTTCGGTGTATTTAAAATGGATATGTCGCCGATCGCTAGTTTTGATACGGCAAGGGAGTTTGTAGCCAGCCCTTCCGGACGTTCCCTCGTTTCGTACCGGTCGGTACCCCCGCTGGCTATCATAGGGGATACGTTGGCCATCACCGCGGCGTGCGCCATCTGGTGCGCGCAATCGGGCGGGGATGGAGGATCGGTGGCGATGCTCACACTGGGTATCGCACCCATCGCCTGCGCGCTATTCGTGTGCTCGGCGAAGCTGGCCGGTCTCTACCAGCCTTCTACAATTCTTTCCGAAAACATGCGGCTCCACGTCGCTACGTCACTATGGCTATGCACGGTGACGCTCCTCGGCGTGAGCACCTTTGCTCTGGGCAAGGAGGTTGCTCCGGAAACTGGCGTCGCCTTGGCGCTCGAAGGACTGATCTGGCTTTTGGCTCATCGGGTGTGCTGGCGGCTGTTTGTCCGCAGAGATTCTGCGAAAGGAACCACGGCAGGCCGCAAAGCGCTGTTGATCCACCAAGGGGCCTCTCCCGAAGCCAACGCGGCCTCTGAACTGCAGCGGCATGGAATCCACATCGAATATCGATTGAACCTCGGGGCACCGGATGACGAAGCGCTGATAAGGCAGCGGATCGAACTGGCAGTCGCGATCGCGCAGAACTCGGATGTCGATGAGATACTCATAGCGGCCGATGTTCAAGATTGGCAGCGGCTCAAACTCCATCTAACGCTTCTGCGCCAGCTTCCCTTGCCCGTCTCGCTTATTGCGCCGGACTGGTTGGCAGATTTTGTAAAGCAGCCCGCTCAGATAGTGGGCTCGTCGGCTCTCGTGGAACTGCAGCATCCACCGCTCACTATAGTCCAGCGAGCAGCGAAGAGGCTTATGGACATCGCCATCTCGATGGTCGCTTTGGCGCTGCTTTGGCCGTTCATGACACTTATTGCCGTGATGATCCAGCTCGACTCGCGCGGTCCAGTGCTGTTCAGGCAGACCCGCATAGGCTTCAACGGAAAGGCCTTCAAGATATACAAGTTCAGGACCATGAATGTCCTGGAGGACGGCCCTGGAATCCGGCAAGCGACTTCCGAGGACAAACGCACCACAACCTTTGGCCGTTGGCTTCGCCGAACCAGCATAGACGAGCTGCCGCAGTTGCTGAACGTTCTCATAGGCGACATGTCGGTCGTTGGACCGAGACCGCATGCGGCTTCGCATGACAGCGAATTCGGTCGGGCGATCGCCAACTACGCCTTTCGCCGTCAGATGAAGCCGGGCATTACAGGCTGGGCGCAGGTAAGCGGATTCCGCGGCGCAACGCCGGAAGTCGACCTGATGACGAACCGGATCCAGATGGACATGCTCTATATAGAGAGGTGGAGCATCTGGCTGGACATTCGCATAATCCTGCAAACACCGTCTGCTGTTTTACGCGGGCTAAATGCTTACTAGACGCAACGATAATAGGGCGCAGCCGGAGTTACCAAACAGACTTGCGAGCATGCGAGAGGCTGGAGCGCAACCGCCTGAGATAAGAGTCCTGGAGCGCTAGGTCCTTTGGGATGTCCTTCCATTGCCATGAACGGTCCAGCGTGTTGCGCGGCTTCAACCAGGCTTCCCGGGTCGCGATGCCGCGCCCCGACGTGTAGACGCGGCCGTACCCTTCAGCTTTCAGTTTTTTCAGAACGCGGCGATCATAGCGGCCGAAAGGAATACTGACCTCACCGATCTCGCAACCGCAGATGTCTTCCAGCTTGCGCTTGGCATCCACTGTTTCGATGTGCAGCCGAGTATCATCGAGCTTGCTCCAGTCGAGATGGTGCATACCGTGGCTCCCGATCCGCATACCCTCCTGAAGAAGTCGCCTGATTGCCGATGCATTTAGGTACCCACGGGTTCCCACTCGCCCTGCGCAAACAAAAAACGCCGCGGCGAGGTTCCTTTCCAGAAGTGCGGGCAACGCAATGTCGAGGTCACTTTCATTGCCGTCGTCAAAGGTGATGAGGACGGGGTAGTCGCTCGCGGCCGTAGAAACTTTGTCCAAGGCGGCGAAAAATGGATCCGCATCCCACCAGTAATCCAGTTCGGCTTTTTCGATACCGGGCGGGGCTATGCCTATGCCGTGGAAGTTGATGAAGCGCTCTCTCGATTCAGCCACACCTAGTTTCCTATAACCGCCTTTTTCTTTTCGATCTCTTATCAGCCGATAGCCTGAAATGGTGACCTCGCTGGCTCCCGGCACATAGAATACAAATTCTATATCTTCCAGAACCCTCTCATCATGAACTCGTTGTCTCCATTCCTCAACCGACTTGGCGGCTCCCCAGCATCACCCGATCGGGCAGGCTCGTTTATGCGACGGACTTTTCCGGGGTGGTCGCGATCTCAATACCGGGAACACCCCCCATTCGATCATGCTCAAAGGTTATCTTACCCATAAAGGAGCGGTCGCTTCGCTCAACGGATAGCTCCTCAAATCGCCCGGAGTTGAAACACTTGGATTGCGAAAGGCGATCTCCGCCCAACCCAAAAATGTTGCGGGGCTAAAGCGTCATGAAAGTAGCTGTCTTCGGACTCGGCTATGTTGGATTTACCACCCTGTGTTGTTTGGCACACCAGGGCCATGAAGTACTCGGGTTCGATGTCAACGCCCGCAAGGTCGCCGGCGTCAACTCCGGTATTGCGCCGATCATCGAGCCAGGACTTGGCGAAATGCTGCTGCGCGGGCTGGCAGACCATCGCATCTCCGCTTTCGTCGACGTTGAAGACAAGCTTGAAGACTGCGACGTCGCAATTGTGTGTGTCGGCACGCCGAGCGGACCGGACGGCGCCCACGACCTGGGGTTTGTTACCGAAGTCTCGAAGGAAATAGCGCTTCACCTGGGAAATGGTCGAACCAAGCCGCTCAGCGTGGTCTACCGCTCGACGGTAAGGCCCGGGACGATGGAAGGCCTGATTGCTCCGATCTTCGCGGGATTTCTGGCCGACAAGCCGGGCTGCGTGGAACTCCTGTACTGCCCGGAATTTCTGAGGGAATCTTCGGCCGTCAATGACTATTTCCGGCCCCCGAAAGTAGTTATCGGGACATCGGACGGTGAGCCAAATCCGGTCATCGAAGAGCTTTTTGCCGGCCTCGAAGCACCGCGCTTCGTTACACGGTTCGCGGAAGCCGAGATGACAAAATTTGTCGACAACAGCTGGCATGCGATGAAGGTCGCGTTCGCCAACGAGATCGGCCGGATCAGCCTTCAACTCGACGTCGACCCGTCGAAGGTGCACGAGATCTTTGTTTCCGACACCAAGCTGAACATTTCCCCGTACTACCTGAGGCCTGGCGGAGCATTCGGTGGCTCGTGTCTGCCAAAGGACGTCCGTGCATTGCAGAACATCGTGGCGGACTGCGGCGTCAATGCGCCTTTGATCGACTCGCTCATACGCTCCAACGATGCCCATAAATACTGCTTGTTCCAACTCGCCACGAAAGGTCTGAAGCCGGGAGCATCGGTGCTGCTTGCAGGGCTGGCTTTCAAGGCTGGAACGGATGACCTGAGAGAAAGCCCCAATATCGACCTTGCGCGTAGCCTGCTGAGGGAACGCTACAGACTGTCGATTTTCGATCCGGCCATCGACGCCGGCAAGTTGGTCGGCGCCAATCTGGGCTACGCCTGGTCGTGGCTCCCGCAGTTCGGAACCTTGCTGGTGAGCAAAAAGCAGGCTGAAGCGCGCCGCTATGATCGGGTAATTTTCGCAAACCGCACAGCCGGCATGCTTTCCTTCTCGAAGGCGCAGAGCGTGATCGACCTCAACGCGCTGTCGGATAGCGCAAACAGGCTACCAGCCCCTTCCGCGTCCCGGGAAGAGCCTGCTCAGCCGGGTGATGCTGACCTGCCGTTCGACGTCATGCGTGCCGTGGCTTAGGGGAGAGAGATGTCCGCCATCTCGATTGGGGCCGAACAAACTCGGCCCGGCAGCCTTTCTGCCCGCAAGGTCTTGATGATTGTCGAAAACCTACCGGTGCCTTTCGACCGGCGCGTTTGGCAGGAAGCGCGTGCATTGCGTGACGCGGGCGCGGAAGTTTCCATCATTTGCCCTGTCGGCAAGGGGGCGGAAGAGCGTGAAGAGACGCTGGAGGGCATCCACATCTACAGGCATGACTTGCCAGTCGAAGCGAAAGGCGCATCGGAGTTCCTTTTCGAATACGGTGCGGCGCTCTGGCACGAGACCCGCTTGGCATGGAAAATCCTGTTCAGGCATGGGTTCGAGACCATTCATGCTTGCAACCCACCTGATCTCATATTTCTCGTCGCGCTGCCGTTCAAGTTGCTTGGCAAACGCTTCATTTTCGACCATCACGACATCAACCCCGAGCTCTACGAGGCGAAATTCGGCAAGCGCGGGCGGCTCTGGCGGCTTCTGTGCATGCTCGAATGGATTACATTCAAATGCGCCGACGTGGTCATTTCGACCAATGAGAGCTACAGAAGGATCGCGCTTACCCGAGGCAGGAAGCGCGAAAGCGACGTGTTCGTGGTGCGGTCCGGTCCGGACCTGACACGCTTGAAGACCGACTGCCCCGACCCCGGCCTCAAGAAGGGGCGCAAGTTTCTTGTGGGTTATGTCGGTGTGATGGGGGAGCAAGAAGGCATCGACCTTCTTCTGCGGAGCGTCAACCATCTCGTTCACGAGCGAGGCCGGCAGGACGTCCAGTTCGTTCTTGTCGGCGGTGGCCCGCAACTAGGCAACCTCAAGGAATACTGCCAAAGCTTGGGGCTGAATGACTATGTCACGTTCACCGGTCGGGTCCCCGATGACATGCTCTTCACCGTGCTTTCGACGGCCGATGTGTGCGTCAATCCGGATCGCGTCAATCCGATGAACGACCAGTCCACCATGAACAAGATCCTGGAGTACATGGCTTTCAGCAAACCGATCGTGCAATTCGACGTCACCGAGGGCCGCTTCTCGGCGCGCACGGCCTCTCTCTACGCCCGTCCGGATGATCCGGTCGACTTTGCCGACAAGATTGAATGGCTGCTTGGCAGCCCCGAACAGCGCAAGGTTATGGGTAACTACGGCCGCGACCGTTTGCAACGGGAACTTGCGTGGAGTTATCAAGTGCCGAACCTGATCGCCGCGTATCAACGAGCCAGGCCAGCTGCTCCAAGGAAGCCGTGATTCGGTTTTCTGCCCGCGCGCTCAGGCGCGGTTCCATTTGTCGACGATGCGCGAGGCGTCTGCTCCGAATGCAAGAGCGAGCATAACTTTGCATCGATAAAGGCGAACCAGGATCACACCATACATCGCAAGCATGCGCGCCCTTGGGCCTTCGATGCGATCGGAAAAGCCGATCCGGAACAACTCTGCCGCGGGCGAAAGCGCGACTGCGAAACTGCGCAGGATCCAGCGCGGCCGCCAGCCTCGTGTGGAGCGTACCCGATTAAAATCGTGAGCGACGTGCCGATCCCATTTTGCGGCGATCTCAGCGAGATTCCGGCGCGCGGGATGGAACACGATCATCTGCTTGCGGTAGTGCGTGCGGAAGCCTTTGCTGAGCGCCCGCTGCCCCCAGTCGCGATCTTCCGCGATCTCGATGCCTCCGAACGGTCCAACCGAAGACAGAATTCCAGCACGCATCGCCAGATTGCCCGTCCCTGTATACCCCTGCTTGGCGATGTATTCGCGCATGCGGTAGGCAAAGACGCTTTCATAGGCTTCGAGAAGCGTAAGTTTGCTTGAGTCCTGGCGCGCAATCCTGACGTCGCCGCCTATGATTCCAATATCGGCTCGTTCGGCAAAGCAGCGTTCTATTTCGTAAAGCCAGTCGGGATGGGCGATGCAGTCCGCGTCAATGAAAGCCAGCGTTTCGCCGCTCGCATGGGCTGCGCCGCGGTTGCGCGCTGGCCCCGGACCAGGTGTGCGCTCGAGAAGGAGCGTGACAGCGGGAAAGGAGGCGCAAAGGTCGGTCGGCATCTGTCTCGATCCGTTGTCGACGACGATGATCTCGACTTTCTGCTGCGGCGGCCGCTGAGCCTGCAGGGATGCAAGACAGCGTCTGAGCATTTCGTGCTGGTCGAGATGTGGGATGATGACAGTGATCATTTTGCGGCCTTCGGGGGGCTGTTCCGGGTCTGCTGCGGCAATTCTTCCCTCGAGCATATTGAATGAAACGCGACCAGTGCACGCCATGCAGCCGAATGCCCGACGCAGGAGCATATATCAGGGGACGAATGCATCGAGTCGGCCAACAGGTCAGCAATGTGCGCCTTTTGTTCAGGTATGCTTCGAACCGGCGTGGACAGATGATGATAATCCGTTGGTGCGACGGAGCGCGAAGGGCGTTGCCTGTGGTTGTTGGGGTCCGAGACGTTGTGGCGAACTGTTCAGGGGCCGACAATCTTTCATGGGAATGGAGGCTTGGAGCCTCACCAGAGGCAGGATCGTCGCGCAAGTACGAGGCTGGCGCAGTCCATCACTCGATCATTGATTGCCTCGGATGATCCGCAGCGCGCCGATCGAAGGTTCTTCCCTGGTTGTCGTAGCAAGCGATTTGTGCCGGGATTTTGCGGCCATATGGCCCACCATGGCCAATCGGGGCTCGGCCCGCGCGTTCGTTTTCCAGACAGCCGACTTCCTAAACGTTTGGTGTGACACAATCGGGCAGGCGCGCGGCACGCAGCCATTGTTTGTCGCGGTCGTGGACCAAGACGGTGTCCCTCATGCGCTTTTCCCGCTTGGCATCGAGAAGCGCAGATCCGGCCTGAAGGTCCTGTCGTTCTTGGACGGCGGCGTCAGCGACTACAATGCGCCGGTCCTGTTTCCGCACGTCAAAGACTGGAGCCCTTCATTCGTCGGCAAGTTGTGGGATGCGATCGCAATTATTGCCCCACCTTTCGACATAGCGGTTGTCGAGAAGATGCCTGACCGCGTGTTCGACATCGACAATCCGTTGATGCCCTTGATCACGGCGCGCTATCCCCATAGCGGATATGTCATGCGCCTGCCCGGCAGTGTCGACGAGTTTGTCGCCAAGCGCCTTCCGCGAGCGCAGGACACGCGGCGCAAGCTTCGCAAGCTCGGTGAGCGCGGCACTGTCACCTTCAGGATCGCGAGCACATCCTCCGAGCGGGAGGAGATGCTCGACGCGATGATGAGACAGAAGTCACGGCGCTATATCGAAACGACTGGCGTCGACGGAATGGAGCGACCGGGGTATCGCGCCTTTTTTCGCCAGGCCGCGCTCGATCTTGCCCCCCAAGGCCACGTCCATATTTCGTCGTTGAATTTGGACGCCAGCGTGCTGGCGGTGCACTGGGGATATAAGGACGATAGTAGATTCTACTACATGATGCCGAGCTTCGAAGAGGGCGAATGGGTTCGCTTCTCACCCGGTCGCCACTTGCTCAATTACTTGATTGAGTGGGCGATAGGCGCAGGCATGAAAGAGTTCGATCAAGGTCTTGGCGACGAGGATTACAAGAAGGAGTATTGCGACGTGGCGATAACACTTCACCAGATCGAGACCCCAAGAACGTTGCGCGGCCAGGTCGATCTGCTGGTGCGTAAATTGAAGATGTCCCTCCGCGACACTCTCGTATGGCATTCGCTCAAGCGCCTCCGAACCGCTTGGCGAAGCGCAAATTCCGAGAAGGTAAGGACCGCGCGGTGAGGCCGGGCACCGTGACGACCTGACAATCTGCAATCGTTCGCGTTTTTCGGTGCCACGAATCTCTGGACGAGGATATCCGATCGTTGTGCGCTGGAGGCGGACGGCTGTCGCGCGCCTATTCGTGCCAGCTTGGCCTATTGGTATCGACGCAACTATCGCCGGCCGCGAGCGCGGTCGCTTTGGTTGTCATTCCAGCCGCTGCCCGCCTGGTTCTGGTCGTCACACTCGCGGCACCGGTTGCTCAAGTTAATCCGACCGGAGAACGGTTGGTTCTGGATCGCGAGCGCGAACGTTGGCTCGACGATGCGAGTCCAGCATAGCTCACTCCAACGCGATCCTGGCGCGACCCACGTACGGAACTTTTTCTACGAGTTGTGGCGCTTGAATTGTCGGTACGTTGTCTCGACAAAGCCGATGGTCCAGCACATGGGGCAGCCGCGAAAAGCCAGCAGCGACACACCACCCAGGGCCAACGAATAGACTGGGTGTTGCGCCGAGATCGATATCGCGTAACTCAAGGCGCAGATGCCAACGACACCGCGGGCCAGATGTTCGACAAGACTACCGCTTGCAAACATCGTCTTGGGCAAGGGTTTGGACGATAGGCTCACGGGAGTTCTCCTAATTCAAGAGGTATTCGCGCAGCAGCGCCCGGGCGCGGCGCAGCCGGCGCTTGACGCTCTCGCGAGTGAAATTGAGCGTGGCGGCGATCTCATCGACCGTCATTTCCTCGATATCGCGCAGCAGCACCACCTCGCGATAGTTTTCGGGCAGCGACTGAATCGCCCGCGAGAGGTCGAGTCGGAGTTCGTGCTGTGGCAAATGTGTCAGCCGGTCCTCATTGGCCGCATCCAGCAATGCTTCATCCAGATTGACCGGCTTCCCCATGCGCGCGGCCATGCGCAAGCATTCGCGGCGTACCACCGCGACCAACCAGCCCGATATTGAGCTCAATGCGCGCAGCGTTCCGACGCGGCGGTGAAGCAGCCACAATGTTTCCTGCACCACGTCATCGACATCGTCGGCCGCGTTGCAACTGCGCCGCGCATAGCGTCGAATGTTGGGCTGAGCAACGGCCAACAAAGTCACAATGGCTTGCCTGTCGCCACCGCGAGCCGCCTCGATCAGTGCGAGGTCATACTTCGACGCATGCACGCGATCACCTATTTCTTGGTGCCGAGGCGCCGGCCGACCATGGCGCACATGGGACAGAAGCCGACGAATCCCGTAAGCAGTGTGAAGGTGCCAACGGCGGCGATCAGGTAGCCGATCGCTAACCCCTTGAGGCCGAATAGGCCGCAGGCGATCATAGCCAAGCCGGCGACAACGCGTACTGCGCGTTCCCAGGCAGGTATATTTTTGACGTAGAGCATGGAAAATTCTCCCAAGTCGCGAGCGAGATGACGCGCTTACAGGATAAGAGGGCCGCGGCAACGATTTCGGTTCGCGCGCGTGTAAAAATAGTTCTGCAGGTCCCTAGCCACTCGAAGCATCTTCGCTTCTTGAACCGATAGCTGTCGTTGCCGGATTCGATGATCTCGCAGCGTTGTGTGAGCCGGTCGAGCAGTGCGGTGGTCATCTTGGCATCGCCGAACACACCCGATCCAATCCCCGAACGACAGGTTCGTGGTGACGATGAGCGAGACGCGCTCATAGAGCTTGCTGATGAGATGGAACAGCAACGCGCCACCGTCCGTCCTGCGAGAACGGTAGATAGCCGAGTTCATCGAGCACGATGGCATCCTGATGCAGCAGGCGCGTGGCCAGGCGCCCCGCGCGACCTTCGCGCTTTTTAGCGTCGAGCCGATTGACGAGATCCACCACACCCCAGATTCTCTCCGCGCCGCCTTCAATGGCTGCGCAGGGTAGGGGGGTGGTCAATTTTGGACGCCGGTTACACCCCTTGCCTGGTCAGAATTGCACGCCGGTTAACAATGCAGCCGCCTCAAGAGGCGACGGCGACAATCGATTTGGTCATCCCCAGGACCCGCTCCTTGAAAAGGTCAGAACGGGGAAAGTGGTACCTCATCTCGGTCTTGGACAGGAGCTCAATCTCCAGAACATCCCTGACTGCCTGTCCTTTGTCCGGCCGCGACGGTGACAATGGCCAGCGTCGGATCAACTTGGCGCGGGCTGCTTGGGGCAGGAACTGCAAGCCTGGAAAAAGGTAATGCGGCTCAATCGGAAAATACCTATAGGGGGTTTGCACCCAGTGGCACGACGCCAAGCCGTGGATGACCGAAGCGAGGTCGTCGCGGCGAGCGTGCCCACCCACATGTTCAATCAAAGAATTCGAATATACGATGTCAAATTCCATGGCCCGGATTTCTGCGGGCGGATTGCAAGCGTCGCCCTGAACGGCTGTGATCCAGCCAGTCCTGCTCGTCTGAGGCAGGAGATTGACTACGGTGACCGATCTAGGGCGAACCGGACTTCTCTCCCAGTGAACCACCGTTCCGCCGAGGTCGATCACCCGCATCCTTTCGATATCGGGGAAGCGCCGCTGGAATTCCGCCCAACGCCTTCTTCGTAAGGTCGTCGCTATCGATCGCTGCTCTCGTGGATCTGTGATGAATTGGCGCAGCTGCAGCATTTCGTTCATCAGACTGCCTACTCTCCTTGGCACCCTCATCTCTACCCGCGGCAGGAAGGGCGACCGGTCGAAATCGACACTAGCTTGGCGCAGAATGGAGCGATTCCAGAAGTCGTGCTCATCGTTCATTGTGCTGAACTTGCTATCCTCGAAAGAATAAGCAGGCGCGACGGGCGATCGGATGCCTTCCTCGCAGTAGGAAGCTGGTTCGGGTGCATTGGCGAGCTTTGACCCGAATACCGCAAAAAGCCGTTGATCCGTTGCCTGCATGCGCCGCACCGAGCCGGATTTCGCGGCCGGAACTCGCAACCGCGCGTCCTTGGTCAGACCCGTCGGCAGGGGTGGTATCCAATGGGCGGTGCCGGTGACAGACGCATCGCGGCAGTTCGGCCTACCACTATCGGCGCGCCGGCTCCTTCGCTTTTGGGTAGCGATCGGCCACCGTCTCTTTGTGTACGATGTTCTCTCGGTGCCTCTGGACCGGCAAACGGAAGTTGGAAACGAACTTCAAGCCACAGCGGCTCCAAGTCGATGGCGACATCATCAACTTAGAGGAATGAAGAACCATGCTCCCTCAAAAACCAGCGAACGGAGCTGCCTTGCGCCCCGGCGATGTCGTTGAGGTGCGCTCTGCGGCCGAGATTCTGGCGACGCTGGACAAGGACGGCGCCCTGCAGGGGACGCTGTTCATGCCGGAGATGATGGCGCATATCGGTCAACGCCTTACGGTGTCGCGGCGCGTCGACAAAGTCTGCAACATGGTTGACGAAAGTGGCTCCCGCCGAATGCGCGGGACCGTCTATCTTGAGGATCTGCGCTGCGATGGGTCGAGCCATGGCGGGTGTCAGGCAGGTTGCCGTATCTACTGGAAGGAGGAATGGCTCCGCAAAGTCGATGACAACCACGCCGCACGTCTTGGGGTCGCCGGGATGGCTGCTTCCGCAGAGCTCGAGCGGACTGCCGGCGCGGCTACGCACCCGGCTACCCCGGTGGATGAAAGCGGGGCGCAGGTCTGGCGATGCCAATCGACTGACGCTCTCAAGGCATCCGAGCCCGTGAGGCGGCGGGATCTCGGGCAGTATTGGCGCGAATTGACGAACGGCAACTTCAATCCGATCCGGTTCGTGGCCCTTTTGGTCCGGGCGATGGCAATGGACGTGCTCCATCATTTCGGGCTGATAAGGACGCTCCCGCTGCAAGGTCCGGGTAAGGCTGGTTCCAAGCGCGAGATGCTCGGCCTGCAGCCTGGCGAACTGGTCCGGGTACGGTCCGCGGAGGAAATCGCAGCCACTCTCGACCATCGCGGCGAGAGTAGTGGCCTCTCCTTCGACCGCGAGATGCTTCCCCATTGCGGCGGCACGTTCCGCGTAAAGACTGCCGTGCAGCGGATCGTGGATGAGAAGACGGGCCGCATGCTGAAGATCCCCAAGGACTGCGTCATCCTGGACGGTGTCGCCTGCTCAGGCGAACTCAGCGTCAACGGTCGGTGGTTTTGTCCGCGCGCGATTTATCCGTTCTGGCGGGAGTCCTGGCTCACCAGGGTCGGCGACACTGCTGATCAGCCCACGGAACAGTCATGCCACCGTTAGAGTGGCCTGGGTTGTTTCGAAATAGACTCAAGCACTGGCGCACCCCTCTCCAACGAGGCGAGGATGTGGATGAAAGTTCCGGGCGTCAAAAGTCTCACGGCTCGCGGCACCCCCACGGTCGCCCGTTCCCGCGACGTTCGTACTCCTTTCGTTTCCGGTTGCCAACACGGGCCGCTCTCTTGGCCCGATTAGGTAGTTGCGCGCGCCATATCCCCCGCCCAGACTTCCGTTGCGAAGCATCTCACCGGGCAGCCCAATGATCCCAAATGTTCTCGACTGGAACATGCGCGGCCGAACCCTAGAAAGTCGCCTGGCGGAAACAGGGTTCGTGGGACCGGGCTTCGATGAAGTTCGATTGGCTGCGGCAATCACAGTCGTTCTGCATCATGCCTACGGTTCCATTTACGATCCGAAGACGGATCTCCTCTTTGCGTTCAGCGGCGGATTTCTGCATTTCGGTCTTCTCGCGGTTCTTGTTTTTTTCGCGATCAGCGGCTTTCTGGTGGCTCCAGGCTTGGTTCGGTCGGGCAAGGTAATCGACTATGCGACAAGCCGGGCGCTCAGGATTTTTCCAGCCCTCGCTGTCGTAGTGATCTCATCCATGATCTTGCTTGGGCCGCTTCTGACGACGCTGCCGTTGCCGCGGTATTTCTCTGATCCTGGCTTGAGCCTCTACGCCAAGAACATTCCTACGCTCACATATGATTTTCTCCCTGGGGTGCAGCTACCGGACGGCCATCCCGCAATCGTCAACGGCGCGCTCTGGACTTTGCATTTCGAAGTCCTGTCCTATATTGCGCTGGCTGCGATGAGTGTGGTCGGCATCCTAACTCGGCCTCGCCTGGTACTGGTCGTCTTCCTTGCAGTCTACGTTCTCTACGTCGCGAACGGAATCTTTCCTGCCGTCGCCGAACGGCTGCCTGGTCGTTTCGTTACCTTCATCAGCCTCTTCGTCTATTTTGCTTCCGGCGTCGCTCTATCCACTTTCCGTCGGACAATACCCTATTCGGCTGCTTTGGCGGGTCTCGCGTTCCTGATCCTGTTGGCTTCGCTTGCGTCGGGAGCAGGTATCGTCGCGGCGCCGCTCTGCCTGCCATATCTCGTGGTCTTCGCTGGGCTGTCGAACCTGCCAGGGCGCTCGTTCATCAGGCGCGATCTGTCTTATGGAGTGTACCTGATCCACGCGCCGGTTCTTTGCTGCCTTAGCATCATGTATCCCGCAATACAGTCATGGCTATTTGCGGCGCTGGTGGCGATGATGGTGACGCTACCTTTGTCGTATCTCTCTTCCATCCTTGTCGAACAGCCAGCTCTCACCAGGAAAAAGATCGTTGCCGGGTGGATTGGCGGCCGGCTTAACTTAATCCGGTCGACCATGGTTCGACTGGTTCGAGTGCAGGACATCGGTACGTGAGCAGCGTTGCTGACCAACCGGGGTATTGGAGCCCCAAAGCCAAAAGTCCCGACCGCCTTGTCGGCTTTGGCGAGCGCTCCGAATCCACCAACCAGTTTGCGCGAAGCGGTCCGGCCGCGTTGTCCGGGAAGACGACCTCCTGGCCGGTTTGGGTGTTTCTGATCTCGCTTGAAATACCTTGGGTTTTCTATCTCGGGCCGCTTCGGCTCTCGGTTTATCGCCTTGTGCTTTTAGCGTTGATTGTACCCTGCGCCGTCCGATTACTCTCAGGCAAGGCCGGTCGGATAAGGTTTGCGGATATCGCGATCCTGATGCTTGCCGTCTGGTCGGTGATCGGTCTCATTGCAAATCACGGATTGGCCACCGGGTCCCAATCCGCGGGGATCCTCTTTTTAGAAACTGTCGGCCCATACATGCTTGCGCGGTGTTGGATCCGTGACGCTGACGACTTTCACAACGCCGTTCGCCTGTTGTTCTGGATCGCCGTGATCTTGATGCCGTTTGCCATAGTCGAGTGCCTTGGCGGCGGCAACATCCTACTCAAGGCGTTCAGTGTCGTCTTTCCGGTCAATGATTATCCGACCGTTCAACGACTGGGTCATACGAGAGTTATTTCCGTATTCGACCATCCAATTCTATTCGGATTGAACGTAGGAAGCGCCCTGGCTCTCACTTACCTTGTTCTTGGCTACAAGAAAGCCGCAGCTCACCGGAATTTCAAGGCAGCATTGGTCGTTGTGTCAGCGGCAACCTCTCTATCGAGTGGACCAATCGCAGGCATGGCCGCGCAAGCCTTTCTGCTTTTTTGGAACACTTTGCTGCGAAGAAATAGACATCGATGGAATATTCTCATCGGCGCGGTGCTCTTGCTGTTCGTGGCGGCTGAGATCCTCTCCAATCGATCGCCAATCTCGATCGTTACACAAATGGTTGTGCTCGACCCGCAAACATATTGGTATCGACGATTGATCTGGGATTATGGGTCCACGATTGCTCTGGACCACCCCATTTTCGGGATCGGACTGAACGATTGGGATCGCCCGGGATGGATGCCCAACGGCACCATAGATAATTTCTGGCTTGTCGAGGCAATGCGTTTTGGTTTCGCTGCCCCGATCTTGTTGCTACTGGCGGGAATCTCGATCGGCATCGCCATGGCTGTCAAAAGTAATAGCGACGAAAGGCTCGGTCATTTTCAAACAGCCTACCTGATCACACTGGGTTTCCTGTTCCTCATCGGATGGACGGTTCACTTCTGGAACAGCAGCTATGTTCTCGCTCTATTCCTGCTGGGAAGCGGCGTGTGGATCCTTGATGCCAAATCCGCGCAAAGCGAGCCGGCAGAGACGGATGCCTATTCCGCGGCATCGTCCCCGATGTGGATCGAGATGGGCTCCAGCAAACGTGACATATTCGCGACCCTTCCGCCGGGCGGGACGGACGAACAACCATTGCGTCAAGCGACGCGACTTTTGCCGGGATCGAAGACGTGAAAGAGATCGGGAACGAAGCCATGGCCGGGAATGGTCGCAACGAAGAGACGTCGCAGCCAGGACATGAGCGTGTGTCTGTGGTGACGGTGTCGTACAACAGTGCCCGGCATCTGAAAGCATTCCTCGATTCGCTTCAGACAGGGCTCGACGGAATCCGGGACTTTGAAGTCGTCATTGCGGACAATGCGTCCAGCGACGATAGCGTTGCCATAGCACTTTCTCATCCCGTCCGACCGAGAGTTGTCAGCGTTGGCCGGAATTCGGGTTACGCCGGCGGCATCAACGCGGCTGTCGCGACGGTTGGAAAAGACTCAACCCTGCTCGTGCTCAACCCAGACGTCCGCCTACTGCCCGGTGCGGCCCGACTGCTTGTAAACCGGTTGGAGGATCCCGCCATTGGCGTGGCCGTGCCAAAAATCCTTGATGAGGACGGCAGGCTTACGCATTCACTTCGACGCGAACCGTCATTGAAGACGGCATGGACGGATGCAGTTCTGGGCGGAGGAAAACTTGGGGCTTGGATCGGAACCGGCGAGAAGATCAGCGATCCAGCGCGATACACGGCCGATGGATTCGCTGATTGGGCTGAAGGCTCCGCACTGGCAATCTCGGCGCGGGCGCGCAAGCTCGTGGGAGCCTGGGATGAGTCATTCTTCCTTTACAGCGAGGAAGTTGACTATATGCGAAGAGTCCGCGCGGTTGGGCTTTCAATCGCATATGTATCGGGGGCAGAAATAATCCACATCGGTGGAGAATCCGGAACCAACCCATTCCTGTCTGCGCTGTTGACGCGCAACCGGGTCCAGTACTACCGGCGCCATCACGGCTTTCTCTTGTCAGGGATGTTCCAACTGGCCGTGGTTTTAGGAGAGGGAGTTCGCATGGGCAAGGGGCCGACGCATTGGGCAGCTCTTTGGGCGGGGCTCAGCGCCCAGTAGTGCCCCCGCGGCTAACCTTGTCGATTTCATGCTGCTATTGTGTTTCTCCGCTGGCCTGCGGGCTGGTTCTCGGCTGGGGCGTAGCCGGATCGACTATGTCCTGCGTCGAGCTGGCTACGTAAACCTTGACCACGTCGCCGGGTGCGAGCGGCGTGGTTTCGGACGCGCTCAGCTCTTTTGGTCCCTGTCGATCTTGCCGCACGATGACCAATTTCAGGTCGGGATTGCCGTCGGACGCGGCGCCCGGTACAACAGTGCTGTCGGCCTGCAGGAGCTGACGGATCGTATACTCCCGCGTTCTTGCTTCGGTAAGCTCGCTCTGCGCGTCACGCAGTTGCGTGGCGACCTCCGTTTGGCGCTGGTCGCTGACGCTGAATTCCTGGCGCGTCGTCTCACTCAGACCTTGTCGCGCCCGCATCGCCTCGACGTCCCCTTGGGCATGCTCGGCCCGCATCTGGCCAAGCACACGTCTCAATTCCGCCCATCGCGACGAGGTTACAATGCCCTGCTCGACCAGCTTGGTGATCTTGGCGACTTCTGTTTCGGTCTGGGCGATTTCCTCGCCAGAGTCCTTGCCTTTGCTCGCCAACATATCCAGTTCGTTCGTGTACATATTGCGCAGATCAGAAAGTTTCTCCACCTGTCGCGTCTTCTCGTTGGCTCGTGCCGTGAACAGGCTGCGCTCCAGCGCCATGACTTGGCCGGCGACGTCGCCGGCGTCGGTGCTGGTCAATTCGGCTGGGAAGTGGATTTCAGCCTCTCCGCCCAGTTCCGCCTGCAGCCTGGCGATGCGGCCGAGCAGTCGCAACTTGTTGGTGCGGATCGTGGTAAGTTCGCCAAGTAGGCTGATTCCGCTCTGTCCTGCCTTTTCAGGCGGCGGTCGATAGCGCCCGCCGGCCAACGCCACCGCCTGCAGTACGGTCAAATCCGGCCTGAATTGATACGCGCCAGGCGTGGTGACCGCTCCGACGACATAGATCGACGGATACTGGGCTATTTCGATCGATACATCCGGGGGGGAGATCAGTCCCATCTTGTCGTGGAGCGCAGCCGATATCTGGGCGGCGACCTCGGTGCTCGTTTTGCCGCCCACATCGAGCGAACCGACGACGGGTAACCCTATCGTCCCCTGACTGGACACGAGAAAATCGCCGCTGAGCGCTTCCCAGCGCTGGTACTCGCCCTTTGAAGGGTTCCACTGGATGATCGAGATGTGGATCTTCGTTTGCGCGGCGAGCCGATAGTCGTCGGCCTGAGCCCCAGCAGCAAAGAACATATGCGCGGCGCCGGCGAGCAGGGCCGCCGCAAGCCTTCCATGGCGAAGGCGGGCAATTGGGTTTGAAGACACTCTTCCTCCTCGACGCGTGCGTCTCGAGCAGATCGTTGTATTGGAACTCCAATCAACCAAGAATAAGCCCTCAGCGAAATCGAGTGAACGTAAGAATAGGACCGTGCTGGCGGCCGAAAGGAGAGGGTCCATCGTCAAAAGAGGCATGCCTCGGGTTTCAGCTCGACCTTAGGAAGCGCTTCCGCCAAAAGGATTGCTACGCAAATCTGCAGTCACGCGCCGGCGCTGTTGGTCCGCCAGCGACATGTGGAGGAATCCATGACGGCGAGTCGATTTGATGGATAGCCAAGATTTCCGCTTTTACGCTTCGATCTATGCTCAGCGGCTGCGCTACCTGGCCATCCCGATCGTGATGACCACGGTCGTCGGCTTCGCGGTCGCGCTCTTCCTTCCGCCAGTATACCGATCTGTCGCCAAGATTCTGGTCGAGTCGCCGCGTATATCAACTGAACTGGCCCGTTCATCGGTTACAGAGGATCCCATCCAGCAACTGCAAGTTCTTGAGCACGAACTCACGACAAGGGCCAGTTTGCTCGGTTTGGCCGGCAAGTTTGCGATCTTCGCCAAGGCCAACCTCTCCGACGACGATGTCGTTGCACAAATGCTTGCAAGGACCAAGATCGAGCCGGCTGTCCTGAATAATCTGGGTAGCGGTAGCGGGGCCATTGCCTTTACGGTTTCATTCGACGCGGCCGACCCCATTCTCGCCGCTGATGTCGCCAATGCCTACGCAAACGCCATGCTCGAAGCGAACGAACGCGAACGCAAGGCGGTGGCGGACCATACACATGAATTCTTCAACCGCGAGGTGGAACGTCTGGGGGCCGCGTTGAAGGACGCCCAAGAAGCGGTCCTGAGCTTCAAACTGGAGCATAAGGAGGCTCTGCCTGACAGCCTCGAGTTTCGCCGCATGCAGCAGAGAGCCTACGAAGAAAGGCTGGGTCAAATTCAGCGCGAGATCATCTCGCTTCAGCAAAAGCGTTCGATGATTCAACAGATATCGGCTTCCGGGGGGCAGGGAGGACCGGCTGACGATCTGCAGCTGGCCGAGCTGCGGCGTTCGCTTGCCGAGCAGGAGACGATTTTCAAGGATGGCAGTACGAACCTTGTGGCGTTGCGGACACGGGTCGCAGATCTCGAGAAACGCATCTCCGAAAAGGACAAGACCGTAACGGATGTCGCACGCGCCGCCGGGATGTCCCCTGAGCTTCGCCTGCAGTTGGCCGACACCGAGGGTCAGCTGGCCTTGATTGCGCAGGAGAAGGAATCCATTGGACCGCTGCTTGACGACCTGACGCGATCAATCGCCGACACCGAAATGAACTCTACCAAACTCCGCGCGCTCGAGCAGAATTACGAGGCCGTGCAGAAGCACTACAACGAGGCAGTCGCCAGGTTGGCGGACGCATCGACCGGACAGCGTATCGAAAAGGAAGCAGTTGGCCAAAAGCTGTCGCTCATCGAGCCGGCAACCCCTCCAGACAAACGTATCTGGCCCAAGCGGCAGGTAATCGTCATTGGAAGTTTCGGGGCAGGCCTCGGATTGAGCTTCGGCATCTTCGCGCTTATGGAAATCTTCTTCCCAACCATTCGTCGTCCTGCCGATCTTGCAGCCGTGTTCCGGGGCCAGCCTTTTGTCACCATCCCCTATATTGCGACCGATAGCGAGGAACCTGCGCGTAAGATGCGTCTGAGTGTTGCAGCCATCGTATTGCTTCTGGGCGGCAGTCCGATCTTCCTGCCTATAGATTCTCGCCCGCCCGCAAATGTCGAGGTGAACAGTGCGATTTCGAAGTAGCCAACGACCCACGCTAGGCAACGCATTCGTGCCGCAGGAGACAAAAGCATGCCGACGAAGGTGAAGCTGCTCCAGCCCGCGCCGCATGCGTCCCTAGAGGTCGTCGGGCAGCAGTCTGTGGTGTTGGTAGACGAGCATTGGGCCGGATTGGAACGCGTGCAACTCGATCTCGATCGAGCCCGTCAGGCCCGGCTTGTCACATTCGCTCCTGGGGAACCGGCTCAAGCAAGCTTCGATGTATTGCGCACCAAGGTTCTCAGGTGTCTTAATGTCAACAACTGGACCACTGTGGCGATAACGTCGCCAGAGCGCGAATCCGGGAAGTCGGTCGTGGCCGTGAACCTGGCGTTCAGCCTTGCGAATCTGCAGAGTTGCCGGGTCGTTCTTCTAGATCTGAATCTTCGCCAGCCCCAGATCAGTTCGATACTGGGTCTTGACATGGCGCGGCCCACCGAGAGTTTCTTGCAAGGGCGGGCTTCGATCAAAAGCACTTTCGTGCGCTACGGTGAAAATCTTGCTGTGAGCGCCGGCCCGCATGGGATCAACTATTCGGCCGAGCTCCTCCAAAGCCAGTCCGCGCGATCGGCGATGATGCAACTCCACGACAAGCTTTGCCCCACGGTGGTTGTCGTCGACCTGCCTCCAGTTCTCGGCGGCGACGACGTGCTGGCATTCCTGCCCAATATCGATTGCACCTTGCTTGTGGCAGGGGCCGGCATGACCACGATGGCAAAGATCCGCTGCTGTGAGCAGGAACTGGCAGGCGAGACCAATCTTCTGGGCATTGTCCTGAACAAATGCCGGTACGGACACGGTCGCGGCTACTACTGAACGTCAGCGGCCGAACGTCGTTTAACCAGGTTTCGCCAGCCAAGCTTGCACGTCTCGGGAAACACTGAAGCCGTCGGGCCTGCGATCAAATTCATTAGGCGGCTCTACCTCTTTCGTTCGGCAGTCCCCCGGTTTTCTGTTGGAAAATTTGGTCATTATTGGCCTGTTCTGCGGTTCTGCCAAAGGGGGAAGAAATGATCAAGTTTATCGCGCCTGCTACCATAGCATTGTTTGTCACGCTCCTGGACACTCTTCCGGGCTATGCGTTGGCATCTTGGTTCCCGCCCGGCAATGGTGGCGGGGACACGAGCCACTCTGCCCCGGGTCCTGTGATCGGCATCGGCTTCCCAGCGCTGGCTGCCTTTGGCGGCTATGTATGGTATCGCCGTCGGCATCGCGGCAAATGACCGGCATGGCCCCGACCGACGGCCGCTGAGCCTTAGCGCCCACCCATGACTGTTTATCGCGGCCAAATTTACTGCGGCGTGGTGGCCACGGGATTTGCAAACGGCGCGAGCGATCGTGTCGCAGAGTCGCTTGCCCGTGACGGTCCAATTTTGGCGCTGCTGGATATGCTCGGCGTCAGCCTTGTGGTTTGGCTGGCGCTGGGCATAACCTTCTGGCTATTTTTTCATTCCGAACCTGAGCGCGCGCGTCGATCGGATTTCTACATTGCCGGCATCGCGACTTTTGCATTCCTGGTTCCCTTGCCTCAGCTGAGCTGGTTGGCACTGGCCTGCGTAGCCGCCTATCTGGCGCTGACGTCGCGCGAGGCAACCACGCGGAGGGCAGCGGTGGTGTTGGGAGCTATAACCGTTCCGATGTTTTGGGCACGGTTGGCTTTTGCGGTCTTCGGAGGCCCTATCCTGGCAATCGATGCAAAAATGATCGGCTGGATCGTCGGTACGGGTGGGGTAGGCAATACGGTGCCGTTCGCGGACGGTTCCGGCGTAGTCTTCCTGCTGCCGGCCTGCTCGTCCCTCACGAACCTCTCGCTGGCGCTTCTCTGCGGCGTAATGATCGTCAAATTTTACGACCTCAAATGGTCGAAGCCAGTCATTCGCACCGTGGTCGTCGCGTGTCTTGCGACAGTGGCTATCAACCTGGCCAGGATAAGCCTCATAGGTATTATGCCGGCCTATTACGACATCATCCACGGAAGGGTTGGCATCACGCTGGCGGCATGGATGACGAATCTCGCCGTGATGGCCATCTATGCAGGAGCCTTGCGATCCGATGAACCAATTCACGCTTAGCTTCGCTTTCGGCCTTCTCATGGTTTTGAGCGTCACCCTCAAGGTGTTCAGCGGCGGTATTGGCCAAAGCGTGACGACGGCTCATTCCGCCAACGAGGACATCGCCGCTCTGCTTCACCGCAATGGTTATGCGTTCAGCTTGTCGGATCCGAACACTGATCCGCAGTGGTTTTACGCGACGAAGGACACATGCCAGCTGCAAATCGCGGATGTCTCGCCCCAGGGTTGGCACCGGTCGGCGCTGGAGTGGCAGGCCAGGGGTCGGCTCTTGATTTATTCAGTTGAGGGGAAACTCTACGAGCATCAGCCGATTCTGATACCGATGGTTCACCACTACTTTGGCCGAGCGATGCGGTATATGGGCATGCAAATCCCTCAGGTGATGGCGCGGGCGATCATCGTCGGATCCCAATGTCCGACGCACCCCATCGCCGCCGCTGATCTCGAAGGTCTCTCCTAGCGAGTGCCTACTGGGGCGCCTAGGAGAGCCTGATTGTCCTCCACGTCAAAACTTTTGAGGTACGGCCGGTACGGGGCCAACGCACAAAAGACAGCTTCCAAACTACCAGCCAAGCGCGAAAAATCACGCTCACTTCCAGGCTATGGATTTTGCGTCGAGGTGGCTCAGGTCAGTAGGGGAAAGGCAATGCAGGTCACGATTTACATTTTGGCTGGATGGTTTGGGCTTGGAGCGTTGGGGGGATTGACCCTGCTCGGGACGTCCATTGTCTTTCGAAGATCTGAACTGCCGCTAGCGCTGCACATCGCCGAGGCGCAACATCGTCAGCCTTCTGCCGGCGACGTGCCGGAACCCGTCCGCTCGGCTATCCTGGAGTCAACGCACCTGTAGGCGGCGATTTCGGAACGTCAGATGAATTTTTCGACCCAACGCGCTATTGCACAGAGCTGTTGTTCGGTCATCTTGCCTGTCACGTGAGCCATTGCCGCGGGCCGCTGCTCATCGGATCGCGATCTCGAACGGGACGTTTAGCCCCTAGGCTGACCAGCCGATATTGCTCGGCTGGCCAGCCTCAGGCTCTTTCGCGAAAATTGCGGATCCTTGCTACATCAGATCCTTGAGTTTGTAAGCGACTTCGGTTCGGTTGGTCGCCTTGAGTTTCTTCATGATGTTGCGGATGTGGACCTTGACGGTGCTCTCGCACAGATTGAGCTCGTAGGCGATGATCTTGTTGGCCTTGCCTTTGCGCAAAGCCTGGACGACCGCAGCTTCCTTACTCGTAAACAGGCCAGTTAGTGGCTTTGGCGAACTGGCCGATGCGCGGATTGTTTCGCTAAGAGCCAGCACGGCATTGGCCGGCACGAAGATGCCGCCGGCACGAGCGAGGCTGATCGCCTCTGCCGCCACTTTGACCGAAACGCTGGTTGGAATATAACCGCGCGCGCCGGTTTCTAAGGCCGCCAGTATGTCGGCCGGAGCTTCCGAATCCGCGACGACAATGACCGGAATGTCGCCGACCGCAGTGATGAACTCTTGTAGTTCGGACCGCACGGTCGAGTCGGCGATGTTACTGCCGTTAAGGATGGCCAGGATCGCCGAGGCCTCGGCCTGCAGATCGTTCAATTCCAAGAACGAGCCGACAGCTATCACGCGTACGACCGGATCATGAGCCAGAAGGCTACTCGCCAGGCATTCACGTTCAAGGATGCGCTTATCAACGATGACGACTAGGCTGTCGCCGCGTTGGTTTTCTTCAGTCTCTCCTTTATCAATCCCGTTAAGACCCAACGCAGGATTGTTCTGTTCGACCTCTATAGACTTACCCCAATGCCCGCCAGGTAGAGGTTGATTCATCTTATCTACTCCATTTTACTTCATTCTGATATTACTCTCTTTCCAATTATTGTCCGGGCCCAATCGCTTGGACCCACCGCACCAACATTGCTCGGCTGAAATTGTAAGGAAGACGGATCTCCGATCCGTATCGTCCCGTAGGATGATCCCCACCACGGCTTCCGTCCACAAACCCCAACCTGCAGCTGCATCTTACGAAGTTGTGGATAACTCCGCATTAAGAATCTGTGCACCATTAGAACTAGTTAAAAAGCGGTAGACGCAGCCGGTACCCGGGGTAGCTTGGGTTTACCAAATTTCGCTGTCAAATTGCGCTGTCGATGGCCCTTCAACATATTGATATAAAAGGTCTTTCTGGAGCAGCAGGACCACTGGGCGGCTCGTGTCAGCGTGCCGATAAGTCGACCGAGCTTGGTTAATTCGACCGGAAGCTTGAGCCACTGCAATTTGTTCCGTGTGATCGATGTAGGACTATCGGGACCCGCCGTAACGTCACTTTCGTCCGAAAAGACGTGCAGTGTTCGGAGAGCACTGCAGATCCAAGGCCAGCCACCGTCATCACCGGCATGGGCGTGGCGGGTTACAAATGCATCGATGAGGTCGGCTGTTTACTTGGCAAAGATGTCGGGCAGTGCGATCGGGCGGCTCACGCTCGCGGTGTGTCTGCGCCGCGCGTCCGCCTTCCTCTGATTGGATTCGTCCAGTGGGAAGTGGAGTGCCTTGAGGAGTCCGCGGATTTCCTGCCGGGCCATTAGGTGCGACATCGTCGGCGCGGTTCCGAGCACCTGGTTCTCGAAATCGTCCAGTGCGGTAACTCCAATGGTAAAGAACTCGCGAAAAGCGACGCGCTCGGAAATGCCGTCCGCGACTCGAAAGCCGAGGTCTGTTGAAAGTTGGCGCAGCGAGTTGTCGATCTTGCGCTCGTTGCGAGACGCAAGCGGGAACATACGATTGCGAACCACGACCCAATCAAGGTTCGCGTTCTCTGAGTGCAGGCGGCTCCTGCGGGCATCGAGCACCACCGAAGCGTACTGCGAGTATCCCAGGATCTCCTGGGAGAGCGGGTCGACCTTGGCGAGCACATCGAAATCGACAAACGAATCGTTCATCGGTGAAATCAGCGTGTCTGCCATGCCGTGGGCTAGTCGACTGAGGAATGTATTCGCGCCGGGCGTATCGATGACAACGAAATCGTGGCTGGCCCTGATTGACGCGATACCTTCCTTGAGTTCGCGCACCAGAAGGCTGTTGACAACCGCGGCTGTTTCGCGCGCGGCAGGCGGCACATGAAAATGGTGCGGCACAGGCAGGGCAATTCCCTTAGACTGCGCCCAGCGGCGCCGGTTCTCGACATAGCGAGTTAGTGAAAGCTGGCGTTCGTCAAGATCAACGGTCGCAACGCTGTGACCGGAATCGATCAGAGCGATCGCAATGTGCATCGCGGTCGTGGTCTTGCCGGAGCCGCCTTTTTCGTTGCCGCAAACGATAACACGCCCATTGGCGCGCCGCCGACCGATCGATGTCCAGGCACCCGCCGTCATCTCTCACCCCTTATCGCCAATTTGTAGGACGAATTGGCATGAAACCCAATGCCGCTTCTGATCGGCGGCATCCGTGCTGGACTGTGTGCAGTATCAACCGGCGCATCGCCATGACGATGACGGCACGTCAAGCGTAAACCCGTGCGAGACTGGAGTTGTCCGTTTCCGAAACCGGTTTCGCGAAGGGCTCGACCAGTCCTTCTGTCTTGTCGAGATACTGTATCAATGCCGTCACGAGGTGGTAGAAGATGCTTGCTGGGACCTCGGTCGCCGCCGATCGTCCCCGTTCATCAATCATATCGATCCACAGGCCCATTGGCGCGGGATCGATGTGCCATCTGAACAGGCGAGCAACGCGGGCCTCTATCTCAGGTTTTAGGTCTGGTCCGCCGATGCCGTCCAGCGCGCTGGCCGCCTTCACCGCCTCGCATTGTGGCCAACTGCGCGAAATGCGATCGAGAGGAATTCCATTTCGCGACACAGCCGCATAAGCCAGACCAGTGGCCCGGTTCAATCCACTGGATATTGCCGAGGAGTAGAGTTTTCTCGCAAGAGGCACCAGGTCTTTCTGACCGCTCAGCAGCGAAAAGTCGACCAGCAGGGACGCCCATTCGAAATGATGCCCTGGCTCTGTCCACTGGCCGTCGTTGCCCGGCAATGGTTGCCAATCGGGATCGAAACGCTCCCCAAGCGTCCAGCTCTCCTCGTCGAAGAAATGACAACGGAAGAGGTCGATGACACGTGCGGCCCTACGCAAATACGTACGCTCGCCCGTGACGCTATGCCAAGCCAGAAAGGCTTCCAGCATGTGCATATGAGGATTCGAATACCGCACACCTTTCCAGCCTGGAGTCTCGAGGAAGCCGCTCAAGCTGGCATCCTCCAGATGAGTATCAATGAAATGAAGTGTCTCTTCGGCGAGCCGCAAGGCCTCCGGGTGGCCGCATCGGTGGGCATGGGCAAGTGCCAGCAGCACGCAAGAATGGTCGTAGGTATCCTCTGCCGGGTCACTCACACTTCCGTCGGGCTGAAGGGCGCGAACCCACCCGCCGCGGTCGGTATGACCGTGTCTGGCTATGAAACTGATGCCGTGATCGATAAGTTCGTCGGCAGGTCCCGTCCAACCGCGTTCCTTGGCCACCGCGAAAGCGTAGATTTGGCGCGCCATGGTTCGCATTCGCTTGGGCTTACCAAGCGGCCTGCCATCGAAACTTAGTGCTTCATGGAAGCCGCCGTGCACATGGTCGACTCCCCTTGTGGACCACAGCGGGAGGGTTTCATCAAATAGCCAGTGCTTGACGCGCGTGCGCCATGACCCGCTGATGATGACGCGATCTTCCGACGGTGTGAACTTCGTCTCGAGGCGTCCGCTCTTCTCCAACTGCTCGACAACCTTCTTGACGTTCTGGCTATGGCTGACGGGGGCAACAAACACTGCGTCGGCTGTCGCCACCACCGCAGTATCCTTCATTCCAATGACGGTCAGCAGCCTGCCTTGGCTTCTCACGTAACAATTGTTGCAATCCATCGCGACAACATCACCCATCATGACATTGCCATCGCAGTCGGTTGGGCTCGCCTCGAGCAGTGATTGCCAGGATCCTAGGTCGCTCCAGCTGAAAGTAGCTGCGGCCATTGCGATCTCGCGCGCCTTCTCCACCACCGCATAGTCAATCGAGACCGAGGGAATGGCTTCATAGAAGCTCAGGGGCATATAGGTTCCCGACACATCGGTCCGTGCGGCTCGAAAAGCCCGTTCGGCGGTCCCCCAGATGTCCGGCCGAAATTCGAGCAGCGCCCGCCGCATGGTTTCGGCACGAAAAAGGAAGATACCGGCATTCCAGTAGAATCGCCCCGAAGACACGTAATGTTGAGCCGTTTCCGCGTCGGGCTTTTCGACAAAACGCGACACCGCAGCCACTCCGCCACCGTCTGCCGCCACCTCGATATAGCCGTATCCGGTTTCGGGGTGTGTCGGCTTGATGCCAAATACGACGATGTTGCCGCGCTCGGCGGCGAATCTGCCTGCCTCGACTGTTTCCCAGAATTTCCGTTCGGTCGATATCTCGTGGTCTGAAGGGACCACAAGCACAAGCGCGTCGTTGTCGTATTCGGAAATCGTCAGCAGAGTGGCTATGGCAACTGCCGCAGAGGTGTTGCGACCGACGGGCTCGAAAATCGGTCTGCCGCCATTCAGACCGAGTGGAACAATGTCGGAAACAATTCGCTCGGCGTGTCTCTCCGACGCGATCAGATGGATCGGGGTGTCGCCGTTCGGTCGCGCCTTCAGGCGCCGCACCGTTTTCACAAGCATCGACCCGTCGCCTGAAAGATTATGAAATTGCTTGGGGTTGTCTTCCCGCGAGAGAGGCCACAGCCGCGAACCCACGCCTCCGCTCATGACGAAACTTACGATCTGGTCCGACATAATGCGGCCCTCTCAATTATTCGGTTGCAGGCTCCAACGGTGAGGTGCTGAAAACAAATGGTTGGGCCCGGGCAAACATGTTTTTCCCGACCCCACAAACGCGAATTCTACTAGACTGTCGGCACGAAGCCCTTAGCGAATCCGGATAAGTGCGCAGCCTGCTCCGGGCAATCACGGGATCAGACGGCCAAAAGGATGTGTTGGCCCTTGGATCGTAGGCTCATACCCTCTCACTCTCCGACGTGTTATCTCGCAATCAGATAGGACTAGCTAACAGGTCTACGTTACCGGACCCTGTTACATTGGTGACGCTGTCAATGTCGATGAAGCCATAAACGCCGCGCTGGATAATGTTGTTTGTGATTGTTATCCCAGAAATTGTGCCGTTCGGCTTTGCCCCATCGACATAAACGGTGAACACAGGCAGCGAGACGTTGGGGCCAGTTCCTGATGCTTTGCCCAATAGTTGATTGTGGTTCACCTTGACGCCATTTATCGAGCCGAAGTCGTTGGTGATCCAGACGTCGGCATTGTCGCGTCCGATAATGGTGTTGTCCTCAATCAGAACGTTGACCTGGACCTTTGGATGGCCGCCCAATTGGATGCCGTCATAGTGCGGGTCAGCGCCGCCTGCTTGCAGGTCGTGGATGTAATTACCTTTTATGACCGCGTTGGAACCTGGCGTGATACCGTTCTCGTAGCCGGAGATGTTGTTCCCGATCAGCGTCGAGCCAAGAATGTCACTGGTGTCGATGCCGTAGGAGCCGCCGGTCTTACCCTGGCCCGTAATCGTGCAGCGTTCTACCGTTAGGCCATCGGCGCCTTCGTACGCGTAGATCGGATGCCATCCATCGAAATTAATTTGGCAGTTGCGGATCGTGACGTTCTTCGCCCTCACCTCGATGTAGGTGTTGATGATCTTATTCTCGATCACGGTTCCGTCGACGGTAATGACGTTCGGTCCGGTGTAGACAGTCGGAACGGTTCCTGCCGGCATACCCGTGTTTGTAGCGTCGGGCCAATGATTTCCGTCAGAAACGGGGGGAAGGGTCCCTGCCAACACGACCCCTGTGCCACTCCAGAGCGCAGCGACGCCGGCTTGGACAACAGTGAACGCCAACAGGACGACAACCGGCGGAACGAATCTCGAAAAATGCATTTCGCCTCCAGTTCCTTTTAGACGTCCCACCGCCCGAACGAAAATTCAACGTCCACTGGCGGCATGATTCAATGCTCGGCGGCGTCAGCCAGCCGAAGCAACAAACGCACTCAGCTGAACGGCAATAAAAGCGCCGACAGTCGAGACGCTCTTACTTGTTTGCGAGAATATTGCGCCATTCGGTACGTGTAAATCAACAGCCGCGAGATTTCCTATCTTACTCCTTGGTAAGTGAGGAAACGAAAGAGCCATGTCCAAAAGGCGATAGACGCCATATCGCTTGACTAGAAGGAGATAATTCGAGATGCAACCGCTTTACCTACCAATTGTGTCGATCCGAGCTAACCCATTTAGGTGTACGACTTGGTCGCCCGACGCAGACTCTCGACCGGGGTTGTGGAGCCTAGTCAGGTGTGCATATGCAAGGGAGGTTTGGATCACCGAGCCACCGGAAACGACGCCCGCGATCGCCGATGGATTTCGCGTGGTCCACACGCCGGGCACAGTGCGGCTCCCATCAATAAAGTGACTCGGAGTCAAACAACACATTGATTAAATCAGTTATCCCGATATACAAGCCAATTTCGGGTATGAATTTCATATAGACTGGCCATTCATGAGTCGCAATTTTCTGGTGATCGAACCTGAGGAGGGCATTGCCGTGCTCAAGGGGCTTGCCTCTTTGGCGCGCATTTCAATGCTGAAATTGCTGCATGAGAAGGGACCGATGAATGTCAACGACATCGCCGCCGTGCTGTCGCTGCCGCAATCGACGGTCTCGACCAATATCCAGGTGCTTGAGGATGCCGGCCTGATACGCACCGAGAACCAGAAGGCGAAGAAGGGCAGCCAGAAGATCTGCTATCCGACCGCCGAAGAAGTGCTCGTGGTCTTCAAGAGCGAGTATCGTGCGGTCAAGAACGACGCGATCGAAGTGTCGATGCCGATCGGGCTTTACACTGGGTTCGAGGTGACGGCGCCCTGCGGCCTGTGCTCGCCGGACGGTATCATCGGTCTGCTCGACGTGCCGAACACGTTCCTCGATCCGGACCGCATGAAGGCGGGCCTATTGTGGTTCACGCGCGGCTTTGTCGAATACCAGTTCCCTAATAATGCCAAGCTCGCCAATGCCGAAATCACGGAGCTCGAAGTGGTGGCGGAACTGTCCTCGGAGGTGCCGGGCACCAGCGCCGACTGGCCATCCGACATCACATTGGCAATCAATGGCGTCGACGTCGGCACCTGGACCTCGCCCGGTGATTTTGGCGACAAGCGCGGCGTCTTCACGCCCTCCTGGTGGAAGCTCAAGGGCTCGCAATATGGCAAGCTCAAGAACTGGCGAATTTCCACCGACGGCACCTATGTCGACGGCGTCAGGATTTCCGAAGTCAGCCTCGCCGCACTCGACCTCAAGGCCCATCATTCGATTCGTGTCCGTATTGGCGTCAAAGAAGACGCCGAGCGGCCGGGCGGGGTCAACATATTCGGCAAGGGGTTTGGAAATTACGATCAGGACATCCTGCTTCGGATCAAAACCAGGTGATATCACAAAACCGGGTTTTAAAAAAAGTGATGGAATTTCAGTCTATTACCTTCATCGACAAGCAAAATCTCTTAGTCAATTGTCAGACTTTTAACTGATTTGACTTGACGAACGGCTGCCAGTCGCCTTTGATATCGGATAAGATGATTTAAATCATCATTTGTGATATCGTGGGAGGAATGCATGAAGGCAGCCGTTACGGCGCATCCGCGTTATGTTGTCTCGGAAATCGATCCGAGGCTCTACGGATCCTTCATCGAGCATCTGGGGCGCGCCGTTTACACCGGCATCTATGAGCCCGGCCATTCGACCGCGGACGCTAATGGTATGCGTCAGGACGTGATCGATCTCGTTCGGGAACTCAACGTTCCAATAGTCCGCTATCCCGGCGGCAATTTTGTTTCCGCCTACAATTGGGAAGACGGCGTTGGTCCCAAGCAGGACCGCCCGGTACGCCTCGACCTCGCTTGGCACACGTCGGAAAGCAACGAAGTCGGCCTGCATGAATTTGCCGACTGGTGCGCCTTGGCCAACACCGAGATGATGCTCGCCGTCAATCTCGGCTCGCGTGGCCTCGATGAGGCCCGCAACTTTCTGGAATACACCAATCATCCCGGTGGCAGCGAGTGGAGCGACAAGCGGATCGCCAATGGCCGCAAGGAGCCCTTCGACGTCAAGCTCTGGTGCCTCGGCAACGAAATGGACGGCCCCTGGCAGATCGGCCACAAGACCGCCGACGAGTACGGCCGCCTGGCGCATGAGACCGCCAAGGCGATGCGCGCCTTTTCCAAGTCGCTCGAACTCGTCGTCTGCGGCTCTTCGAATGCCAAGATGCCGACCTATCCAGAATGGGAGGCGACCGTTCTCGACCACACCTACAACGAGATCGACTACATCTCGCTGCACATGTATTTCGACAACGAAGCCAATGACGCGCCGAACTATCTCGCGATGAGCAAGAAGCTCGACGACTACATCGCCTCGGTTGCCGGCGTCATCGCCTATATTAAGGCCAAGAAGCGCTCCAGCAAACAGGTCTACATCTCATTCGACGAATGGAACGTCTGGTACCATTCCAAGGAAAAGGACAAGAAGATCCTCGGGGGCAATGACGGCTGGCCCTTCGCCCCGCCGCTGCTCGAAGACATCTACAATTTCGAGGATGTGCTGCAGGTCGGCTTGATCCTCAACACCTTCATCCGCCGTTCCGATGTCGTCAAGATCGCCTGCCTGGCGCAACTGGTCAACGTTATCGCGCCGATCATGACCGTTGCGAATGGCCCGGCCTGGCGCCAAACGACCTTCTACCCCTATCTCTTTGCCTCGCTTTACGGCCGCGGCAATGCGCTGGATCTCAAGGTGGAAAGCCCGACCTACAAGTCCGCTGTTGCGGGCGACGTCCCCTGTGTCGATGTCACCGGCGTGCATGATGCGAAAACCGGCCATGTCACCTTCTTTGCCGTCAACCGCCATTCGAGCGAGGCAATCGAAACTGTGATCGATATCGCCGGCTTCGGCGCGGCTGACATTGCGGATCACCAGGTGATGACACATGCGGATCTGAAAGCCGTCAATTCGGCCGAGAATCCCGACAATGTCGTTCCCAGGAAAGGGTCAGGCGCCTCCGTGGCTGGCGGCAAGCTGACCCTGTCGCTGCCGGCCTATTCCTACCAGATGATCCGCCTCAAGGTCTGACTTCAGGCGCGCATTATCGAAACGTGCATGCGCTGAGGAGGAGCGTCGACGTGACGGCCGATATCGAAATCAGGAATGTGAGCAAGCACTTCGGCGCCATGTCGGTGCTGGAGGATCTGTCGCTGTCCATCAAGGCACGCGAATTCATCGTGTTCCTTGGACCATCCGGCTGCGGGAAATCGACGCTCCTGCGAATGATCGCTGGGCTCGAAACTGTCGACAGCGGCGAGATCGCCATCAACGACCAGCGCATCGATCATCTGCCGCCGGGCAAGCGCGGCATTGCCATGGTGTTCCAGTCCTATGCGCTTTATCCGCACATGACCGTGCGCGACAACATGGCCTTCGGGCTCGAGAATATCGGCGTATCACGGCAAGTCATCGACGCGCGGATCAACGAAGCCGCGCGCATCCTCGAAATGCCACACTTGCTCGAGCGCAAGCCAGGCCAGCTCTCCGGCGGCCAGCGCCAGCGCGTCGCCATCGGCCGCGCGATCGTCAAGGAGCCGAAGGCCTTCCTGTTCGACGAGCCGCTCTCCAATCTCGATGCGGCTTTGCGCACCCGCACCCGCATCGAGCTTGCCCAGCTCCATCAACGCCTGCAATCGACAATGATCTTCGTCACTCACGATCAGGTCGAGGCAATGACGCTCGCCGACCGTATCGTCGTCATGAACAACCGCAAGATCGAGCAGATCGGCTCTCCCATGGAGATCTACGATCGCCCGGCAACCAAATTCGTCGCGGGCTTCGTCGGTGCGCCGGCGATGAACTTTGTCGATGCGACACTCGACAGATCGGGCGTCAACGCCAAGGTCAAGTTTGCCGGCGGCATGGCGGTCCAGACCGAGATCGGGTCCAATCTGCTGGCCGATGGCAAGTGCACCTTCGGCATCCGTTCGGAGGACGTTCGCATCGTTCCCGCCGGGCAGGGCGATGCCGATGGCGTGGTCGATGTGCTCGAGCGGCTCGGTGAACGCACTTTGATCTACGCAAGGCTGGGCGATGGCCTGCAGATCGTCGGCTCGGATGCCGGCAACAGCCGCGTCGCGATCGGCCACAAGGTCGGGCTCGCCTTCGACGGCAAGAAGTCGCATCTGTTCAACGAGGCTGGCCGCGCCTGGCACGCGGGGGAGGCCTGACATGGCTGACCAGTTGGCGATGCCGCACACCGCGACGCCGGCCGCGAGCCTTAGAACCCCAAGCGCCGATATCTACGCGCCGCAATGGCGAAACGCCATTTTCGTCGCGCCATTCCTGTTCTTCTTCACGACGCTGCTGCTGTTCCCGCTGCTGTGGGGGATCTGGCTGAGCTTCCACAAGGCCGACACGTTCTCGTCCGGAAATTTTGTCGGTCTCGGCAATTACGTCAGGCTCTATCACGACAAGGTCTTCCTGCAATCGATCTGGAACACCTTCTATTTCGTGCTTCTGACGGTGCCGACGCTGGCGCTGATCGGCCTTTTCCTGGCACTTTGCCTCAACCGCCGCACGCGCACCGCAGCGGTGCTGCGGACGCTGTTCTTTTCGTCTTCGGTGCTGTCGGTCACCATCGTCACGCTGATCTGGCGCATCGTCTTCATTCCGAATGTCGGCCTGCTGTCGACGATCTACGGATGGTTCGGCGCGACCGCCCCGGCTTTCATCTCCAATCCCAGCCTTGCGATGATCGGCATCGCCATTGCCACCATCTGGTGGTGTATCGGCCTGCCGATGATGCTCTTTCTATCGGCGCTGCAGCAGATCCCGCGCGATATCTATGAAGCGGCAGCGCTCGACAATGCCAATCGCTGGCAGACGTTGCGCTCGATTACGCTGCCGTCGATCAAACGCACCTTCATCCTGGTAATCATCATCCAGATCGTGCTGCAGTTCCAGCTGTTCGGGCAGGCCTGGCTGATGACGCGCGGCGGTCCGAACAACCTGACCAAGCCGATCGTCCTTTACATCTACGACACCGCGTTTCGTCGCTGGGATCTGGGCATGGGTGCCGCGGCATCGGAAATCCTGTTCATCCTCATCCTGGTCGCGGCCATGGCCCAGTACCTCGTCGCACGCAACAAGGGAGACCGGGCATGAGTATTCCGGCCACTTCCATCAAGGGAAAGGCTTTCGGCGATCGCGTCCTGCTGGTCCTCGTCATCTTGCTGTCGATCGTCATGATCGCGCCGGTCCTGTGGGTCATCGGCCTGTCGCTCAAGGACAATGCCGAGCTGATGGCCGATCCCAATTCCGTGTTTCATGCGCCCTATACGCTGAAGAACTACATCAACACCGTCGGCACCTCGTCGGTGTTCATCTGGGTGCGCAACAGCATCATCGTCTCGGGCGGGTTGACACTCGGTACGCTGATCCTGTCGTCGCTCGCCGGCTACGGCTTTGCACGGCTGAACTTCCCCGGCCGACACATCCTGTTCGTCATCGTGCTTTTCGGTTTGGCGGTCCCCGAACAGGCCGTGCTTGTCGCCCGCCACCAGATCTTCAGCATCCTGAAGTTCCACAACACTTATCCTGGGCTCATCCTCCCGGGCCTGTCGGCTTCGTTCGGCGTCTTCCTGATGACCCAGTACTTCAAGGCCATCCCGAAGGAGCTGGACGAAGCCGCCATGCTGGACAACGCGAGCCGGTTCAGGATTTTCTGGAAAGTGCTTTTGCCGCTCACGGTGCCTGCACAGGCAACCCTCGGCATCTTCACGTTCCTCGGCGCGTGGAACGACTATTTGTGGCCGCTGATCTCGGCGACAAACAAGGATATGTACACGCTGACCGTCGGCATGGCCTCGACGCAGACCAATTTCGCCCAGTCCGAAGGCATCGGCTTCCTGATGGCGCAGGCCGTGTTCGCCGGCGCGCCAATCCTGATCGTCTACCTCTTTTTCCAGAAATACATCGTCACGGCCGTCTCTGGCGCCGCGGTGAGATAACGAAAATTGCCCAGTGGCGGAGGAGCGCGCCGCAGCGATTGAAGCATAGCCAGTCCAGGGTGGAATGGCCGAAACTCAGTAGGAGGAACTGACATGATAATGAGGAAAATGCTGTTTGCCGCAGTCTCTGCCGGCGCAATGGCGACCGCAAGCCCAAGCCTTGCAGCGACGGAACTGACCGTACAGCGCTTTTTCGGTGCTTGCGACGCCGATTTCGGCACCAACACCGATGTCGGCAAGGCCGTCGGCGAATGCGGCATCATCACCTCGCTGATCAACAAGTTCAACGCCGACAATCCTGATGTGCATGTCAGCGTCACCACCGTGGAATGGCCGGGCTATGACCAGCTGACCGCGCAGTTCGCCTCCGGCGACGCTCCGGATGTCGTCACGATCCATGAATCCGCGCTTTCGGACTATCAGTCCAAGGGACTGTTGATGCCGCTCGACGATCTCTTGAAGTCCGTCGGCGTGACACCTGATGCCTTCACGGACGCGGCGCGCACCGGCGCCACCAAGGACGGCAAGATCTACGGCCTGCCGATCGACAGCTGGACGATGCTCTATCACATCAACATGGACCTCTTCAAACAAGCCGACCTCGTCAACGCCGACGGCACACCGATCCTGCCGAAGTCGCCGGAGGAACTGCTCGCCCAGGCCGAGCAGTTCAAGCAGAAGACCGGCAAGCCTTATTTCGTTCAGAATCTGGCCAATGAGACTGCGCTCTACACGCGCAATCTCTACACCTATCTCTTCCAGCAGAACTCCGACTTCTTCGCCGATCCGAAGCATGTGAAGCTGAATACGCCGGAAGCCAAGAAGGTCGTCGAGATGTACAAGGCGATCTTCGACAAGGACTACACCACCAAGGATCTCGACTACGGCGGCGCGATCAATGCTTTCCTTGCTGGTGAGGGCGGCGTCCAGCTTAACGGCACGTGGGTCGTCGGTGACAACAACGCCCAGTCTCAAACCAAGGGTACCGCGCTCAACAAGGGCGGCTATGCGGTCTACCCGTATCCGCAACTGTTTGGCGGAGCCCACGCGCAATATGCGGACGGCCACACCTGGGCAGTCTCGCAGAAGGACCGCACCCCTGAACAGACCGCGGCCATCGGCAAGTTCCTGAAGTTCTTCGCGGACAATGACTTCGATTGGTCGCGCACAGGTCACCTGCCGGCATACAAGGCCATCATCAGTTCGGACGCCTTCAAGGCTCTGCCGCATCGAAACACGATCGCCGCGGTCGCCGATCTCGGCAAGCCGTTGCCGTCTGCCGTGCAGCGCCAGTTTGCGATCCAGGACATTATCGGCGAAGAGATGAGCGCTGCAATCACCGGCCAGAAGGACGTCGATGCCGCGCTTTCCGACATGGAAAGCCGCATCAACGAATTGCTTGCCAACATCTGACCACAGGTTCCCAGGGAGTTCTCCCATAGCCCCGCGGCTGGAAACGGTCGTGGGGCTTTTCCGTCAGATGATGAAGTGAGACCATCGATTGCGTCCTTCTCATCCCCAAAGAACTGCCTCCCAGGTGCGGCTCGATATCCGAAGCTTGGCGGTCCTGTCCCACATGCCCGCCCTCATGTCCGCACCGTGAGGGATTGCTCAAACCTGTCGGCGCTCTGTGTGACGATAGAGGCGATCGCCATGTAGATCACGACAGCGGAGGCTTTGAGGTAGTAGAAGCTCTGCGCCGCAGTCAGTTGGGACTGCGCGAATATATCGACGATCTCGATCGCGAACCCAAGTGAAAGCGCCCTCGTGATGATCATCATCGCGAATCTTCGCGAACCAACGTTTCTATCAATTGTGCCTTAGCAGGCTGCTGCAAAAATCGCGTTTGGCGATGTTTTGTGATTAACTTCGGTTGACGCGCGGACGCCGTTAACGCGGAGTGGCATGACTCGGAATGTCTGCAGCCGGTGCGGTTGCGGGCATCTCGTATCCAACGTCCTTCGGAGCTAATAGGTGGCGCGGCCACCTGAGAGATCGAATACCGATGCGGTGGTGAAGCTATTTTCCTTCGAGACCAGCCAGGCGACCATGTTTGCCGCCTCGTCGACTTCCAGGAACCGCGCGCGTGGGATCTTGGACAGCATGTAGTCGATATGTTCCTGCTTCATCTGGTCGAAGATCGGCGTGCGCGCCGCGGCCGGCGTGATGCAGTTGACCGCGATGTCGTAGCCGGCAAGCTCCTTGCCCAGTGATTTGGTCAGCCCGATGACGCCTGCCTTGGATGCCGAGTAGGCCGAAGCGTTGGGATTGCCTTCCTTGCCGGCGATTGAGGCGATGTTGACGATGCGGCCGTAATTGCGCGCCTTCATGGCTGGCACGACGGCGCGGTTGACGTGAAAAGTTCCGTTGAGGTTGATATCGATGACGTGCCGCCAGGCGTCCAGCGGATACGCATCGAGCGTATGATTGGGTCCGGCGATCCCCGCCGAATTGACCAGGATCGAGACGCCCCCGATTTCGCTTTCGGTACGGGCGTGTGCGGCAAGCACCGCCTCGGCATCGGTGATGTCGACCAGGACTGCCTTGGCTGAATCGCCGAGCTCGCCAACCGCTGCCTCCAGGCCTGCCTGATTCATGTCCCACAGGCTCACCCTTGCGCCGGATGCGATCATCCGCCTGGCAAAGGCCAGGCCCAGCCCTTGCGCTCCGCCGGTCACGACAGCAACCTGTCCCTCAAGGTCGATGTTGTTCATTCCATTCAATCCTTAGCGTTGTTCGAAATCTGCAGCCACACGTTCCTGCAGCCCCGGCTGCCGCACATCGACATAGTCGCCGGCAAGGTCGTCGGCCAAACCGGTTGCAAGCCAGGCGATCATCTGCGCCGCGCGCTCCGGCGGGTCCAGGTTTTCCCGTGGAATTTCCGAGACCGCATTGATCCTGGCGTCGCGGATGGCGGCCTGCATGCCAGTGTCGACGAGTCCCGGGGCAAGGGCGAATCCCAAAATGCCGGTGGCCTCGCCCTCGAGCGCGATCGACCTGGTCAACATCAACAATGCTGCCTTGGAGGCGCAATAGGCGGCCCAGCCGGACATGGCGCGGGTTGCCGCGCCGCTGACGATATTGACGATACGGCCGCCGCCAAAACGCGGCCAGAGCGCCGCGGTCAAGGCGGCCGGACCGCTGACATTGAGGGTCAGCGCGGCGTCGAAGGCCCTGGCGTCAAGTTCGGCCAGGCGCGTCATCGGCGCGATGGTGGCGGCGTTGTTGACGAGGATGTCGATCCGCCCATGGAGTTCGAGTGCCTTGGCGACGCGATGCGGGATCGTCCCCAGATCCGCGACGTCGAGCATGAAATCCGACGCCACGCCGCCAGTCACTGTGACGGCATCGACAACCCCGCTGCAATCTCCGGCGTGGCGTCCGGAGGCAATGACGGTGGCGCCAAGCTTGGCCAGCGCGACCACCGTCGCGGCACCAAGTCCCGTTCGCGCGCCGGTGACCAGCGCGACTTTACCCTGCAGCAGACGCCTCATTTCGACGGCCCTCGCAAACCGGCCTCGCGCACCGCATCGGCGGTGGGGGTCGCGGCATAGGCTTGGAAGCCGCCGGTGACGTTGATCAGCTCGCCCGTCACGAAGCTGGCGTCCGGTCCCATCAGCCACGCCACCGCGCCGGCCACGTCCTCCGGTTTGCACCAGCGGTGCAGCGGGATGGTCGCGACCACATCCGCCTCGAACTCCTCCCAGCGTTTGCCGAGCTTTTCGGCCTTTTGGCGGAACAGTGCTTCCATGCCCGTGCCCGGCCCGACATGCCCCGGCGCGACCGCGTTGACGCGCACACCGCTCGATGCCATCTCGATGGCCAGGCACTGGGTGAGCCCCCAGATGGCGTTCTTCGATGCGATATAGGCTGACGAGAACGGGTTGCCGAAGCCGAGCTTGGTGGCGATGTTGACGATCTGGCCGGCCCGCTGCGTCGCCATGATGCGCGCTGCTTCGCGGCACATCAAAAAGGTGCCGCGGTTGTTGATGCGGAAGATGCGGTCCCAATCGTCGATTGCTGTCTCAACGACCAACGCCTGCATGTGGACGCCGGCATTGTTGACCAGGCCGAGGAGCCCGCCATGCCGGTCGGCGACGGCCTTCACGCCCGCGACCACCGAGGCTTCGTCGCCAATGTCGATGACTTCGAAATCGCAGCCAACGGCCTTTGCGACGGCCTCGGCGGCGGCGCCGTCACGGTCGGCGATGACGACGCGATAGCCGTCTTTGCAGAGCCGCGCCGCAATGGCACGGCCGATGCCGCCGGCCCCGCCGGTGACGATGATGGCACCCGAACTCATGCGGCACTCCAGGCGCGAAACAGATCGCGCATCTTTACGGTTTCCGTCAAGACATCGTCATGCAGAGTGTCGAAATAACCCTGGTGCACATATTCGCAAGCCAGCCAGCCACTGAAACCGGCATCGCGAAAAGTCGAGAACATCGCCGGGAAGTTGAGCGTTCCTTCGTCGAGCTTGGTCTGCAGCGCGCCGGGACGGGCCTGGCGCAAATGCGCGTGCCCGAACCACGGTGCAAGCGCGTCGATCTCCTCTTGCCGGTATCCGGAAACGGCGAAATGCGCATAGTCGATGGCAAGCTTCACGCCCGCCGCCCGTTCGCACATTTCAGCTGTCATCGCCGGGCTCTCGAGATAGGAGTGAACATGCGGCTCGACGCAGACACTCACCCCGGTGGGCGCCGCGGCATCGAGCAGGGGTCTCAGCGATTCCACCGTCTCCGCGAGCGCCTGCGTGCGGCTTTGCGCGCCATTGATGACGCCAGGCAGGATGAACACCGTCGGCGACCCGACCGCGACGCAGAATTTCAGCGCCTGTTGGAAGTCGGCGAGGTTTTCCCGGCGATGCGCGGGACTGGCGAGGTTCCGATCCGCAACGGAATTGCCGAAGAGATGGTAGAGGTTCGACACGGCGACCGGCGAAGCTTTGCGGATCTCCTCGCCATAGGCCTCGGGCTCTCGGAGCAGCCGTGCCTTGTCCAGCGCCGAGCGATAGAAATAACCGACATCGATGGCTTCGATGCCAAGCACCTTGGCAAGCCCGCCGACCTCGTCAAGCGTGAGCTGCGGAAACGACCAACTGGTAACGCTGAGCCTCATTCTACCTCCTCCATCCGACCGCTGCGCGCCGAACGGTACATTGCGTCGAGCAGCACGGCTGAGCGCATTCCGACGATGCCGTCGGCCGGGTTTGCTGCATCGACGCCACGACAGAGATCGACCAGAAGGGTGATCGGCGCCACCACCTCATAGTCGCCGGCGTTGGCGCCGAGTTCGGCGATGTGGGAGTTGCCGTCGTGCCGTATGGCTTCGACACGGGCGCGTTCGATGTCGAACAAGAGCATGCCTTTGCTGCCGAAAATGCGGATGTCGATCTGATAGCCGCGCGATTTCGGCACCGTCGCCGCGCCGGAAAGCGCCATCGTCGCGCCGTTCGAAAACTCGACCACCGCCGCATCGTAATAGTCGACGCCAGCCGGCGACAAGCCGGTCCTGGCAAAGACCCGGACGGGATCGAGATCGACCATGCGGAACAGGGCGCCGAGCCCATGCGTCAGCTGACCCCAGCCATAGCCGCCCGACTTCTTCGGATCGGCCCAGGTGGAGACGGGCGGGCGGAACAGATGATCCCTGGTCTCGATCATCGGCTCGCCGCCAAACAGGTCGGCCAGCGCCGAGGCCATCTGCGCCACGACGTGACGGACCTCGCCGATCCAGCCGTCGGCGATGAGGCGTCGGGCCTGTTCGACGATGGGCTTGAAGTTCCAGCCGTAGGGCAGGACGATCTTGGCGCCGTTGGCCTGCGCCAGGGCGACCAGCGCCCGTGCGTCCGAGGCCGAGGTCGCCATCGGCTTTTCGATCAGCGTGTGCAGGCCCCTGGAGAGCGCCAGCCGGGCATGCTCCGCATGCAGCGTATGCGGCGACGCCACCACCACGCCGTGCAGGTTTTCCGTAGCCAGCATCTCGGCTGCATCGAAATAAGGCCTCACGCCGGGAAACGTCGACACCAGCTTTTCCATGCCGTCGGCATCGGGACGATTGACCGCGACGATGCCGACATGCGGATTGTCGCGCAGTGCCGGAATGTGGCCGAGCGACGCCCACCAGCCGGCGCCGATGACACCGATGTTGATCTTGTCTGTCATCGGCTGCCTCCCATGGCCGCGATTGATCCGGGCACCGGCTTGCGCAACGGCCGGCCGGCCAGATGGGCCGCGATATCGTCGGCCACCAATTGCTGCAACCGGGTGATCGCTTGCCCCGAATACCATGCCGCGTGCGGGGTCAGGATCAGGTTGGGCGCGTCGCGAAGCGGCGAGCCCAGCGGCAACGGCTCGGTGACGAAGACATCGAGCGCAGCGCCGGCGATACGGCCGGCCTTCAGCGCTGCGGCCAGCGCTGCTTCGTCGATGAGCGTGCCGCGTGCGGTGTTGACGATTACGGCGGTTGGCTTCATGCGCGCAAGCCGCTCGGCATTGACGAAGCCGATGGTTTGCGGCGTCGCCGGCGCGTGCAGGCTGAGCACGTCGGCCTGCTCCACCAATTCGCTCGCCGAAACACGCTCGACGCCGCGTGAGGCAGCCATATCCTGGTCCAGCATCGGATCGGTCACGATAAAGCGAAATCCGGACGGCGACAGCCGCCTCAGCACGGCGCGGCCAATATGGCCGAGGCCGAGGAAGCCGATTGTCGTCTCGGCATAGGCGGGCAGCGGCGCCGCGACCTTGACCGCCGCCCATTCGTCGCGCCGCACGCTTGCGTCGAGCTGCCGCAGTTTGCGTAACTGCGCCAGGATGAGTGCGGTGGTGTGGTCCGCGACCTCGTCAAGGCAGTAGTCGGGCACATAGCTCGCCGGCATGGCGCGGTCGTTGGCGGCTTCGATGTCGATGTTGTCGAAGCCGATGCCATAGCGGATCACCGCGGCACCCGGCGCCAGCGCGTCGATCGCCTTGCGGCCGAGCGGCGCGAATTGCACCACGACGACATCGGCACCCCTGACCGCTTCGACCACATCGTCCGATGTCTTGCATTGAAACGCGGAAAATTCCGCACCGCCGGCCCTCGCGGCTTCCGCCTCCGCGTCGAGCGCCGGGAATGTGTAATCGGTCACCACCACGCGCATCAGGCACCCGTTTCGAGATAATCGTGCACGATCTCGCCCGGCACCAATGTGAAGTCGGCGCGCCAGTGGAAGGCCTCGATGGGCTCGACCGCCGGCAGCCGGAACACCGGAGCCTGGGCGTTTGGCCTGAGCTCGACAGTGGCCGGCCCGCGCCAGCACTCGTGCACGACCACGTCGGTGAGCTTGCGCGAGGTGATCTGGCGGATCGCCGGCGTGCCGTCGATCTGGTCGATCGCCTTGAGGTTCAGATTGGTGCTGAAGTCGAAATGACGGCGCATCTCGGCGGGATCGGCCTGCCTCTGCTTGTAAGGCGCGGTCACCGTGATGATGTCGATGCCGTTGCGCTCGACGCCGCCGACTACCAGGTCGCCGCGCAGATCGAAGAACGGATGGGCGAGTTTCTTGGGCTGCCCGTGCACCTCGCGTCCGTGCGCGACGCCGCCATCCGAGGCCAGGAACAGATACGGCGAATAGGCGCCGCTTCTGCCGTTCGGCAGCTTGGCGCCGAACATGACATTGGCTTCGTGGTAGGGGCCGAGCCAGCTCGTATCATTCATCTTGTAGATGTGGATGCAGACGACATCGCCGACGGCTTCCACCGGCGGTGGTGCCAGAAAGCGCATTGCGCCGGGATCGGTTCGCCAGAACACCGTCAGGATTTCCGCGTTGCGGAAGGCGAACGGGAATGGCGGGATGAAGGGCGCATCCCATGGCGTGGAGAAGCCGCCTTGCCTGATATTCGCCTCGGTGACCTTCGAAAGGCCCCAGCGCCGCTCGGTCATTGTTTTGCCCTCACCGAAGCCTGGGTGGATTGCAGCACGTGCTCCATATGCGTGACCATCGCGGCACGGGCGGCCGTTGCGTTGTGCGCTCGCAGCGCCGCCACGATCGCCTTGTGGTCGTCGATCGAGGTGGAAATGACATTGGCTGTTTCCGACGCGATCTTGCGGAATTCCTGGCCAAGCACGTTGAGGCTTTGCGCGGCACGGGCCAGGAATTCGTTGCCGCCAAGCTCGCCAAGCCGGCGATGGAATGCGGTGTCGAGATCGCGATACGTCGCCGGATCGTCCTTGGCTCCCGCCTGTTTCTCGACCAGGGTTGCGAGTTCATCGAACGCCGCCTCGTCGCCGCGCTCGGCTGCAAGCGCTGCGATCTGGCCTTCGATCAGGCTGCGCGCCTCGTAGAGTTTTTCCACTTCGGTGGCGCGCAGCGTCAGGAAGAAGGTGAGCGGCGCAAGCAGGTCGGCAGCCTCGAGCTGGGACACAAACACGCCGCCGCCATGGCGAACCTCGATGACACCGAGAACAGCCAGCGCGCGCAGCGCTTCGCGCAGTGTCGGCCGCGACACGTTGAAGGTTTCGGCCAGCTTGCGCTCCGCCGGCAATTGGTCGCCCGGCTTCAAATTGCCGGCCGTCACCATGCCCAGGATGCGGGCAACGAGCAGTTCCGTAAGGCCTGCCCGCTTCAGCGGCATCTCATGGCTGAAGTCGCTTATCGCCACATGTCCTCCTCCGCCACTCACACGATCCTCTATCAAAAATGGCCAAGTGGCCTGACCACTTCTTGACGTAACAGTCCGGCCGGTGTTAGTCAACGTCGCAACAAAGGCTACCGGCGGCGCTTTCTTGCGGAGGAAATTTCCATGCGGCTCGGCCCGATCCGAACCTATGTCATCCGTTATTCCGACACCAATGATCACGGCAATTGGCGGCAGACCGTGCTTGTGCGCGTGGAAACCACGGATGGCGCCGTTGGCTGGGGCGAAGGCATCGCCATGTGGCCGGAGGCCTGCTGGGCAACCAAGCTGTTGGTCGACGGCGGCTTTGGTCCGCTGTTGCAGCAGGCCGGCGAACTCACCATCGAGGAAGCCTGGACCATGATGCGCAAGCACGCCTGGTGGTACGGCGAGGGCGGTGTCGCCTGCTTTGCCTATTCCGCGCTCGACATGGCGCTGTGGGACATCCAGGGCAAGCTCGAAGGCAAGCCGGTCTATGAACTGCTCGGCGGCAAGAAGCACGACAGCCTTCCTGCCTATGCCTGCAACCACGTCAACAAGGCAACGAACGCGTTGAACATTGCCGAAGTGGTCGGCTTCAAGGAGCAAGGTTTTTCCGGCTGCAAGCTCGGTTTTGCCAAGCGCGGCCTTTCCGACATCGGCAAGGATCCGGACAACGACGTCGCCTTTGTCGGCGCCTTGCGTGCCGCTCTTGGCGATATCTTCGATATCGTCGTCGATGCCGGCAACGGCGTGGATTGGGATCGCGATACCGGCATCAGCACGGCGCGCCGCATGGCCGAGCACAATATCGGCTGGCTCGAGGAGCCGTTCTATCCAACCCGGATCGAGGACTATCGCGCCCTGAAGAACGCGCTGCCTCGGCTGCCGATCGGCACCGGCGAGCGCGAGTTCACCGTGTCGGGCTACAAGCGGCTGATCGAAACCGGGACGGTGGACATTCTTGGCGTCGATCCGGCGCGCTCGGAAGGCATTACCGGGTTCCGCAAGATCGACGATCTCTGCGGCGCGGCCGGTATCACCATCAACGCGCATGCCTGGAGCACGGCAATCCTCACGGCGGCGAGCCTGCAGCTGTCGATCGCCTCGCCGAACGCCCGGCTGATCGAGCTGAAGCCGTTCCGCGTCTCGGTCCAGACAGAACTGGTCGACAAGCCGATCTGGCACGAGGACGGCGTGGTGCATGCGCCTGGCGGACCAGGCCTCGGCATCGAGGTGGACGAGAAAATGGTCGAGAGGCTGGTACTGCGTTAACACACCGATCTCAGCTCCACATCGAACAGTTTGGCGACCCGCCGTAGCGCTTCGACCCAATGCCCTGGAGCCATGACGCCGTGATGCGTCGGACCTTGCTCGGCCCATGCATTGACGAAGCCGCGCAGCCCTGGCGGAAAGCGGACCCGGCAATTGGTGTCGCGCGATGATGCCGATGCGCGGCCTTGCCGTGAGCGACAAGAAACTCCTCCCTCGAATTTTTCAACGGCTACCACTTCGCAACTTGACTGACAAGTTGCGAAGTGACATTTTGCCACCACCGTGAGAGCGCCGGCAGAGGAGCTGTCCGGCAACAACGGGCGGCGGTCGCCGCATTTGGGAGGATTACCGAGATGAAAGCATTCGCCAGGGCGCTCGCGCTCGGCGTGGCAGCGAGCGTGTTGTTTGGCGCCGCTGCCTTCGCTGAAGATTTCCACGGCTTCGATTCCGCCAATTATGACGGCAAGCGCCTCAGCGCCGAGCAGTATGCGGCGATGGTCAAGGACGCCACCGCGGTGAAGCCGCCGCGCAATGGCAAGAAATATGTCATCGGTTTCGCCAACCTGCAGCGCGACATCACCTTTGGTGTCGTGGTGGAGAAGTCGATCCAGGCGAATGCCGATCTCGCCGGCGTCGACCTTTTGGTCGCCGACAACCGTCTCGACGGGCCGACCGCGCTCGCCAACGCCCAGAGCTTCGTCCAGCGCCAGGTCGACTACGTCATCGAATTCCAGACCGATAGCAATTTCGGCCAGACCGTGATGAACGTCTTCAACGACGACGGCGTCAAGGTCGTCGCCATCGACATTCCGATGCCGGGCTCCACCTTCTTCGGCGCCAACAATCCGAAATCGGGCTACATGTCCGGGTCTTATCTCGGCCAGGCGGCGATCGCCAAATTCGGCAAGGACAAGGCGATGCAGGGCTATTTCGTCGTCGGCGAACTGCCGCAGTCCGGCTCCATCCCCAAAATGCGCACCGAAGGCCAGGTCAACGGCTTCCTCTCCGCGCTGCCGGAATTCGACAAGACCAAGATGCTGCGCATCGACACCAAGAACACGCAGCAGGAATCCTTCGCTCAGATGACCAATGTGCTTGGACGCATTCCCGATGGCGTGCCGATCATGATCACCGCCATCAACGACCAGTCGGCAATCGGCATGCTGCGCGCAGTGCAGCAAGCGGGCCGCCAAGCCGATGTCGTGGTCGTCGGCAATGGCGCCGACGAAACCAAGGCGCTGAGCGAAGAGCCCGACCTGGTCGCCGCGACCGGCTATTTCCCGGAAAATTACGGCAACTACCTGATCCCGATCGCGCTCTCCTCGCTCGCCGGCAAGACCTTGCCGCCGGCCGTGCTGGTCAACCACGTGATGATCAACAAGGCCAATCTCTGTCAGTATTACGCCGACTATAAATGTGCCGGTAAGGCCGACTTCGAGTACACTTTCCCGCAGGAGGCGTTCTCGGCCTATCTGACCGAGCTGCGCAAGGAGGATTTCCTGAAGGGTTTCGAGGACCTCGTCCCAGCCAAGTAAGTCGAGCAGTCGCCGGGGCGCGCCATCCGGCGTCGCCCCGGCGCATCAATCTACCCAACATCCGTGGTGGCAATGGCCAACAATCGCATCCTGGACATGAATGGCATCGGCAAGGCATTCGGCGGAGTGCCGGTGCTTGCCGACGTGCACTTCCACCTCGATGCCGGTGAAGTGGTCGCACTGCTCGGCGCCAACGGTGCCGGCAAGTCGACCTTGATGAAGATCCTGTCCGGCAATTACAGCCGCGACGCTGGAACCATTGCGATCAACGGCCGCGATCAGGATCTCAAATCGCCCGCCGATGCACTGGCGCTCGGTATCCGCATGCTGCCGCAGGAACTGTCGGTCTTCCCCGACCTCACGGTCGCTGAAAACATCATGATCGGCGCGCTGCCCAAGAACGGCATGCATGTCGACCGCCGCGCCATGGAGGTGCGGGCGACAGCACTTCTTGAGCGCATGGGCCTCGACTGGTTGTCGCCGCGCACCCGCATGGGCGCGCTGTCGCATCACGTGCAGCGCATCGTCGAGATCGCTCGTGCCATGAACGGCGAGGCGCGCGTCCTGATCATGGACGAGCCGACCGCCTCGCTTGCCGCCGACGAGGTGCAGATGCTGTTCGGCATCATCCGCCGGTTGCGGGCCGACGGCATCTCGATCATCTACATCTCACACTATCTCAAGGAAGTGTTTGCCGTTTCCGGACGCATTGCCGTGCTGCGCGACGGCCGCAACGCCGGCGATTTCACCACCGCGAACACCAATGTCGATGAAGTGCTGCATGCCATTATCGGCAACCGCGTTGGCGATCTCTATCCGGCATTCTCGGCCAATGCGGCACCCGCCGCCGATGTCGTGAGGGTCGAAGGGCTGAGCGTCGAAGGCTGGCTGCGCGGGGTCGACTTCACCGTGCGGGGCGGCTCCATCACGGGAGTGCACGGCTTGATCGGTTCCGGCGTGGAAATGATCGGACGGGCGCTATTTGGCGCGGCACCTCGAACGCGCGTCGGGCGTGTCGAGATCGATGGCAAACCCTATCAGGTCTCTACCCCCGGCAAGGCGGTGGAAGCAGGGCTCGGCCTCGTAGCCGCCGAGCGCAAGCGCGAGGGCATCGTCGCCATGCTGTCCCTGCGCGAGAACATGTCGCTCGCCAACATGCCGCTATTCACCAAGGGGCTGTCTGTCGACCGCAAGAAAGAGGCGACCACCACCGCCGAGTGGATCCGGCGGCTCTCGATCCGCGCCCGCAATGCCGAACAGCCGATCGGCACGCTTTCCGGCGGCAACCAGCAAAAGGTCTGCCTGGCGCGCTGGCTGCTTGGCGACCTCAAGGTGCTCATTCTCGAGGAGCCGACGCGCGGCGTCGATATCGGCGCACGCCAGGAGATCTATCGCCAGATTCGCCAGCTCGCCGATGCCGGCCTTGGCATTCTGCTGATCTCTTCCGATGCCGAGGAGGTCGCCGGCCTTGCCGACCGTTCCATCGCGCTGGCGTCGGGGCGGGTCACCGAAGTTTTCGAACAGCCGACGGAAGCGTCGGCGCTGATGAGCGCGGCAAGCAAGTCCGCCGCCGCGGCCTGATTTTGCAGGAGCCTCGCATGTCCCAGACCACCGTCAGCACCGCGCCAACGCCGGCAGTCCGCAATCGGCCGAAAAACCTGCTTGGCCATGCCTGGGCCGGCGTTGCGATGCTGCTCGCCTTCTATCTTATCCTGGTGGCTATCTTCACGGTGCTGTCGCCGTTCTTCCTGACCGTCAAGAATCTGCTTTCGATCGGCTCCAACATGGCTTTCATCGGCCTGATGGCGGCGGCCGGCACGCCGTTGATCATCGCCGGCGGCCTCGATCTTTCGGTGGCGGCGGTGGCCGGCATTTCCGGCGTCATCGTCGCCATGTGCTATGCGGCCGGCATCGACATCTGGCTCGCCTGCCTGATCGCCATCCTCGCGGGCGGATTGATCGGCGCCGGCAATGGCGCGCTGACCAACGGCCTCAAGCTCAACCCCTTCATCGTCACCTTGGGCACCATGTCGATCATCACCGGTGCCTCGCTGGTGCTCACCGGCGGTCTGACACAGCCCTTGATGATCCCTGGGTTCAACTGGATCGGCTCGGGCAAGATCGGCGGTTCGGGCGGCATTCCGGTGCCGCTCATCATCATGCTGGTGGTTTACTTCCTGGCGTGGTGGGTGATGGCCTTCACGCCATTCGGTCGCTACATCTACGCCTCCGGCGGCAATCCGGAGGCCTCGCGCATGCTCGGCATTCCGGTCGACCGCACCCAGATCCTGCTCTACGTGGCCTCCGGGCTCGCCGGCGCGCTGGCGGGCGTCATCGTCGCGGCGATGCTTGGCGCGGCGGCGCCGGATTCGGTCGGCAAGCATCTGCTCACCGTCATCGCGGCGATCATCCTTGGCGGCACATCGCTGTTCGGCGGACGCGGCTCGGTGTGGGGCACGCTGCTTGCGGTGCTGATCCTCGGCACGCTGAACAACGGCCTCACCCTTCTCAATGTCTCGAGCTTCTGGCAGGACGTCACCAAGGGAGCGGTTCTGCTGCTCGCCGTGGGTCTCGACCAGTTGCGCGTCCGCTCCCAAGCTTGAGGGTAAAATGGGTCCACTCGACAAACTGCAGCCGATCGACATCACGCCTTCCGCCTCGGAGAAAGTGGCGGAGCGGCTGATGAGGCTGATCGCGTCCGGCAACATCGCCCCGGGCGACAAGCTGCCAAGTGAAAACGAGCTCGCCAAGGCCCTGCATGTCTCGCGGCCCGTGGTGCGCGAGGCGCTGCGCGGCATGACGATGATGGGGGTCGTGCAGACGCGGCAGGGCGGCGGCTCCTACGTCACCGACCTGAAGCCCAACCGGCTGATGGCGCCGCTCTCCTTCGTGCTGAGCCTCCAGGACTACAGCCTGGAAAGCCTGTTCACCGCCCGAACCGTCATCGATGGCGGCCTGGCCGCGGAGGCGGCGCGCTATGTCACGGCCGCGCAACTCGAACGCTTCGCCGAACTGGTCGAGGTGGCCTATCGAACCGTCGGCGATGCGGTCGCATTCCGCGTTGCCGATGTCGAGTTCCACGAACTGATCGGCACCGCGGCCAACAACGCCTTTCTCGATCAGGTCTCGCGCTCGCTCTACAGCCTCGCCGTCGACCAGCGCAGGAAGGCGTCCGAAATACCGGGCGTGCTCGACCAGTCGGCCAGGGATCACGACGCCATCGTCAGCGCTCTGGCGGCGCATGACCCGAAAGCTGCCGAAGCGGCGATGGCCGCGCACGTTGCGCATATCCGCAAGACGACACTCGACGTGCTCGCCGGCGCCGATCCGATCCCGTTCCGTATTCGCTAGGGCTGGCGATCATGCTGCTTGAGGGAAAACGCGCGATCGTCACTGGCGGCTCCCGAGGCATCGGCCGCGGCATAGCGGTCGAGTTCGCGCGGCAGGGTGCGGACGTGGTCATCAATTATTTCGGCGGCGCGGATGTCGCGTTCGCGCGCGATTCCGCGGCCGACGAGACCGTCGCCGAGATCGAGGCGCTTGGCCGCAAGGCAATTGCCATCGAAGGAAACATCGCCGAGCCCGCTGTCAGCACGGAACTGGTGCGGGCGGCGGTGGACGCGTTCGGCGGCGTCGACATTCTTGCCTCCAATGCAGGCATCTGCCCGTTCCACACATTCCTCGACATGCCGCCCGACCTGTTGCGGCAAGTGGTCGACGTCAATCTGAACGGCGCCTTTTTCGCGGTGCAGGCCGCGGCCAATCGCATGAAGGATCAGGGCAGCGGCGGCGCCATTGTCGCCACGTCGTCGATCTCCGCACTTGTGGGCGGGGCCATGCAGTCCCATTACACGCCGACCAAGGCCGGCGTTCATTCGCTGATGCAGTCGGTGGCCATCGCACTTGGTCCCTATGGCATCCGCTGCAATTCCGTGATGCCGGGCGCCATCGCCACCGACATCAACAAGGACGACTGGTCCGACCCGCAAAAGCGCGCTTATCTCGACAAGCGGATCCCGCTCGGCCGCTTCGGCGAAGCATCCGACGTCGCCAAGGTCGTGGCCTTCCTGGCGTCGGACATGGCGTCCTATGTCACGGGTGCCACGCTGCTCGTCGATGGCGGGCTCTACGTCAACCTGCAATAGGGGAGAATGCGAATGGCCGAGCGCATCGCTTTTCGCATGAAGGTTCATCCGGGCCGCATCGCCGAATACAAGAAGCGGCACGACGAGATCTGGCCCGAACTCGCGCAGGCTCTGCGCGATGCCGGCGTCTCCGACTATTCGATCTGGCACGATCCCGAAACCGACTTTCTGTTCGCCACGCTGATACGGGCCAAAGACCACACGATGGCCGCGTTGCCGCGCACCGAGATCAACCGGCGCTGGTGGAAATTCATGGCCGACATCATGGACTACAATGACGACGGCACGCCTCAGGTCGTCGAACTCGCGCAAGTCTTCCATCAGAACTAGAAGGCGCAGCTGGATCCCGTCATGCCGAATTTCACCATCAAGGATGTGCGCGTCTTTCTCGTCGAGAGCGAGGGCGATGGCGGCGACTACTTCCAGCAGGGCAAGGGCCATTGGCTGATCGATACGCTGATCGCCAATCCGATGTCGGGTCACCAGCAATACAAGGCATCGCGTTCCTCCTGGGGGATCGGCGTGATGGGCTCGATCGTCGTCGAGCTCGAAACCGAGGCTGGCGTCACCGGCGTCGCCACGGGGTTCGGCGGCTACCCCGCCGCCTGGCTGGTCAAGCATCATTTTTCGCGGTTTCTCCTCGGCGAGGACGCGCGCAACATCGCCAGGATGTGGGACCAGATGTTCCGAGCCTCGATGCCCTATGGCCGCAAGGGCCTGCCGATCGCCACCATCTCGGTGGTCGACCTGGCGCTGTGGGATTTGCTGGGCAAGCTTCGCGACGAGCCGGTGTACAATCTGATCGGTGGCAAATGCCACGACGAGATCGCCTTCTACTGCACCGGCCCGGCGCCCGACGCGGTCAAGGAGCTCGGTTTCTGGGGCGCCAAGGTGCCGCTGCCGCACAGCCATTTCGACGGCGAGGGCGGCCTCCTCAAGAACGTCGCCTATCTCGCGGCCCAGCGCGAGAAGGTCGGCACCGGCTACCCGCTGATGGTCGATTGCTACATGTCGCTCACTGTCCCATACGCCATCCGCCTGGCCGAGGCAGCCAAGCATCTCGGTGTCTTCTGGTGGGAGGAAGTGCTGCACCCCGACGATGTCGATGGGTTCCGGCTGCTGAAGCAGGCGCACCCGACGCTGAAATGGACGACCGGCGAACACGAATACACGCGCTATGGTTTCCGCGAGCTGATCAAGGAGCGAACCGTCGACATCCTGCAGCCTGATGTCATGTGGGCCGGTGGGCTGACAGCACTTTTACAGATCGCCGCGCATGCCGCGGCCTATGACATCCCCGTCATCCCGCACGGCTCCGGCCCGTATTCCTACCATTTCATCGCCAGCCAGCCGGCCGAACCGCTCTGCGAATATGTGGCGGCCAGCCCCGACGGGCGCTCGATTCGACCGGTGTTTGGAAGGCTGTTTTCTGGCGAGGAACTGCCACAAAATGGCCGGCTGAAGATAGGCGACAAGCCTGGGTTCGGCATGGAAATCGCGGATAGGTCACTGCTGAAGCCTGTGCCCGACACCGCATTCCAACACTAGAGCGAGACGGGAGACGAGCGGTGCCGCTGGCGATGGCGGCGGCATTTTGCCCACAGGTAGCCGGACGATATCAAGCCGCGGAATGCCGAGGATTTCGGCCGCGGCCTGTCACATGATGCCAAATGTCCGGTAGGCGTCCACCGCGCTCATCCCCTCGCGGATCGCCTTGGCGACGCGTTTTTCTCCGCGGACTTTTTCGAGGGCTAGGCGCACCACTTCTTCCTCGGCTTGGCTGGGGATAACAAGCACACCTTCCTTGTCGCCGAACAGCAGCGTACCCGGCTCGATGCGGACGCCGCCGATCTCGAGCCCGCAGCGGTAGTCGATGACCTTGCCGCGCACGCCCTGGTCCTGCGCGTAGTAGCCGGTGCAGAAGCAGGGAAACCCCAACGCCTTGATGCCGTCTGTGTCGCGGGCGAAGCCGTCGACCAGCGCGCCATGCGCGCCGAGGATCTTTGCCCGCGTCGACATCAGTTCGCCCCATAGCGCATAGCGGGACGAGGCGCCGCTGGCGACGTAGATTTCGCCGGGCTTCAAATCGTCCAGCGCTTCGAACATCAGCCCGAACGGCTTGGCCATCAGCGGATTCTGCGTCGGCCCATCGGACGGGAAGATGTCGGTTTCCAGCACCGGCATCGCCCGTCCGAGCAGCCGCGTGGTTTCGTCGACCGGCCTGAACACCGGCGGCAGGAACTGCTGCTGCAACCCCAGCGTATCCATCACGTCGCCGACCACCGCGACGAAGAGCTCGTCTTGGAACAGGCGGTACATTTCGGCGTCGTCGGCATAGAGGCGCGTCGATCTGGTCATCAGGCTTGCATCCGGATGTTGGTGGATTGAACGGTACGGGAAGGTCCCAGCGACGCGGCGTTCTGGACCAGCGCGCGCATATAGCCGAGCGCAAAGGCCTTGCCCGCATGCCAGGGCGCATCGCACGACATTTCCGGCGTATGGTCGGGGATGATGACGCCGTCATAGTTTTCGTCGCGCAGGATACGGACGATCTCGGCCATGTCGATGTCGCCGTCGTCGACGAAGGTCTCGTGATAGTTCGGCACCTTGCCGCGTATGTTGCGGAAATGGATGTAGCCGATCCGCTTTCGTCGGGCGAAGCGCCGGACATGCCCATAAATCTCGTCGGTGCCCGGCATCTCCTGCAGCGAGCCGAGGCAGAGCTCCAGGCCGTTGGACGGCGAATCGACGATATCCATCAGCCGGTCGTATTTCTCCGGCCGGTTGACGAGCCGTGCCGTGCCGCGCAATGCCTCGGCCGGCGGATCGTCCGGGTGCGCGGCGAGCACCACGCCGGCCTCCTCGGCCACCGGTACGATCTCGTGCAGGAAGACGCCGAGCCGCTGCCAAAGCTCATCGCCGCTGACCGTCACCGGTTCGGCGTCCGGCCGGCCGGCGCGGTAGCGCATGTTCCAGACGACGCCGTCGGGCAGCGGCAGGTCGGGGTCGATGGCGGAGAGATCGAGCCCCACCGACATGGCCTCGCCACGCGCGAAGGGTCCGCGCGACCAGCCCCAGACGCCGGCAATGGAGAAGTTGTAGCCGATACACGGAATGCCGGCGCGCCCGGCATCGCGGACCAGACGCTTCAACCCTTCGATCTGCTTGGCCCTGTCGGGGCCGTCGAGCAAAACATCGGACCAGAAGCGGGGCGAAAAATTCTCGATCGCGGCGATTTCCAGACCGTTGCCGCGCACGGTCTTCGCCAAGGCAGCGAAATCCTCATAGTTCCACAGCGCGTCGGTGGAGCAGTCGCCCCAGCCTTCCTTCTCGCTGCCGGCGGACAGCGACGGGTCGCGCCCGCGAAAATAATTGGTGAGGTGGGCAACGATGTGGGTGGCGCCCGCCTGACGGGCAAAGCGGAAATTGTCGGGCGTCAGCGATTCCCGGTAAAGGCCAAGACCGATCTTCATGGTTCTACTTCACGCCGATGCCGGCGGTCAGGCCGCCATCTATTTTGTAATCCGCGCCGGTGCAGAAACCGGCCTTGGAGGAGCACAGAAAGGCGATGAGCTCCGCCACTTCCTCCGGTTCGCCGATGCGGCCAAGCGGATGGGCCGCGCCGAAGCGCCTGTAGGCTTCCTCGACATCGGCATCGCTGCCGTTTTCACCACGCGCGGCTTTCTCGAGGATCGGCGTACGGATCGAGCCTGGGCTGACGGAATTGACCCGGATGCCGGCCGCCGCATAGTCGAGCGCCAGCGAGCGCGTCAGCGTGTGGATGGCGCCCTTGGTCGTAGCATAGGCGGCGACGTTCTGCTGGCAGGCGAAACCCTGCACCGAGGCGACGTTGACGATGGCGCCGCCACCGCGCTTGATCATTTCCGGGATGCCGAAATGGGCGGTCAGATAGATCGAGCCGACATTGACCGACATCGCCTTGTTCCAGGTCTCGAAATCGGTACTGGTAGCGGTTCCGTACGGATGGACAGCCGCCGAATTGACGATCAAATCGAGGCCGCCGAAGCGTGCGACGCCGGCCGCGACGGCGTCGCGGACCTGGTCCGACACGGAGACGTCGGTGTCAATGATCAGCGCGCCGGCACCGGCGCTTTCCAGTTCCGCTCTCATCGCCGCATTAGCGGCACGGTCGATACCGCAGGCGATGATCGCGGCGCCCCCAGCCGCGAGGCGCCTGGCGGTTGCGAGACCGATTCCGGTCGTCCCGGTTACAAGGGCGACCTTGCCGTCGAAATCCTTCATTGGGGAACTCCTTCGTTCACGTGTCGGAGGCCGGCTCTTCCGGGAGGAATCGCAGGGCGAAATCGAGATGGCGGCTCACCAGATAGGCATAGGCCAGCCTGTCTCGTGCGCGGAGCGCCGCAATGATCTCGCCATGCGCGGCGCGGGTGTCGGCCAGCACCGGACGCATTTCCTTGCCGATGGTCATGATCCGCAGGATCACGGGGGAAAGGAAGGAATACATGTCCGTCAGCATGCGATTGTTCGCCAGCCCGATCAGCGCCATGTGAAAACTGAAATCGTTCTCGGCGGCTTCCTCGATCGAGCGGCTGGCCACGATCCGGGCATTGATCTCATCGAGCGCCTCGATCTGCTCGTTCGTGGCATTGAGCACGATGTGGTCGCCGATGCCGACCTCGATAATGCGCCTGAAACCCTGGATGTCGGCGAAGGACGAACGCGAGACATCCATGTGGGCGGCGAAGAAATTCTGGATGGCGATGCTCTGCCCGTCGGCCAGCACGGCACCGACGCGCGGCTTCGGCTCGATAAGTCCGTAGGTGCGGATCGTGCGCAGCGCCTCGCGCACCGTGTTGCGGCTGGCGCCGGTGATCTCGCTCAGCTCGCGTTCGGTCGGCAGCACATCGCCGACAATCAGCTGCCGCGCGCGGATGAGGTCGAGGATCCGCCCGGCCGCGGTATCGACCGCGGACCTGCCGGTGTCGCGGCGGCTGACAGCATTGTCGCGCACGGCCTGAGAGTCTTCCGACATCGATCCTCCTCAATTGTTGGACCAGAATATCGCAAGGCTTGGGGAAAACAACCGGTTTCGGCGTTCTCCAGCGATTTCATGACCAGTCGTCGGAAATAAAGGGCTTGGGGTGTACCAAAATTTAATTTGACTCTGATTGTGGTCCAACAATAAGTTTGCGGCCTCTCGCAGAGGAAAACGAAAAAATGGAACAGTGCTGGCGCTGGTATGGCCCGGACGATCCGGTAACTCTCGATCACGTCAAGCAGGCGGGTGCGACCGGCGTGGTCTCGGCGCTGCACGACATCTATGACGGGCGCGCCTGGCCGCTGGAAAACATTTTGGAGCGCAAGCGGATCATCGAGGACGCAGGGCTGACCTGGTCAGTGGTGGAAAGCATTCCCGTCCACAACTCGATCAAGATCGGCTCGCCGGAACGGGTCCGCTATGTCGGCTTCTACAAGGACACGATCCGTACGCTGGCGAAGGCCGGCATCGCGACGATCTGCTACAATTTCATGCCCGTGGTCGACTGGACACGAACGGATCTGGCTTACCGCCTTCCGACGACGGGTTATGCGTTGCGCTTCGACGCGATCGATTTTGCGGCCTACGACTTGTTCGTGCTGAAGCGTCGCAATGCCGAGGCAAGCTACAGTCCCGCTCGCATCGCAGAAGCGGAATCGCGGCTGAAGGAACTCGGCGACGACAAGATCGACAGGATCGAGCGCAACCTCATCGCCGGCCTGCCGGCGACCGAGCGCAGCTACAACCGCGACAGCTTTCGCGAGGCCTTGGCCGAATACGATGCGATCGGGCCAAAGGAATTGCGCGACAACCTCGCCTGGTTCCTGCGCGAGATCATTCCGGTGGCCGAGGAAGTCGGCGCGCGCATGTGCATCCATCCGGACGATCCGCCCTTTTCGCTCTACGGACTGCCGCGCATCGTGTCGACCGCCGAGGATGCGCGCTTCATCCTCGATGCCGTCGACAGTCCGGCCAACGGGCTGACGTTCTGCACCGGCTCCTACGGCACGCGCGCCGACAACGACATTGTCGCCATGGTCAAGGAATTCGCCGACCGCATCCATTTTGTCCATCTGCGCAACATCACCATCGAGGCTGACGGCTCGTTCCACGAGGCCGAGCATCTCGAGGGCGGCACCGACATGGCGCATGTCATCCTTGCCCTGATGCGGGAGGAGGCGCGCCGTCGCAAGGAAGGTCGCGCCGACTGGCGCATTCCGATGCGGCCCGATCACGGACATCTGCTCGCCGACGACATCGGCAAGACCAGGATCAATCCCGGCTACTCGTTGATCGGCCGGCTGAAGGGCCTCGCCGAACTGCGCGGCATCATGCGGGCCGTCGAGCGGTTTGGGCTGGCTTGAGGCCGCGGCGAGCCTTTTTTGCGTATGTAAAAACTATTTGCTCAGGTAAAAATACCTGCTACTGGTTTGCGGGCCGGGTGCATGCCCGGTTCCAGGGAGGAATTGCCGGATATGACAAGACTGCGCGGTCTTGCGTGGGATCATCGACGTTGCTGGGGTCCGCTGGACGCCAGCGTCGGGCCGTATCGCGCGGCCAATCCGGGCCTGGAAATCGAATGGGATCGCCGCAGCCTCTATGAATTCGGCGAAGGCGCGCTCGGTCCGGTGCTGGGCGCCTACGATCTGGTCGTGTTCGACCATCCCTTCATCGGCGACATCGCGCAGGACGAGCTGATGGTGCCGTTCGATGCCTATCTCTCGGCGGAACAAATCCGCCTCTTCGAGCAGGATTCGGTCGGTCCGTCATGGCGGTCCTACGAGAAGAACGGGCGCCAGTGGGCATTACCGATCGATGCCGCCTGCCACGTCGCCTCGTATCGTCCGGACCTTCTGCAGCGCTACGGATCAGTGCCGCGTACGCATGAAGAGGTCGTTGCGCTCGGCCGGCTGGCGCGCAAGGACGGGAAATGGCTTGGTCTGCCTTTCGTGCCGACGGACGCCATGTGCCTGCTTTTGACGCTCGGGCATCCGCAGGAAGACGGCGAGCAATTCATCGCCCGGGAAAAGGTAGAGCTCGCCATCGCACAATTGCGCGAGCTTGCGGCGCTGTCGCATCCGAATTCGTCGAAATGGAACCCGATCCGCTGCTACGACCACATGGTCGCGCATGACGATGCGGTCTATGTGCCGTTCGCCTTCGGCTATGTGAACTACGCCGCGAAAACCGACAGTCCGTATCTGCGCTTCGCCGACGTGCCGACACCGAGTTCGGCCGGTGCTTTGCTCGGCGGCGCCGGCATCGGGGTCAGCGCCCAGTCGAAGCATAAGCAGGAGGCGATCGATTATGCGCTGTTCCTGTGCTCGTCCGACTATCAGCGCGGCGATTATGTAAAGTCGGGCGGACAACCGGGATCGCTGGCGGCCTGGAAGGATGCCGAGGTCAATCGTTTCTCCGGGGACTTCTTCTCCTCGACGCTGCGCACGATCGGTTCGTCCTATCTGCGCCCGACGCATCCGGGCTTCATCGCCTTCTTTCGCGAATGCGCGCCGCGTGCGGCCGCTGCAATCGCCGGCGACATCGCGGCCGCCGAGCTGGCCGAGCACGTGAACCGCCTCTACCGCCAAACCAGGCAACCGGAACGGAGCGTCGCGTGATGGCTGCCGGCGTTGCCGAAATGCTCGACGAAGGCGAAAGCGGCCGCAACGGCTATCGGGTGCCGGCTGTGGAGAAGGCGCTCGACGTCCTGGAGTTCATGGCCTCCAGCGCCGAAACGCTGACGCAAACCGAGATCGCGACCGGCCTCGGCCGGTCCATCCACGAAATCTATCGCATCCTGCTCCTGCTGGAGAAGCGCGGCTACATCTTCCGCACGCAATCGGACCGCTTCCGGCTGTCGCTGAAACTGTTCGAACTGGCGCATATGCACCCGCCGGTGAACCGCCTGGTCGAATGCGCGCTGCCGGTGATGCGCGAATTGACCGCCAATGCCGATCAGAGCTGTCACCTGGTGGTGCGCGAGGGGCAGAACGCGCTGGTGGTGCTGCAGATCGATTCACCGCTGCCGATGCGCTACTCGGTTGCGCTGGGATCGCATTTCCCGATCCTCGAGACCAGTTCCGGCGCTGTGCTGCTCGCCCACTCGAATGGGGCCGAGCGCGACCGCATCGTCGAGCGGATCGTAGCCGCCGGCGAAGGGCAGGGAACGCGCGAGGAAATCGAGGCGCGGCTGAACGAAGTGGCGCGGCTTGGCTATGAGATGCGCGCGTCTTTGGCCGTCGAGGCCTGCACCAACATCTCCATGCCGGTGCGCGATCATACCGGCGCCGTCATCGCCGCGCTCACGGTGCCGCTGCTGCCGCAGAAGGCCGCGCGCTTCGACCGTGAAACCGTCTTCGAACGTGCCCGGGCCGCCGCCGAGAAGATATCGGCAGCACTCGGCTGGGGCGAAGCCAACAACTCCTTTCGTGCCGACCCGGAACGGCGGGACTACCCGTTCAGCGACTGACATAAACGAAAAACCTGGGAGAGAAAAATGCACTGGTCCAAGTCAATCCTGCTCGCATCCGCCGCCATGCTGGCCATGGGCGCGGCAGCGCGCGCCGAGAACATGCCAAAGCACATCGGCTACGTCACCAATTACGCCACCCATGAGTGGTACCAGAATGTCATCAAGGGCATGAAGGCGCACGGCAAGGACCTCGGCATCGAGGTCGAGGTGCAGGACGCCAATCTCGACATAGCCAAGCAGGTCGCAGCCGCTGAGGACTTTATCGCCAAGGGCGTCGACGTGCTGATCCTCACCCCGGTGAATGAAGAAGGCGTGGTCCCGCTGCTGCGTCAGGCCAAAGCCGCCAACATCCCGGTGGTGCTCGAGGGCAACCCGGTCAAGGGCATGACCACGATGGTCGCTATCTGCGACTACGACACCGGCTACTTTTCCGGCGTCGAGGCTGGCAAATATGCCAAGGAAAAGCTCGGCGGCGTCGCCAAGGTGATGAATGTCGGCCTGCCGTTGCTGTCGGCGACCGTGCTGCGCTCGCAAGGTTTCATGGACGGGTTGAAGACCATCATCCCCGACGCGGTCATGGTCCACGACCTTGACGGCGGCGGCAATCCGGATCGCGCGCTGGAAGTGTCCTCGGCTGCGCTCGCCAAGAATTCCGACATCAACATCATCTACGGCATCAACGATTCGTCCTCGCTGGGCGGCCTGCAGGCCTGGAAGGCTGCCGGCAAGTCGCAGGACGGCCTGTTGACGGTCGGCACCGGGGGCGAAGGGCTTGCCTTCATCAACGCCATGCAGAACGAGCCTTCCTATCGCATCGAGGCCGCTATGTTCCCGGAGAAGGAGGGCTTCACAACCATCGACGCGGCGGTCAAGCTGTTCAACAACGAGCAGGTGCCGGAGCACATCGTCAGCCCGACGGCGCCGATGACCGGCGACGACTGGAAGAAATACTACGACTATGACGGCACGGCCCGCACCATCAAATGGGACGCGGTCAATGCGCTCCAGCCGCCGGAAAAGTGCATGAAGACCTCGGCCGACCTGAAGAAATAGGCTGATCGACACGGCCCTTCCCGTGTCGCGGGAAGGGCCACCGGCCAGGCGCCGATGGCGGCGAGGACACGGGCCACCGGCGCCTGACCTTAGAGCCGGATGATTTCAGGTCTGTTCGACCTGAAAATCTGAATCCGTCTCTAAATCAAAGAGATAGAGCATGATGTCGTCCGAAAACCGCTTCACACTTTTCGGCATCATGCTCTAGCGACGGGAATGGACTGACATGAGCGAGCTTACACACGCCCCTGCGCAGAAGCGCTTTATCGGTGGCCAGCTTCTGGGCAGCAGCCAGCTCGTGCTGGGCGCCATCCTGGCGGTGCTTTGCATCGCCATCTCGATCGCGGCGCCGCAGTTCTATTCGGAGGCCAACATTGTCGCCATCCTGCGCCAATGCGCGCTGGTGCTGATCGTCGCCTCCGGCATGACCATGCTCATCATCACGGCGGAAGTCGACCTGTCGGTCGGCGCCTCGCTTGCCTTCGTCGGCTGCATCGGCATGGCGGTGCTCAATTCCACCCACAGCCTCACGCTCGGCATGCTGGCGGCGCTCGCCTTTGCCGGTGGCGTGGGCCTGTTCAACGGACTGGTCGTCACCAGGCTCAGGGTGAACTCGCTGATCGCCACCATCGGCACGATGATGATGCTGCAGGGCGGCGTCTATCTGTTCACGCGCGAGGCGGTGCAGAACCACAATCGGCTGGCGAGCTTCACCGATCTCGGCGCCGGCTATGTTGGCGCGGTACCGGTGCCCGTCATACTGGCGGCACTGATCTTCGTAGTCGCCTATGTGACGCTGCGTTTCACCACGCTGGGCCGCTACCTCTATGCGGTGGGCGCCAACGAAAAAGCGGTGCGCCTGTCCGGCCTGCGTTCGGAACGGCTCAAGCTGTTCGCCTTCGTCGTCACCGGTCTGTGCGTCGGCGTTGCCGGCATGATCCTGTCATCATTGATGAATGCCGGGCAGCCAACCGCCGGGCGCGGCTTTGAGCTGACGGTCATCGCCGCTGTCATTCTCGGCGGCACCAGCTTGCTCGGCGGCCGTGGCTCGCTGTTCGGCACCTTGCTCGGCGTGCTGGTGCTCAAGGTCATCGACAACGGCATCATCATCCTTGGCTGGAACCAGGACCTGCAGATGGTGGTGCCGGGCATCGTCATCATCCTGGCGACCTATCTCGACATCATCCGGAACAAAGCCAATGTCCGTTGATTTCCTTCATCCCGGCGAAGGCGCGGCCATCGACACCAACGTGCCGGCTCTGGAGATGCGCGGCATCGCCAAGCGCTTCCCCGGCGTCGTGGCGCTGGACAATGTCGACTTCACACTGGAGCCGGGCAAGATCCACGCCCTGATGGGCGAGAACGGCGCCGGCAAGTCGACGCTGATCAAGATCATGGCCGGCGTCTACGGCAAGGATGCCGGCACCATCCGCATGCGCGGGCGCGAGGTCGACATCAAGTCGCCGCGCGACAGCCTCAAGGAAGGCATCAAGGTCGTGTTCCAGGAGATCGCGTTGATCTCCGAGTTCACCGTAGCCGAAAACATCTTCCTCGAAGGCTATCCGACGGGCAAAGCCGGCTCGATCGACTGGAAGAAGATCCGAGCCGATTCAGCGGCACTGTTCAACCGCATCGGCTTCAACGTCGATCCGGCGGCGCGGACGGGATCGCTGCCTGTCAGCCAGCAGCAGATGGTCGAGATCGCCCGCGCGCTCGCCCACGAGGCGCGCGTCGTGGTGATGGATGAGCCGACGTCCTCGCTGACGCCGAACGAAGTTTCGCTGCTGTTCACCGTCATTCGTCGCCTGGCGGCGCTGGGCATCGCGGTGGTCTATGTCAGCCACAAGCTCGACGAGGTGTTCGAGATCGCCGACACGGTTACCGTGCTGCGCGACGGGCGTCACATCTCGACCAAGCCGATCGGCGAGCACAGCGATGACACGCTGATCCAGGACATGATCGGCCGGCGCATCGACAATCTGTTCCCCCGCAAGCGCGGTGCGCCGGGCAGCAAGATCGCGCTGTCCGTGGAGAGCCTCAGCACCGCGAAGAAGCTGAGCGACGTTTCCTTCGAGGCGCATGCCGGCGAGGTGCTCGGCTTCTTCGGATTGATGGGCGCCGGCCGCACCGAGCTCGCCAAGGCGATCGTCGGCTACGATCCGATCACGTCGGGCACGATCGCCGTCGATGGTCACCACCTTGCGCCGCACGACACGCGCACTGGCGTCAAGCTCGGCATCGGCCTGCTCACCGAGGACCGCAAGAGCGAAGGCCTGATGGGTGAGCTGCCCGTCTACCAGAATGCCAGCCTGGCCTCGCTTGGCGCGTTCGCCCGTCTTGGGTTCGTCGACCAGGCGAAGGAGCACAAGGCGGTGCAGGACTATGTAGACCGCTTCCGCATCAAGACCCCCAGCCTGTTCCAGCAGGTGAAGAACCTGTCGGGCGGCAATCAGCAGAAGGTGCTGATCTCGCGCTGGCTGATGCGAGGCCTGAAGGTGATCGTCGTCGATGAGCCGACGCGCGGCATCGATGTCGGCGCCAAATCGGAAATCTTCGCGCTGATCGACCGGCTCGCCGGCGAAGGCCTGGCGGTCGTCATGATGACGTCGGAGATGCCGGAGCTGCTCGGGCTCGCCGACCGCATCGCGGTGATGTGCGAGGGCCGCCTGACCACGATCATGTCGCGCGAGGAAGCCACGCAGGAGAATATCCTCAATGCGGCGATCGGGTGAGATGGTGACGCTTCGCGATCAGCCCGGCCTTTTCGAAGGGAACAAGCGATGAGCCTTGCAAGCACCGCTCCCGAGAGAGCTCAGCCCTCCATGCTGGCCCGCCTCTTCGCCAGGCAGGAACTGGCTCTGCTCGTCTGCCTCGTCCTGGTGCTGGCATTCTTCTCCGTCACGATCGAGAACTTCTTCTCCGTGCGCAACATGACCAACGTGCTCGGTCAAGCCTCGCTCGCGCTCACCGCCGGTATCGGCTGCGCCATCGTCTTCATTTCCGGCGAAGTCGACATCTCGATCGGTTCACTTTTGGCGACCATCGCGCTGCCGTTGATCATCATCATGAACGACACCAACTCGCTGCTGCTCGGCGTCAGCGCGGCGCTGCTGTTCGGCCTGATCATCGGTGTCGTGAACGGCTATCTCGTTGCCTATGCCGGCATCAACTCGCTGATTGTGACGCTCGGCACGATGTTCATCATGCGCGGCGGCGTCTATCTCTACACCGGCCAGCGCGCGATCCCCGACGATGCCAGCCTCGACAGCTTCATCGCGCTGTCGGACGGCCGCCTGTTCAACATCATCCCGTATTCGGCGGTCATCGCCATTGTGCTCCTCGCCGCCTTCGGCTACATGATGCAGCACAGGCCGTTCGGGCGGCAGATCTATGCCGTCGGCGGCAATCAGGAAGTGGCGCGGCTGGCGGGCTACGACGTGCGGCGCGTCAAGTTCATCTGCTTCATCATCAGCGCGCTGCTGGCGACGGTTGCCGGCATCATCCTGGCGGCGCGAGTCGGCTCGGCGCAGCATACGGCGGGGCTCAATTTCGAGTTCCAGGTTGTCGCCGCGACCGTGCTCGGCGGGATCAGCCTTGCCGGCGGCATCGGCAGCCTGACCGGTATGGCGCTCGGCGTCCTGATCCTGCAATTCCTGTCCAACGGCCTGCGCGGGCTCGGCCTGCCGACCGAATGGCAGCTGGTCATCACCGGCATGATCATCATTGCCGCGGTTGCTTTCGACGAGGCGAAGCGCCGGCGCGCGAATGGAGGCTGACATGGCTCGTCTGGAAGGAAAAACCGCCGTCATCACCGGTGCCGCCGACGGCATCGGCCACGCGATTGCGCATGCGATGGCGCGCGAAGGCACGCATGTCTTCCTCGGCGATATCGCCGACGGCGCCGGCGAGGAGTTCGCGGCGGCGTTGCGCGCGGCTGGCCACCTTGCCGAGTATGTCCATTGCGACGTTTCGCAGGAAGCCGATATCGCCGGCCTCATTGACAGCGCCGTCAGGAAGGCCGGGCGCCTCGACATCCTAGTCAACAACGCCGCCATCGCCATCGGCGGCATGCCAGTGCACGAGATGACCGACGAGCAGTGGCACCGGCTGATCGCGGTCAACCTAACCAGCGTGTTCCGCGGCTGCAAATACGCGCTGCCACACATGATCGCGCAAAAGTCGGGCTCGATAATCAACATGGCTTCGGCACAAGGCCATATCGGCCTCGATGGCTGGACCGCCTATGCCGGCGCCAAGGGCGCGGTGATGGCGATGACGCGCCAGATGGCGGTCGAGTTCGGCCCGGCGAACGTCCGCGTCAACTCGATCTCGCCCGGCACCATCAACACGCCGATGAACGACAGGCTGATCAAGGAGATCGGCGGCAACCTCGCCAAGGCCTGGGTCAAGATGCATCCGCTTGGCCGCATCGGCGAGCCTTCCGAAGTGGCCGAGGCCGCCGTCTACCTCGCTTCCGATGCAGCCGGCTTCACCACCGGCACCGATCTGCGCGTCGACGGCGGACTGACCGCGGCACCGCGCTACGTTCCCGAACTGCTTTGAAAACGAAACGAGACGTAAAATGAACAAGGCCCTCGAAGGCGTCCGCATCCTCGATTTCAGCCATCTGCTGCAGGGGCCGTTCGCCACGCAGCTGCTCGGCGATATGGGCGCCGACGTCATCAAGATCGAGCGCGCCGGCGCCGGCGACATGTTCCGCGGCATGACCTTCTTCGCCAAATGGGTCGGCGGCTCCGAGAGCCCGAATTTTCTTGCCTGGAACCGCAACAAGCGTTCGATCGCGCTCAACCTGAAGAGCCGCAAGGTGCACGCCATCATCATGGAGATGGCAAAGAGTGCCGACGTCGTGGTGCAGAATTTCCGTCCCGGCGTGCTGGCCAAGCTCGGTTACGGCTACGAGGATTTCAAGGCCGTCAATCCGCGCATCATCTACTGCTCGGGATCCGGCTATGGCGAGGAAGGCCCCTATGTCGAGCGCCCCGGCCAGGACATGCTGATCCAAGGGCTCGCCGGGCTAATCGCCAACACCGGCCGCGGCGACCAGGCTCCGGTTCCCGCTGGCGCCGGCCTCGCCGACCAGATCGGCGCCATGAACATGGTCTACGGCATCCTGTCGGCGCTCTATTATCGCGAGAAGACCGGCAAGGGCCAGAAGATCGAGGTCAATTTGCTGGCCGGCCTTTTGGCGCATCTCAACCAGGAATATGTCGCGGTGCTCAATCTCGGCGAGGATTTCGTGCGGCCGAATTCCGGCATCGGCCATCCCGGCATGCAGGCGCCGTTCGGCATCTACGAGACGAAGGATGGCGGCTACGTGTCGATCGCCATGAGCCCGTTCAAGACGCTTTACGAAGTGCTCGAAGCACCGCAGCTTGCCGTCTATGACGACCTGAAGACCCTGTTCGACAAGCGCGACGAGGTGTTCGAGATAGTCAACGCCGAGACGAAGAAATTCTCCACGCAGGATCTGCTGGCGCGGCTTCTGGCAGCCGACATCTGGTGCGCGGAGGTGAAGGATATCCGTCGCGCGGCGGAAGACCCGCAGGTCAAGCATATGGGCATGATCACCAGTTACGATCATCCGCGCGGCGGCAAGGTGCGGGTGGTGGCGCCCGCGGTCAAGATGAGCGAGACGCCGGCCACCATCGAGCGGCCGGCGCCGCTGGTCGGCCAGCACGGCCGCGAGATCCTGGCGGAGTTCGGCCTGTCGAAGGATGAGATCGCCGCACTCGAGGCGTCAGGCGACATGACCGTGGACGCGGCCTGACGATGGGCGCCTACCAGACACTCACGGTCGAGACCCAGGGCCGCGTCGCGGTTGTCACCTTCCGCCGCGCCGACCAGCTCAATGCCATGAACCGGCAGATGCAGGGCGAGATCACCGAGGCCTTCGAGGCTCTGTCGGGCGACGAAGGCGTCGGTGCGATCGTGGTGACCGGCGAGGGACGCGGCTTCATGGCCGGCGCCGACATCAAGGAATACGCCGCGCAGACGGCGGCCGAGTTCGACACATTCCAGGCTGCGGGCACGCGCATGTATGCGGCGATCGAGAACAACCGCAAACCGGTGATCGCGGCGGTCAACGGCTTTGCGCTGGGCGGCGGCATGGAGCTGGTGTTGTGCTGCGACATCGTGATCGCCAACCAGTTCGCCAAGCTCGGCCTGCCGGAGATCAAGCTCGGGCTGATCCCCGGCGGCGGTGGCACGCAGCGCAGCGTCGCCAAGCTCGGCCGCAACCGCGCCAATCTTCTGCTGATGACCGGCGCCATCGTGCCGGCCTCGGAATTCGTAAGTGCCGGCCTGGTCAACGAGATCGTCGATGTCGAGAGACTGATGCCGCGCGCACTGGAATTGGCCAGGATGATCGCCGCCGAGCCCGCCGCCGCGATCGAAGGGCTGAAGGCGCTGACGGCGCATGCGGTGTCGGGCGATCTGGCTGAAGGCCTTGCGATGGAACGCAACATATTGGGCGGCCTCTATCGTAGCGAAACCGGCCAGCGGCGCGTCAAGGAATTCGCCGAGAGGAGCGCCGTGAAGAAGGCCGGCTCATGAGTGGCGACGACTATCGGGGTCTCGGCTGGGCGCATGGCTCGCTGACCGTGCAGCGGCTCGGCGCGATGCTGGCGCCGGTCACATTCGTGCTGGCCAACGGCCGGCAGGTTTCGCCGATGCACGTCGCGCCCTGGGCGACTGAGCCGGAAGCGGGCGCGTTGCCGGGCATCCTGCGTAAGCTGCGCGGCGAATGGCCCTGCGTGCCCTTCGGTTACTCGGTGCCTGCCGAAGGGTGGTCCGAGAACTGGGCGCGTGTCATGGGGCCGCCGGCGCCTGACGAGGAAGTCCATGGCCACAGCTCCAACCATGACTGGACCTGGTGCGAGGGCGAGAGCGGATCGCTTTCGCTGGCGCTTGCCTATCCTCAGACGAGCCCGGTCGAGCGCGTCGAGAGGACGATAACGCCCGATCCGTCCGCATCGGCCATCGACATCGAATTCAGGGTATTCGTCCGCCGTGCCTGTCGCCTGCCGATCGGCCTGCATCCGGTGTTCAGGCTGCCTCTCGAGATGGGCGCGGCCACGCTGGAGCTTGGCGGCTTCGACGAGGGCCACACCTATCCGCACGATGTCGAACCCGGTACGGAGCTGTTCGCCAGGAATACGACGTTCTTCGAACTGAGAGCCGTGCCTGCGCGCGCCGGCGGCGTGGTCGACGCCTCCCGCTTGCCGCTGGCCGCCGACACGGAGGAGCTCCTGCAGATCGAAGGCGTCGACGGTGTCGCCGCGCTCGTCAACCATGAGGACGGATACCGGGTGCAGCTATCCTGGCAAAAGGAGCATTTCCCCAGCCTCCTGCTTTGGTACTCCAATCGCGGCCGCAAGGCGGCGCCCTGGAACGGGCGTCATGTCGCGATCGGCATCGAGCCGATCTGCTCGCCCTTCGGGCTCGGCCCGGCGACCGCGCTGGCCGACAATCCGATCGCGCAATCCGGCATCGCGACCGCGCTGGAATTCTCGCCCGAAAGGCCGTTCGTCACCCGCTACCGCATCGAGGCATCCGCGCTGTGACGGATCGTGCTGCAAGGTCTCTGGTCAAGCCGAACCGGCCCCGTTTCACCGACATCGAGGGGCTGGTGGCGATGGTCGGCCACGGCGACGCTTTCGGCGTCGGCGGCCATCATTTCGCCCGGCTGCCGATTTCTCTCCTGCGCGCCATCGCCAGCTCAGGCGTCAAGGACCTGCACTATGTCTGCTGGGCCGGCGGGTTGCCGCTCGAACTGCTGCTTGAGGCGAATGCGGTGGCGGAGATCGACCTCTGCTTTTCCAGCCTCGACATTTTTGGCCTTCCGCCACGCTTTCGTGCCGCCGCCGAGAGCGGCGCGATATCGGTTCGCGATTGGACCGCGCTGGCGATGATCCAGGCGTTGCGGGCGGCGCAACAGAACCTGCCGTCGATGCCGTTCCAGCTACCGCAAGGGTCCGACATGCTGGCCCGTATGCCGGGTGCGGTCGCCGGGCTCGATCCGCTTGCCGGGATCGAGACCGGATTCGTTCCGCCGCTCAGGCTCGACACCTTCATCGTCCACGCCCAGCGCGCCGACGAAAGCGGCAATGTTGAGATCATCGGGCCGCGCGCGCTGGACTTCGCCATGGCCGGCGCGGCGCGCAAGGTGCTGGTCACGGTAGAGGAAATCGTGCCGGTCGGGGCGCTGCGGCGGGACGGCCGCCAGAGCATCCTCACCCGCAACCAGGTTTCCGCCATAGCCCTGGCGCCGGGCGGCGCTTATCCGGCCTCGTGCCTGCCATTCTACGTCACCGACTATCAGGCATTGTCGGAGGCGTTCGCGACCAAGGAGGCAGCTTTGCCGGATAAGCTCCGCCTGCCTCCGAATGGCCTGCCAGAGCGGCTTCGAGACGCTGCGAAAGTCAGCGCCGAGACGGTGTTGGCGATGCCGGCGCTCGCGCATGGTGACAGGAAACCATCCATCGACGAGATCATCGCTGCCCGCATCGCCGCCGAGCTTGACAATGAGAGCTTTGCCAGCGCCGGCGCAGTGTCGCCGCTCGCCAATGTCGCCTACCGGCTGGCTAAGGCAACGCACGCGCCGGACATGATCGTCGCGACGATGAGCTGCGGCCACCTCGACATCGCGCCAAGCCCGATGATCCTGTCACTGATCGAAAGCCTGGATTGCGAGACGGCGGTGGCGCATGCCGGCGGTGACGACACCTACTCGACCTATTACCAGGCCGGCGCGGTGACGCATGAGATCGTCGGCGCCGCACAGGTAGATCGACGCGGCCGCGTCAACACCATCGCGCTGCGCAAGCCGAGCGGCGGCCTGATCCGACTGCCAGGGCAGGGCGGCATGGCCGACGTCGCCAACATGCACCGCGATTACCTGCTCTACATCCCGCGTCACTCGGTCCAGTCGCTGGTGGACGAAGTCGAGATCGTGAGTTCCGCCCGCGGACTGCTGACGCCTGCCGAACGCGACCCGATGGGCTATCGCACAGGCAAGGCGCTGGTCTTCACCGATCTCTGCGTCTTCCGGCTCGACGAGGTATCCAGGGAATTGATCGTCGTCGAAACCATGCCCGGCATCACGCGCCAGCAAATCCGCGATGCGACCGGCTTTGCGGTCACGTTCGACGCGAAGTGCCGCGAGGTGCCGGTGCCGTCCTCGGATACGCTTGCAGTACTGCGAAACCGCATCGACCCGCTCGGCCTGCGTCGCCTGGAATTCGTCAGCGCCAAGGAGCGCGGAGCGCTCATCGCCGAAATCCTCGCCGCTGATCGCGCGATGGTCGAGCGCTGCATCGCCGCACAGAGGTCGCCTGCCGCAAGCTGAGGAGCATTCCATGGCAAAGCCTTTGCTCGACATGTCCGCCGCCCGAGTCTTCTTCGACGGCATCTTCACCAATCCGCGCGTCGCGCATCCTGAGGGCGTGGCTGTCCATCGCGACGGATCGATCTGGTGCGGCACCGAAACCGGCACCTTCTGAGACTGGCCGCCGATGGCGGTTCGGTCGAGCGCATGGGCGGCACCGATGGCTTCTTGCTCGGCATTGCCTTCGACAGCGCCGGCAACTGCTTTGCCTGCGATCTGAAGCATGCCGCCATCTTCCGCTGGGACTCCGCGACAGGTCGCATGGAGCGCTTCGCAGCGGCCGGCATCCGCGTGCCGAACTATCCGATCGTCGACGAGGCAAGGGGTTGGCTCTACGTGTCGGACAGCGTTGGCGAGGACAAACGCTCGGGCATCTTCCGCTACGATCTCAACACCGGCGAGGGCGGCCTGTGGTGCCGGGAAGCGATGTCCTTCGCCAACGGCATGGCCATGGCGCCGGATGGCAACGGGCTCTATGTCGTGGAGAGCGATGCGCCCTGCATCAGCTACGTGCCAATCCTTGCCGATGGTGGTGCGGGCGCGCGGCAGGTCATCGTCGAAGACGTGCGCAATGTTCCCGATGGCGTGGCCTTCGCGCCTGACGGTTCGCTATTCATCTCATGCTACGAGCCCAGCCGGATCTATCGCTGGCGAAAGGACAGAGGTCTCGAAGTGCTGATCGAAGATCCCGCGGCGACGACGCTGGCGCATCCCACCAACATCGCCTTCAAGGGCGACAGGCTCTACACCGCAAATCTTGGCCGCTGGCATATCACCGAGATCGATCTGGCAGCGATTCCGGACTTGAGCAGTGCTTGAATTCGCAAGTCGGTTCACTCGGCAGCCATTCAACCTGGAAAGATAGTGAAACCGCCATCGACGCGGATGACCTGCCCGTTGATGAAGCGCGCGCGGGGGCCGGCGAGAAAGGCCACAGCCTCGGCGATCTCTTCCGGCTCCGCATACCGGTTTAGCGATTTCCTGCTCGAATCCATGCGCGCCGGATCGACCACGCGGGTCGCCTGGAACCGTGCCGTTTTGGTGGCGCCGGGGCTGACTGCATTGATGCGCACGCCGTCGTCGATCAGTTCCTTGGCGAGGCAGCGCGTGTAATGCACGACCGCGGCCTTCAACGTCGAGTAGACGACCTCGGGAGAGCAGCCGAGGTGAGCCGCCGCCGACGCGATGTTGATGACGGAGCCGCCGCCGCGCTGCTTCATAGGCGCAACGAAAGCCTGGCAGACCAGCATCGTGCCGATCAGATTGTTCTCGGTCAGCACGCGGATGTCCTCGAGCTCGATGTCGAGGGCGTTGTTCGGGTTCGGCTTGCCGCCTTTGGCGCCGATGTCGCCGCCGGCACAATTGACCAGCACATGCACGTCGCCGAGATCGGCCTCGATCTTGCGCTTCATCTCGGCCACCGCCTTCTGGTCGCCGATGTTGCCGGTCACCGACGTGACCTTCGTCCCATGCCGCTTCAGGCGCTCGACCACCTCGCCGAGATTGGCGAACTCGCCATATTTGGCCGGCGCTGTTTCGTCCATGTCGTGGATCGCGACATTGGCGCCGAGTTCCGCCAGGCGCTCGGCCATCACCCGGCCGAGGCCACGGCCGGAGCCGGTCACGAAGGCGGTCAATCCATCGAGTTCACGTGTCGTCACCAGATCTTCTCCACTTTCATCAAACCAAATTGCGCATGTTGGCGGCGCTGCGCCGGATCATGTCGAGCTCGTAGGAAACCAGGGAACCATCGTCTTCGCGCTCCCAAGGGGTGCGGTAGTCGGCATCGTCGGGCAGCCGATTGCGCTGCGCGGCCAGCAGGCAGGCGGCAAATTCGCGTGCCGTCTTCGGCGGATAGCCATGCCACCAGTCGTCGCGCAGATACCGGACATGCCGCGCCTCCAATGCGCCCGGTTCGAGAACGGCGGTCATGCGATCGTGGTGCTGGCCAAGAATTGCAAACAGCTCGGCAAACGGCACCGCGCCATCGCCGATGGCACAACGGATCAGCCGGTAGCCTTCGCTCGTGAACTGCACGCGGTAATCCTTGAGGTGGACATGGCGGACATGAGGCGCGATCCGCCGCGTAAAATCGAGCGGCGCTTCGCCGACCGGGAATGTGTTGCCGGTGTCGAAGGTGACGCCCACGCCTTCGCCGCCGAGCGCGCAAAAATCGACGAGTTCCTGGCTGGTGAAGTCCTGGTGGTTTTCGATCGCAAGGACATGGCCTTCGGCAGACGCGCGGGCACCCCACTCCTTCAATCTGTCTCGAATGATGCCGGCGAACTCGCTCCATGTCTCGCCGGCAGCGTTGCGGTCGCCGCATAGAACCGGCGTCAGTGCCGCTCGGATGATCTTGGCCCGCAGCAAGCGTGCGGCCCGAAATGCCTGGTCGAGCGGTTCGCCCACCAGAAGGCCGCCGCTGACGATCGGTGTGATGCCAAGGCCGGCGAGCCTTTCCCGCAACGCGATCACCGCCTCGTCGGAAAGTTCGCTCAGCCATGGCACCCAGATCTCCAGCACCCGCGCGCCGAGTTCGGTCGCCAGCGCGATGAAACCTTCCAGCCCTGCCGGTTTGGGATTGGCGCGTGACGTGCCGCGGGCCTGGAGGCCGAGATGATAGGTCAGACCATAGGGGTTCAGGCCGACCTCGAGCATAAAGCGATCCTTTGGTTCGGGTTTTGCGGTCATCGCAGGCCGGCGTCCACGGTGATCGACTGCTTGGTGATCATGCGGCTGTCGTCGGCGGCGAGGAACAGCACCGTGCGCGCGATCTCCTCGCCGAGCAGAACCCGGCGGATCAATTGGCGCTGCACGACCTGGTCGACCGAGGCCTGCGTCTTGTACCAGAGCTGCCGTTGCCGGTCGGTGATGACGGCGCCCGGCTCGATGGCGTTGACGCGGATGTTGTCGGGGCCAAACGCCCGTGCCAGCGCGAATGTCAATCCGACCACGGCAGCCTTGGCCGTCGCATAGGGCGCCATCTCTGCCGCGCCGAAACGCCAGGCGATCGAGGAAAAATTGACGATCGAACCAAAGCCCAGCTCCTTCATGTGCGCATGCACGGCCTGGGCGGCGAAGAAGTGGTGCCTGAGGTTCACGTCCTGGGCATGATCCCAGTACTCCTGCGTTACCTCGGCGACCGGGTGGCGATTGTCGTCGGCGGCGTTGTTGACCAGCACCGCGACAGGTCCGAGGCGGTCGCGCACCGTGCCGATCGCAGCCTGGAGGGCGACAATATCGGTCACGTCGCAGCGCATGAACAGTGGCGCGTGTGGTGCCTTGGCGGCGACTTCCCTGGCGAGCTTATCGCCGGCCTCCTGCTCTAGATCGAGAAACGCGACGCGTGCGCCATTGGCGGCGAAAGCGCGGACCGTGTCGGCGCCGATGCCCGTCGCGCCGCCGGTGATCAGCACGACACGGTCGGCCAGGCTCGGATAGGTGGCAAAGGACAAGTGCGGAACTCTCTTCAGATCAGGCGTTGGCTCGTCGGGTCGAACAGGCACGCACGCGCCATGTCTATGCCGAGCGTCACCGTCTCACCCATCCGTGGCGTTCCGTCGGGGTCGAAACGGCCGGTGATCTCCTTGGCGCCCAGGCGCAGGACGGCCATGGTCTCGGCACCTGTCGGCTCGACCAGTTCGACAACGGCATCGATTTGCGCGATGCTCGGCTTGCGGCGCGCAAGATCGGGATCGAACCGGTAGATGTGCTCCGGCCGGATGCCGAGCACGAGCTGTCGCGGCGTGTTGGACGGAAGCGTCTGGGCGATCGGCAGGCTGGCCGTCTTGCCGTCGGCGCTGTGCAAGGCAACAGTGGGGCGACCGCCTTGCTCGCTCAGTTCGGCCGGCAGGAAGTTCATCGCCGGCGAACCCATGAAGCCGGCGACGAACATGTTGGCCGGACGGTTGTAGATCGTGGCCGGCTCATCGAATTGCTGGACCTCGCCCTGATGCATCACGGCGATGCGCGAGGCGAGCGTCATCGCCTCGACCTGATCGTGGGTGACGTAAACCGTCGTCTTGCCGACGCGGTGATGCAGCTTCTTGATTTCGGTACGCATGTCGACGCGCAGCTTGGCGTCGAGATTGGAGAGCGGCTCGTCGAACAGGAACAGCTTCGGATCGCGCACCAGCGCCCGGCCCATCGCGACGCGCTGGCGCTGGCCGCCCGAAAGCTGCCCGGGCTTGCGCCCAAGCAGCGGTTCGATCTGCAGGAAAGCTGCAACCCGCTTGACGGCTTCGTCCTGCTGCGGCTTCGGCACGCGGCGGCTTTCCATGCCGAAGGTGATGTTCTCGCGCACCGTCATCGTCGGGTAAAGTGCGTAGGACTGGAACACCATGGCGATGTCGCGGTCCTTCGGCGCGACCGAATTGACCAGCCGGCCGTCGATGCGGATCTCGCCGGAGGTTACGGTTTCCAGCCCCGCGATCATCGCCAGCAGGGTGGACTTGCCGCAGCCGGACGGCCCGACCAGCGCAATGAACTCGCCGTTCTGCGCCTCGAGATCGACGCCCTTCAGAACCTCGACCGCGCCGAAGTTCTTGCGCAAGGATCGGATGGTCAATGTCGACATGCGATGCCCTTCTTGGCGGACGCGACGATCGGCGATATGCGGCAGGCTCCGCTCACTTGATCGCGCCTCATTTGATTGCGCCTTGCGTCAGGCCGCGGACGAAATACTTGCCGCCGAAGAGATAGATCAGCAGCGGCGGCAGCGCGCCGATCAGCACGGCGGCGCTCATGACATCGTAGGCACGTACATTGGTGCCGCTTGCCGTCAGCGCGACGAGCGCGGCCGTGATCGGCTGTTGCTGCCCGGAGGTGAAGACGACCCCGAACAGATATTCGTTCCAGATGCCGGTGAACTGCCAGATCACCGTGACGATCAGGATCGGTGAGGAGAGCGGCAGAATGATCTTGCGGAAGATGCGCCAGAAGCCTGCGCCGTCGATGCGCGCCGCCTTGATGAGATCGTCGGGAATGCTGACGTAATAGTTGCGGCAAAACAGGGTGGTGAACGAAATGCCCTGGATGACGTGGATGAGGACAAGCCCGTAGACCGAGTTGCTGAGGCCCAGATTGCCGAGGATGAACGCCCACGGCATCAACGAGATCTGGCCCGGAACGAAGACGCCGAGCAGCATGCAGGTGAACATCGCTTCCGAACCCCTGAAGCGCCATTTCGACAGGATGTACCCGTTCATCGCGCCGACCGCCGTCGAGATGATCGTCGCCGGGATCGTCATTTTCAGGGAGTTGTAGAAGTTGCGCTGCATGCCCTCGCAGGTGCCGCCGATGCAATAGCTGCTCCAGGCCTGGCCCCAGGCTTCGAGGCGGAAGCTGCGCGGCAGCGAGATCAGCCCGTTGCGCGCGATCTCTTGCTGATCGCGGAATGAATTCAGCACCACGACCAGCAACGGGACTAGGTAGATCGCCGCGAAGACAACCAGCAGCCCATAGATGACGAAGCGGGTGAGGAAATGCCTGCGCGCCGCAACCGTGGCAGCGCGATGATCGAGCGACTGGTCCAGCGCTGCGTCAGCCATGGCCGGCTTCCTTGCGTCGGCGCCAGACCACCCAGAACGAATAGGGCACCAGCACCACGGCAACAGCGGCAAGCATCATGATGGCTGCCGCAGCACCTTCGCCGATCTGGCCGCGTTGGAACATCAGGTCATAGACGTAGATGGCGGGGAAGGTGGTCGAGATCCCCGGGCCGCCTTTGGTGAGGGCGGCCACCAGGTCGAAGGTCTTGATGGCGAACTGGATCTGGATCACGGCGACCGCCAGGAAGATCGGCGCAATCGTTGGCAGAAGCACTTTGCGATAGATGCGGAAGGTCGATGCGCCGTCGATCTGCGCGGCCTTGACGAGGTCGGAATCCACCGAGCGCAGGCCAGCCAGGAAGAGCGCCATGGCAAAGCCCGAGGCCTGCCAGACGCCGGTGATGATCACCGCATAGATCGCATAGTGTCGGTCGCTGGCGAGAGCGAAACTGAAGCTCGTCCAGCCCAGTCCGCGCACCAGCGCCTGGATGCCGTCGACCGGGTTGTAGAGCCAGCTCCAGACCGTGCCGGTGACGATGAAGGAGACCGCCAGCGGATAGAGGAAGATCGTGCGCCAGGCCGCTTCGCCGCGCACGCGCTGGTCGATCAGGATTGCCAGCAGCAGTCCGACGGCCATCGAGCCGACGATATAGAAACCGCTGAACAAAAAGAGGTTGGTGTAGGCGATGTTCCAGCGCCGGTTCGCCCAGAGCGACGCGTAGTTGTCCAGGCCGACGAAGCCGTAGGTCGGGAGCAGCGAGGAGTTCGAGACAGAGATGTAGAGCGTCCAGCCGGTGAACACGAAGACGTAGACGAAGCTCGCCACGAGCGAGGGGCCGAGCACCAGCAAGGGCATCGCGGAGCCCAGCCGCTCCCGCCAAAGGCGGGCGGGCGCCGGGACCGGCAGGATCAGGTCGTGGTTTGACATTCAGAGCACGGGACTGGCAGGGACCGGGATGGAGGATGGCCGGGCGCGGACAGAAATTGCGCCCGGCCATTCCTGTCTACTTCTGTGCTTCTGCCGCGTCGGCCATCGCATTGGCGCCGGCTTCGGCTGACATGTCGGGCGTCGCCACGAACTCGGTGATGGAGTCCATGATCGCGCCGCGCATCTTCTGCGGGACGGTCATGTTGTGCGCCATCGAGCGGACCAGCGTGCCCCCCTTGATCGAAGCCTGCAGATCCTTCTGCGAGAGCTGCTGGCACGGATTGAAGCCCTTCGACAGATCGATATCCAGGCGTGCGGGGATCGAGCCCTTGGCCTGGTTGAAGGCCGTCTGGAAGTCGGGCGACAGGATCAGGCTGGCCAGCAGCTTCTGGCCGTCGATGTAATCCTGGTCCTTCTGCTTGAAGAACACGACCGAGTCCGAGTTGAGGATGAAGCCGGGTTTGCCCCAATCGGTCGGCGCCTGGGCGCACACATAGTCGGTGCCTTCCTTGAAGCCCGCGGCGGTCAGCAGGCCGATCGTCCAGTCGCCCATGATGTGGAACGCCGCGTCGCCCTTGCCGACGAGCGCCGACATCGAATCCCAGTCGCGGCCTACCATGCCTGGATCCATGTACTTGCTCGTCATCAGGCGCATCTGCTCGAAGGCCTTGACCATCCCGGGGCTGCGCATGGATTCGACATCGCCTTCGACGAAGGCCTTGCGATAGAGGTCGATGTCCTGGCCGTAGAGCACGACCTCGAACACCGTCGAATCCGTCCAGTCGGCGGTCGAATGCGAGATGCAGATCTTGCCTGAGGCGACGATCTTGTCACAGGCTGCATTGAATTCGGCCCAGGTCTTGGGCATTTCCGCCACGCCGGCGGCCTGCATGACCTTCGGCGAGGCCCACAGCCAGTTGATGCGGTGGATGTTCATGGGAGCGGCGACCCATTTGCCGGTCGGCTTCATCACCGGAAGCAATTCCGGCGCGACCACTTTCTCCCATCCTTCCGAGGCCGCCAGCTCGTCGAGATCGGCGGTCATGCCGGTCTCGTTCCACTCGGCGATTTCCGGACCTTTGAGCTGCACGGCAGGCGGGGCATTGCCGGCGATCACGTCGGCCCGCAGCTTGGCCAGCGTATTGGCCGTGTGTCCGGCGATGGAGGTCTGTTCCCATTTGCCGCCCTTGGCGGTGAACATCTCGCCGAGCTTGGCGATCGCCTGGGCGTCCGATCCTGTCGCCCATTGGTGCAGCAGGTTCGTCTTGGGCTCGGCGAGGGCTGCCCCGGCGATAAGGGTGCACGCAGCAGCGGCCGCGAGGGCGGTCATGACGGACTTCATTGTTTCACTCCCATATGGTGTTGCACGGTTCGTCTCGACCGCTTATGGCCGCGGTTTGAAGCCGCAACCGGCGAGATTGGTTATCTCGAGTTCTTTCCAAGATGACATATTGGAGCTATCAGTCAACGATGTTTATGTTGATCCATGACAAAACCTTCGCTTAGAGCCTGGCTGATCGACAGACCGTCCGCGTCGCCGGAGAGCATGATCGTGCGCTGCCTGAGCGAGCGCGGCGTGCTCTCCGCGTCGCAGATCGCGCGCATCACCGGTCTGGCGCGCTCGACTGTCTCAACGGCGCTCAACGGCTTGAGAAAGTCGGGCATGGTGATCGAAGCCGCAGCCAGCAGCGATGGCATCAGAGGCATCGGCAGGCCAGCCGCGGCCGTGACGCTCAATCCGACAGCGGGCACCTGCGTCGGAATTCACCTGGCTCTTCAACAGATACGGCTCATCGTCGCCGATGTTTCGCATTCCGTCATTGCCGAAAAAACCATCCCCATGCCTCTGGACTACCAGCCGCAGCAGGCGGCCCAGATGGTCAAATCTGCAATTGCCCAATCTTACGAGGAAAACGGTCTGCCGGCGGCGGGGCTCCTGGGGGTTGGGGTTTCCGTCTCCGGCCCTGTCAGCCGCGATGGAGTGGTGCTGCGCGCGAGCATGGTTCCAACATGGGCCGGCGTCAACATACGAGATGTGTTCGGACCCGTCCTGGAACAGCCGATCTTCGCCGACAATGAGAGCAACTGCTCGGCCATTGCGGAGCTGATGTGGGGTGCGGCCGTCGGCCAGGACGATTTCGTGCTGTTCAAGATCGATCTGGGTGTCGGCGGGGCCATTGTCCAGCATGGCCGGCTGGTGACGGGCATCGCCGGCGGCGCCGGCGAATTCGGGCACATCAGCATCGATCCCGGCGGCGATCTGTGCCGGTGCGGCAATCGCGGATGCCTGGAACTCTACGCGAGTTTTACCCGGCCGCTCGAACAGATTTCGCGTGTCGTTGGGCGGCAGGTCACCATGGACGATGTCATCACCATGGCCGAGCAGGGCGACGTCAGGGCGTTGCGGATGATCGAGGATACCGCCGAGATCGCCGGCCGGGGTCTTGGCTTGATCGGCTCGGTGCTCAATCCGCCGCTCATCATCGTCGGCGGTCACATGGCTTTGGCGGGCGACATTCTGTTGACGCCGTTGATCGCATCCTATGAACGCCACACGCTCATCAAGTCCCGCGATATCGCTCCGGCCCTGCGCACGCGGATAATCGTTGGCAAGCACACCGAGAACGATGCGTTGCTGGGCGCGGTCGGCCTCGTGCTGAGACACCAGACGAAGGAACTGTCGCTCGGCTGATCGTCAGCAGTCGCTCGTGCCAGGTCCGCCACCCGCATCATCAACGAGGTCCGAGGCATCAACCGCGTCGTCTACGATGTGACGTCGAAGCCGCTTGGTACCATCGAGTAGGGGGGAGGGGCGGTGGCAATGGCGTAGCTGGGACGGCGATTTTCGCTGCCACGCAGTTGCCGTTCCAGTCCGGATCTCACTCCCGGCGAGCGTGTAGAACATAAGATGACGCCGTTACTCATCGAAGAGCGACCGTTCATTCATTGCGTCGTACTTGAAGATGTCGCCTCTCATCCGGCCACGCCACCGCTCCACGAATGCCAGAGTTTTGGGCGCATGAAGATGCGCAGTGAGGGATGCTTGATCTCTCCACCGCTCTGCGACGAGCAGACGCCCGGCGGCTCGATCATCCACGGCAACAGCGTAGAACAGGCCCCCGTCGCGCTGCTTGGCACTGTGCGCAAGCGCCTCGATATCGGTGACAAACTCGGCCACCGCGGACGGTTCGACGTGGACATATCCGGTCACGATAAGCATTGTTTTATCCCCTGAGCCTTCTCCATCCTTCCGGTCATGCAACGATCAGGACGATCTTGCCCTGGATGTTCCCGCGAGCGGCGCGCTCGTGTGCTTTTGCGGCCTCGGCGAGCGGAAACGTGCTGTCGATGACGATGCGGACGGTGCCGTCGTCCAGCAGGCGAGAGGCTTGCGCCAGTTGCGCGCCATTCGAGCGGACTTGCGTGGTCGAAACCTTGATACCGCGCGTCTCGGCTTCGTCGTGGCCAGTGAAGCCCAACGGGTATACTGGCAACAGGGCGCCGCCCCGCTTCAAGGTGCGTAGGAAGCGGCCGGTGTCCGGACCGCCGACTGCATCAAGGACGAGATCAACATCGCGCACGACCTCGTCGGCAGGCGTCCTGGTGTAATCGATGAATTGATCGACGCCGAGGTCGCGCATCAACCCCCCATTCTTGCCGGATGCCACGGCAATGACACGCGCCCCCTTCCATCTTGCGAGTTGCACGGCCAAGTGCCCGACGCCGCCTCCGGCGCCGTTGACGAGCACCGTCTTGCCCTCAAGGGGCACCGGCACATGCGTGAACGATTGGAACGGATTGGGTTCGTCGTGGCCCAACTCGATCAGGAATTGCCAGGCGGTAAGCAGCGACATGGGCGCGCCGGCCGCGTGGACATGATCGATGTTGGCCGGTTTCCGCGCCAGCTGCGAAGCTGGCACGCTGACATACTCGGCATAGGCTTTACCGCCCTCCATGACATGCTCTGGGAAGCGAACCATGGCGTAGACTTCGTCGCCTACGCCGACGCCCTCCACGTCGCTGGCGACAACCTCGACAACACCTGACACGTCCGATCCGAGGATCAGCGGAAATGCGGGATCAGGTTGCCACTCCGGAGGGAGCGACCGGTAGCCATCCCGCAGATACCAGTCCGGCGGATTGAGGCCCACCGCGTGGACCCGGACCAGAACCTCACCCGGCGTCGCCGTGGGGCGGGGCGCATCCTCGTAGCGCAACAGGTTCGGGTTGCCGAACTCGTGCAGACGAACCGCTTTCATCACATCGCTCATCATCACTCCATCAGCTATGCCCAATGTGAACGTCATATGATGCATGCTGGAAGATTGATAATTGCGCTCGAATTCGCTTTAGTAATTCCATGAAGGAACAAATAGCACTTGAAAGGCTGACGGGGCTGATCGCCTTCGCCCGTGTCGGGTCGATGGGCAGCTTCACCGCGGCCGCCCGATCCTTGTCGATTTCGCCCTCGGCGATCAGCAAAAGCATCCAACGGCTGGAGCAGAACCTGGGCATATCCCTCATCACCCGAACGACCCGCTCGCTGACGCTCACACCAGAAGGGCGCGATCTGCATGAGCGCGCGCTTAGGCTGCTGCGCGAAGCAGAGGAGATCGAGCAACTGGCGACGATGGCGCGCTCGGAACCGTCAGGCACTCTGCGGATCGCCACCTCGCTGCCGATCGGCATCCATATGATCGCACCCGCACTGCCGAGTTTTCGTCGACTGCACCCCAAGGTCGCAGTCGACCTTCGCTTGAGCGACCAGTTCGTCGATATCATTGAAGAGCGAATCGACATTGCGGTGCGGATCGGCGATCTCGCTGACTCGCGGCTGTTGTCGCGCCAGTTCGCACCGCATTGGCTCTGCTGTTTCGCGTCGCCAGCCTATCTGGCCGCACGGGGCACTCCTTCGCATCCGGACGAACTGGAAGGACACGATACTGTGACCCTGCGCTATCAAAGCAGCGGCCAAGTGTTGCGCTGGCCTTTCCGTGTCGGCGATCGCGAAATCGAAATCATGCCTCCATCCGGCATTGTCGTGGACGCGAGCGAAGCGTTGATCGCAACGCTGGTTGCAGGCGGCGGCATCGGCATCAGCGCAAACTTCATCGCGGCGCCCTATGTCGCGCGTGGCGAATTGGTGCCGGTGCTTTCCAACCATGCGGTCGAGCGGCACAATATCACGGCGGTCTGGCCGGAAAGCCGGCGCGCCAATCCCGCCGTGCGCGCCTTCCTCGACCTATTGCAGCGTGTGTCGAGAAACAGGTGAAGATCACGGCCAGTATTCGGCCTGAAGACACCGGACAGGAGAAACTCAAGGGACGCGCTGGCGCCGACCGTCCGCTGGTCGGCGCCAGTGGCGCCATAATCGTCTCGGCAGCTACGCGACGAAACGGACCACGCCGCCATCCACCCGTAAAGCCGCGCCGGTTGTCGCCGAAGCCTGCTCCGAGCATGCATAGATGATCATGTTGGCCACCTCATCGGTGGTCGAGAAGCGTTGGATGAGGGTGGTTGGACGCATCGCCCTCAGGAAGCCCTGCTCGGCTTCCTGCTGCGTGATCCCGTTTGCGTCGGCCTGCTTCGCCATGAAGTCGCCCAGGATCTCAGAGCGGGTAGGTCCCGGCAAGACGGCGTTGACGGTGACGCCCGTGCCCGCGACCGCCTCGGCAAGCCCGCGCGAGATCGCGAGTTGAGCTGTCTTGGTCATGCCGTAGTCGAGCATTTCCTTGGGGATGTTGACCGCGGACTCGCTGCTGACAAACACGACACGGCCCCAGCCTTTCGCCACCATCCGCGGCAGGTAATGACGGGTCACGCGCACGCCACTCATTACGTTCAACTGGAAGAGGCCGAGCCAGTCCTCGTCGGGGATATTCGCTATGTCCTCGACGCCATTGTAGCCCCGGAGGTGAGCCGTACCAACGTTGTTCACAAGGATATCGGCGTCCGGCGCCTGCGCGATCAAGGCCTCGGCACCCTCCGCTGTCGCAAGATCGGCGGCGATGCCCGAGATGTCGCTTCCGGGAAAGGCCTGCCGCATCTGCCGCACCGCCTCGTCGACCCGGCTATTCCCACGGCCGTTGACGACGACCGATGCGCCGGCACGGGCCAGCCCCTCCGCCGTCGCGCGGCCGATACCGGCGGTCGATCCGGTGACAATCGCCTTGCGGCCCCTGAGTTCAATATTCATATCATTCATCTCCAATGGTAGGTGGTGATCATCCGCCGATCCAGGCTGGAACCGCCCGTCGCCAGTTGAGTACCGATAATATTTGGACGAAGCCTGGCCCAGCACTGTTCGGTCGAAAGCATCGCGGCCCAGGCGACGCGGCGAGACCTCAGGACAAGCACGTCAATCCGCCCTTGTTCGCGCGACTTCCGCCTCCGCAGCGCGGGCAAGGCTTTCGACCCATTCCTGGTGATAACGATAGAGTGCACCGGGATGCTTGCGCCCGAGTTCCTCAAGGAACCAGGGGCCCTGCTGCGTTTCTTCGGTCAGCACATGGCAGCCATCGGCTGTAGGAGTGATGACCCAGCCGTGATACGCGCTCGATCCGCTAACATCGCCATCGACTGTTGTCGCCCATGCCAGCCTGCGGAAGGGTTCGCACTCCGTCACGACCAGGCTCATCGGAAAGCCAACCGTCACCCGGGTGTATCTGGTTTCAAGCGCCAGTTCCGGCTTGCCGGTCAGGATCCTGACCTGATCTTCGGCGGGAAAGTAGCTCGACCAATTCTCGGCATCGACCAGCAGCTTCCAGACCACTTCAGGCGGCGCCTTCACGTCAATGTCGTTGAGTGCGTAGATAGCCGACGTTTTCGGATCATATCGCTCGGGCCAAATCACGTGGTCATACATCGGTCACTGCTCCTTCTTGAACAGGTCCTGGAAGATCAGCTGGCCCCAGGTGCGGCCGCGTGCGTGCACCAGCGCGCCACCCTCGTTGAGCTTTCCCAGCTTGACGGGTGCGAACCCGAGTTGTTTGGCCAAGGCCGCCACGGGAGCGATCGCTTCCTCGTCGTCGCTCGACAGAAAGACGACCCGGTGGCCGCCCTCGACGATCGGATCAGTAGCCAGGGTGGCCGCAATCAGGTGATTGAACCCTTTGACGAGCTTGGCGCCGGTGAACGCCTTCGCGACGAAGGCGGAGGACGGGAGACCGTGCAGCTCTTCAGGCACCGGAAACGCGTTCGTCGCGTCGATGATCGTCTTGCCTTCCCAGCTCGGCAGGGCCTTCGCAACCTCGCGGTGCTCCCAGAACGGGGTTGCCAAGATGATCGTGTCGGCCTCGACGGCATCTCGCAGCGACTTGGCGACGACCGTGGGTCCGATCGCCCGGGCCTGCGGCGCCAGCGCCTCGGGCGGCCGGCGGCTCGCGACGGCCACGTCGATGTTTTTACGGGCGAAGGCGTGGGCGAGGGCCTGGCCTATCTTACCGAATCCTATAATCGCATAGCTCATAATACTTCTCCATTCAGTGTGGTATTGATTCCCCGGCCTTCAACGGCGCTGGGTTATTTACCGAGCCCTACGGCGCTCCGAACAGTCGAATGGAGAGCCTGGCCCGACGTAGCTCGTCAGAGTTGCGCAAGACCGCCGTCGACGGCGACCTCACTGGCGGTCATGAAGCTGCTGTCCGGCGACGCGAGAAAGGCAGCCACCGCTCCGATCTCCGCCGGATCGGCCATGCGCTGGAGCGGAGTCATCGAGGCGAAGACCTTCTGGCCCTCCTCGCCTAGCGCTTCCTTCGCGAGTTCGGTCGCCGTCGCCCCAGGCGACAGCACGTTTACCCGGATGCCCGTGCCCTTCAGGTCCTCCGCCCAGGTCCGCGCGAGGTTGCGCACCGCCGCCTTGCTCGCGCTGTAGGCGCTGAATGCCGGGGCACCCGTGGTGCCAGCGCTCGATCCTGTCAGGATAATCGAACCGCCCTTGCCCATCAGCGGCAGCGCCTTCTGGACCGTGAAGATCGTACCCTTCACATTGGTGTCGAAAGTTTCGTCGATGTGCTCGGCGGTGATCTCGCCGAGCGGAAGCGGGCTTCCCGCCCCGGCATTGGCGAAGACGATGTCGAGGGTTCCGCGTTCGGCTTTCACTGCTGCGTAGAGGCGGTCGAGGTCGGCCAGGTCGGAGACCGAGCCCTTCACCGCGCGGGCATTAGGCCCGAGGTCGGCCACAGCGGCGTCGAGCGCTTCCTGCCGGCGGCCGAAGATGAAGACGAAGGCGCCGTCCTCGATGAAGCGCTTCGCTGCGGCGCGGCCGATGCCGGTAGCGCCACCAGTGATCACGGCGGTCTTTCCATTCAGTCTGTTCATGTCATAAATCCTTTGGTCGTCCGGGGACGCCCCCGAGAACCTCGAAATGGGTCCGCCGACGTCAGTTGTTGAGTGCGGAAGCGCGCACATCGGTGGTGCGAAATCGATCCGGCCGGACGACTGACGCCAGCCGCGACGATCGGTGTCCGCCGTTCGGAATTAGGCCGTGCTTGTCGGCATAGGCTATGATGACTGCCCGTGTGCGATGCGTTAGATACGGCCTTTGGAATGCGCACCGTGCGGTGCCGGATTGCACCATGATCGACTGGGATGACATTCGCTACTTTCTTGCCGTCGCCCGCGGCGGCTCGGTGCGGGCTGCCGCTGAGCGCCTCGGTGTAAACCACTCGACCGTGCTGCGACGCGTCGCCCAACTCGAGGAGCGCCTCGGGGTGCACATGTTCGAAAAGCTGCCTTCGGGCTACCGCCTGACGGCTGCGGGCGAGGAGGTCCTCGAGTTCGCGGACCAGATGGAATCGTCGTCGCACCTGCTGGAGACGCGCGTCTTCGGTCGCGACCAGAGCGTGCGCGGGCTTCTGCGGGTGACGCTGGCGCCGCCCCTCGCGACACATCTGCTCATGCCGGATTTCGCCGATTTCGCGCGTCTGCATCCGGACATCGAGATGGAAATCTTGTCGTCCGGCGAGCTGGCAAATCTGACCAACCGAGAGGCCGACGTCGCGATCCGCGTGGTCTACGACCGCAAAACCCTGCCGCTCAATCTTCACGGCCTGAAGGGACCGGAGCTGTTCGGCGGCATCTACATGTCCCGCGATCGACTAGCCGCATGGCGTGCGGGCGCGGCTGATCCCATCCGGTGGATCGTCATAAGCATTCATGGCATCCCGGACTGGGCCCACGAGGGTGAGGTTCGCACCGCCGAGGTTCCGTTCAGGGTCACGGATGCCGAGGCGCAGATCGTCGCGGCGCGGCAGGGGCTCGGGATGACGACACTGCCGTGCTTCGTCGGAGATGCCGACCCCCTGCTGGTGAGGGTGCCGGGCACCGACCTGCACATGTACGGAACGGTCTGGCTTCTCACACAAGGGGAGACGCGCAAGACGAAGCGCGTGCGGGTCTTCACTGAGTTCGTATCCCGCAGGCTCGCCGCGTACGCTCCGCTTCTCGCGGGGCTGTCCATATCGCGCGACTGACGCGCGGCCGGAGTTGTTCTTCGCCTCCGACCTGTCGGCCTTCGTCACCGGACAGGCGGTCAACGTCGACGGCGGCATCTACTACCACTGACGATCAGCGCACGATCCCGCCGAACCGATGGGCGCGGCGTCGCTCCGCGTCCGATTAGATCCGCGGCCCCGCCACCATCCTGGCGACCCGCGCCATGTCGGCGCTCATTTCGCGATCGTCGTCAAGCGGGGCGACAAGTGCCCGCACGGCTTCATAGCTGCGCTGGGGGCCTTCGCCCATGCTGTCCAGCACGCCGCGCAACTCCACGCCGGTTGCGGCGAAGATCAGTTCCATCGCAACCAGATAGCGCAGGCGCTCGATGATCGCGGCAGTCTTGGCCACGACGCGCGGCGCCATCGAAGCCTGGTCCTCGATACCGTCCGAGATGGCTAAAGGGCTGAGCGACATCGGATTGGCAAGATGCCGGATCTCGGCTTCGAGCGCCGCGACCGGCTTCTGCAGTTCCGCATAGCCCTGGCGGCTGCCGCCCCTGGCCGACAGGAAGCGCGGCAGCTCCGCCACGGTCGGCGACATCAGCTTCATCGAGCGGTTGGCGGTGCCGGCCGCGCAATGCGCCAGCGCCTGGCCAAGGTTTTCCCAGGTCAGCGTGAAGGCGGTGAGGTCGAAATTGCCGTTGGAGACGACCCGTTCGGCCTCGGGCAGGATGACCGGATTGTCGCCGGAATGGCCAAGCTCGATCTCCGTTGCCAGCTTCGCCTGTTCGAACGCGTGGAGAAGGCCGCCCCACACCTGCGGCACGCAGCGGAAGCTCAGCGGATCCTGGAGGCGCCGCGCGGCATTGTCCTGCCAGAGCCCGCTGCCCGAAAGCTCGGCCCTCAGCCGCGCGCCGATCTCGCGCTGGCCGAAGGCCGGCCGCGCCGCGAGCGCATCCTCGTCGATGGCCTTGAGCGACGAACGGAAGGCTTCGTAGTTGAGCGCCACCGCCGCCAGCGACCAGTCGATCAGGCAAGCGACCTCTTCAAGCGCCAGGCATGCGGTTCCGGTCGAAAGGCTGTTGGCGACGATGATCGCGTGGCCGTCCTTCTCGCGCAGGTCGAGCGGTTCCAGCCCGGCGGCCCGAAGCGCTTCGGCCGACCCCATGATCCTGCCCTGGTATTCGCTCTCGCCGTCGCCGCGCAGCGCCCTCGCCAGATGGCCGAGCGGCGCAAGGTCCGCGGCACCTACCGATCCCCAGGACGGTATCACCGGATGGACGCCGGCGTTGAGCGCCGCGACCAGGCCCATGACCACGCCCTCCGAGGTGCCGGTGCCGCCGGCGGCCATGCCGCAGATGCGCGCGACCATCAGCGCCCGCACCGCCTCCGTCGGCAGCGCCGGGCCGGCGCCCATGGAGTGGCTGAGCGGCACGCTGTGCTGGAAAGCGATCAGATCGCCTGCTGCAAGCGGCGTGTCGACACAGGCGCCAAGGCCGGTGGTGACGCCGTAGAGCGGCTTGCCGAGCTGTGTGAGATGCTCGATGACGGCGCGGCTGGCGCGGATGCGTCGCATGGCTTCCTCGCCGAGCACGAGGCGGGCGTTGCGCCGCGCGATCTCGGCGACATCTTCCATGCCCAGCGGCTTGGCGTCGAGGACGATCACTCTGGCTGTCATCGGGCTATTCCTCAGGCCTCCGAGACTGGTGGCCGAACGAATGCAGGATATCCGGCATCGGCGTCGGCGATTGTCGAAAATCCGCCGTCGCGATTGCCGTTATTTTTCGGCGATCCGGATAAGTGGCACGGCGGCCAAAATTTTCCGCGCCGATGTCACAACTGGCCGGGGCTCGCTCGTCTTGAGGTTGGAACCAACGAAAGGAACCGACCATGACCGTCAGACTTGACCCCCTTGCCGCCGCCCCTTCGCTGATGAAGGAGTGGCACCGCGCCTCGCTCGCCATTGCCGGCAGCCTCGATCCGGCGCTTGCCGAGCTCATCGAGATCCGAGCCTCGCAGATCAATGGCTGCGCCAACTGCATCAACATGCACACCACCTATGCCCGCGAGCGCGGCGAGACCGAGCAGCGCATCTATCTGTTGTCGGCCTGGCGCGAGGCGCCATGCTATACCGACCGCGAGCGCGCCGCGCTCGGCTGGACCGAGGCGCTGACCAGGATTTGCGAAGGCCACACGCATGAGGCGGCTTATGAAGCGCTCAAGCCGCATTTCTCCGAGGAGGAGCGCGTGAAGCTCACATTGATGATCAACATAATCAATGGCTGGAACCGCATCGCGGTCGGCTTCGGCGGCTTTGTCGAACCGGCGGCCGTCAAGGCTTCCAACAAGGCGGCTGCCGCCCAGGCTGCCAACAAGGCGGCTATCGACAAGGCGGCTGCCGCTTGACGACGGAGCCGGCATTCGCGGGCGCGGCGGCGGATTTCGAGCCGCTGCGCCCGAAGCTGATGCGGGTCGCTTACCGCATGCTGGGCTCGGTCGCCGATGCCGAGGACGTGGTGCAGGAAGCCTTCATCCGCTGGATGAGGACCAAGCGCACTGAGGTGCGCCAGCCCGAGGCGTTCCTGCGCCGCACGGTCACGCGGCTATGCCTCGACCAGCTCAAATCCGCGCGGCACCAGCGCGAGGCCTATGTCGGCCCCTGGTTGCCTGAGCCGCTGGTGGACGAAGATGAGGCCGACGACGTCACCTTGCCGCTGATGATGGCGCTGGAGCGCCTGTCGCCGCTCGAGCGCGCCGCCTTCCTGCTGCATGACGTGTTCGGCCTGCAGTTCGAGGAAGTCGCTGCCGAGATCGAGCGCGATCCGGCCGCCTGCCGCCAGCTCGCCGCCCGGGCGCGTGAGCATGTCCGTGAGGCGCGGCCCCGCTTCAAGGTCGAGAGACAGCGCGGACTGGAGATCGCCGAGGCCTTCTTCAACGCCTCGCGCAGCGGCGACATGAAAGCGCTCGGCGCGATGCTGAGCGCCGACGTCACCGCTCATGCCAATGGCGGCGGCAAGCGTCCGGCGGCGATCGAGCCGGCCCTCGGGTTCGAGGCGGTCATGACGCAATACGCGGTTGTGGCGGCATGGCTCAAGGACAACCGCTCGAAGCTGGTCCGCTACGGCTTCATCAACGGCCTGCCCGGCTTCGTCACGCTGGAGGTCGACGGCGAGCTCCAGACCACCGCTCTCGACATCGAGGATGGCAAGATCACGGCGATCTATGTCATGCGCAACCCCGACAAGCTGCGGCACCTGCATTAGCTCGAACGGGAACTTTTGCTCCGCTGGCGATTTGGATATGCTGCAGATCCAAATTGCCGGAAGGTTGCCGCTTATGACGAAATATTTTGCGATCTCGGTGCTTGTGCTTGCCGCGGCGGCCACGATGACGGCCCCGGCTTCCGCCGGCGAACGGTATCGCCACCCGATCACCGGGCACGAGCGCTATGTTCCGGTTGGTGACGACATCATCGACACGCTGTTCGGCGGTCCGCGCTATTACGACCAGCAGATGACCACCTCGGCAGCGGGCGCCTGCGCCTACCATCGCGTCGGACCGGACGCGAATGCGGTAAACGACATCAACGACCAATATTGCGGGAAGTAGTGCGCCAGCGACTTTGCGTGCTGGCCGGTCGTCGACAAGCCTCGATCCTCTTTGCCTTCATAGTCCCGCGAACCGATCGGAGCCGCTGGGTCGGCTGCCGTTGCTTGGACTTCGCTTCCTTTGAATGCCGATCCTGCCTTGGCGAACCATCGCACACATTCGATCGGAGTATTGTATACAAAAAGTAAGAAATCTATCGGCACCGGTTTCCCTTACGCTATCCGCGCAGCCTATGAGCAAAACACAAAGCGCGATAACCAAGGGGAACTGCAAATATGATCAACCGTCGCTCGACTCTGAAATCAATGGCGCTCGGCGCCGTCTCGGCCCTGGCGATTGCCGCTGTCGGCATTTCGTCCGCGCAGGCTGAAAACAAGGAACTGAAAATTGGCTTCGTTGGCGTCACCAGCGGCCCTGCGGCCGCCTGGGGCACCTCGAACGTACGCTCCATGCAGGCCCGCGCCGCCTGGCTCAACGAGACCGGTGGCGTCAAGATCGGCAATGACACCTACAACATCAACATTGTCACCTTCGATGATCAAAAAGATCCCAAGCGCGCCATCGCCGGCATGGAGAAGATGGCGCAGGAAGGCATCCACTATGTCGTCGGGCCGAATGTCGATGATGGCGCCGCCGCGGTGCGTCCGGTCGCCGAGGCCAACGGCATCATTTATTTCCCCTACGCCTTCCCCAAGGCGCTTTACCAAAAGCCCGCCTCCAATGCCGTGCTCGGCATGATCGCCAATTACCAGTCGGGGCCAGCGATCTACAAATACCTCAAGGAAAACAAGGGCGTGAAGACGATCGCCTTTGTCGCGGCAAACGAATCCGACCCGCTCAGCCAGCGTGACAGCGGCGTCGAGGCGGCCAAGGCGCTCGGACTGCAGGTCGTCGCCCAGAACGACACATATCAGAACGACACCCGCGACTTCTCTCCGGTGCTGACGCCCATCGTCGCGCTGAAGCCCGACCTGCTGGTGCTGTCGGGCGTGGCGCCGGCCAACGCGCCGCTGCTCATCCGCGCCGCCCGCGAACTCGGCTATGAGGGCCTGATCTCGACCGAAACCGCGCAGGACGCCAAGGTTCTGGAGGAGGGCGCCGGCGAGTACGCCAACGGCTTCATCTCCGTCGGCGGCGCCTCGACGCCGGAGATCGCTTCGGATCAGATGAAGGAATTCGTCACCCGCTACACCAAGATGTTCGGCGAGTACAACGACGAGTCCAACACCAAGGTCTACGCGCTGGAATACATCCTCGAAACGCTGAAGGCCGATCCGGCGGCAATCGACGACGTCGCGGAATTCAAGAAGACTATGGACAGCTTCTCGGCGCCCAACCCGTATCTTAAGGGGGACGCAAAGCTGACTTATGTCGGCACGACCTCCTTCGGCCAGAAGCGCCAGCTCGCCGTGCCGATGGTGGTCAATGAATACAAGGACGGCGCTTTCCAGACCCTGTTCGTCGGCACCGTCGACTAGGGTTCGATTCCTAGGTTGCTTCCTCCCGCATGCCGGGGGTCCGGGCAGTGTTCCGGGCCCCGCGGCAGATCGAAGGTGTCCATGGAACAGGTCATCGCCAACGGATTGTATCTCGGTGCCCAGTATGCGCTGATCGCGCTAGGGCTCACCCTGATCTTCGCCTTGATGAACGTGCTCAACTTCGCCCACGGCCAGATGTATGTGCTGGGCGGGTTCATCAGCTACACCGTCTACGGTCAGCTCGGCCTGCCTTTCGTGGTGGCGCTGCTGGCGTCCGGCGCCACGCTCGCCGTCATCGGCGCGCTGATGGAGAAATTCCTCTTTCGAACCGTCATCAGGCGCAGTCATCGCGAGGAAAGCACCATGCTGCTTGCCGCCGCGACGGCCTTCTTCTTCGACGCCGTCATCCTGCTCATATTCGGCGAAAAGCAGCGCGGCGTTCCCAAGATCGTCAAGGGCGTCTTCAACGATGCCGGCATCATCATGCCTTACGACCGGCTCGTCGTCGGCGCTCTGGCCATCATCTTCATCGCCGCTTTCGTCTTATACATGCAGTACAGCAGGGTCGGCCGCGCCATGCGGGCCCTCGCCCAGGACCGCGTCGCCGCCCAACTGATGGGGGTCAGGGTCGACCGCTATTCGATGATCGGCTTCGCCATGGGTGCCATGCTCGCGGGCGTCGTCGGTGGGCTCTTGGTCACCATCACCGGCGTCAATTCCGGCATCGGCGGGCCGATCTCGATCAAAGCCTTCCTGATGGTGATGATCGGCGGCGCCGGCGTCGTCGGCGGTGCGATCGCCGGCGGCTTCATCCTCGGCATGATGGAATCGGTCGGCCTCACGGTGTTGCGCGAATATGGCGACGTGACCTATCTCGTCATCTTTGCCGCCCTGATGGTTTTCCTGTCGGTCCGACCCAACGGGCTGATGGGCAAGCCGTGGGGTTGATCGCGCCATGACCCGCAATCGCAATGTGAAAATCGCTTCGGTCGCAGCTTTCCTCGCGATCGTCTTCATCGCCGTGCCGGCCGCGATCTCGTTGAGCGGCCGCATCGACCTCTATTACACGCTTACCTCGGTGGCGCTGCTCAGCATCGCCAGCGCCGGCGTGTGGCTCACCTTCTACATCGGCCGCATCAATATCGGTCAGGGCGCCTACGCGCTGATGGGCGGCTATGTCTCGGCCATCCTAGTGATGAACCACGGCTGGTCGTTCTGGCCGACGATCCCCGTCGCCGGCCTGCTCTGCGCCGCGGCAAGCGTGCTGATCGGCCTGCCGATCCTGCGCCTGCGCGGCGTCTATTTCGCCATGGTGACGCTGACGCTGACCGAGGTCGCACGCCTGCTCGCGCTGGCGCTGCCGATCACCAATGGCGCCAAGGGCATCGTCAGCATCCCGCTGCCGGGCGCGCTGTCGGTCTTCGGCGTCACGCTGATCCCCGATTTCGCAACGCTGCAGAATTCGCGGCTTGCCTTCTACCTGCTGGCGGCCACGCTGATGGTGGTCTGCTTCGCGGTCATGTACCGGCTGGTGAATTCGCGCATCGGCAAGCTTTGCCAGTCGCTGCAGCAGAATGAGGAGCTTGCCTCCTCGATCGGCGTCAACATCGCTTATCTGCGCGTCATCGCCTATGCCGTCTCGTCTTTCTTCGGCGGCGTTTCCGGCGCCATCTTTGCCGCCATCTCGCAGTCGATCTATCCGTCGAGCTTCACGGTCACCGATTCCGTCAACTTCATGCTGAACTGCTTCCTCGGCGGCCTCGGCTATGTGTTCGGTCCGATGCTCGGCACGCTGGTGCTCTATTTCGGCTGGGACCTCTTGTTCCAGACCGGCCAGTTCCAGTTGCTCATCTATTCCGGCCTGATGATCGTCTTGATGCTGGTGCTGCCCAACGGCTTGCTCAGCCTTGCCGAAATGACCCGGAAGAAGGGCTGAGCCATGGCCGAAATGCTCGAAGTCTCCGGCCTCACAAAACGCTTCGGCGGTCTCGTCGCGGTCAACAACGTTTCCTTTTCGGTTCGCGAGAAGGAGATACTGTCGGTGATCGGGCCGAACGGCGCCGGCAAGTCGACGCTGTTCAAGTTGATCGCGTCGTTCCTGCGGCCGACAACGGGCGAGGTGCGTCTGAAGGGCGAACGCATCTCCGGTCTTGCCCCCCACATCGCCGCCCGCAAGGGCGTGGTGCGCACCTTCCAGGAGACGACGATCTTCAAGAACATGAGCGTGCGCGACAACGTCGTCATTGCGCACCATCTGCGCTCGAAGGCGAGCCTGTTCGGCTTCTTCCTCGGCACCGGCGCGGCCAAGGCCGACGAAGCCGCCTTCGGCGCCTCGGCCGATGAGATCCTGGCGCTACTGGGCCTCTCCCCGCTCGCCGCCGAAACCGCGCGCAACCTGCCGCACGGGCATTTGCGGGCACTCGGCATCGCCATCGGACTTGCGACCGATCCTTCTATCCTGCTGCTCGACGAGCCCTTTGCCGGCATGAACCACGACGAGACGATGCGCATGGTCGAGATGGTGCGGCGCCTGCGCGAGCGCGGCCTTACCATCCTGCTCGTCGAGCATGACATGCCAGCCGTGATGAAGATCTCCGACCGTCTCGTCGTGCTCAATTTCGGACAGAAGATCGCCGAGGGGACGCCGTCGGAAATCCAGGCCAATGAGAAGGTGATCGAAGCCTATCTTGGCAGCGAAGACGAGGCGATCGGCCTATGAACCAGATCCTCAACTTCGCCAGTGTCGAGCTCTACTACGACCACGTCTATGCGCTGAAAGGTGTCTCGCTCGAGGTCAACGAGGGCGAGACCGTCGCGCTGATCGGCGCCAACGGCGCCGGCAAGTCGTCGATCCTTCGCGCCATCACCGGCCTGCGCAAGATCAGGTCCGGCGAAATCCACTATGGCGGCAAGCGTATCGATGGCGCCGCTCCTGACGAGATCGTCAAGATGGGCATCGCCATGGTGCCGGAAGGCCGCCGTGTCTTCCCCTTCATGACGGTCAGGGACAATCTCCTGATGGGCGCTTTCACGCGCACCAGCAAATCCGAGATTGCCGCATCGATGGAGATGGTGCTGGGGCGTTTTCCCCGGCTGAAGGAGCGTTTCTCGCAGGCTGCGGGCACGATGAGCGGTGGCGAGCAGCAGATGCTGGTCATCGGCCGCGCGCTGATGGCGAAACCGAAGCTTTTGCTGCTCGACGAGCCGTCGCTCGGCGTCGCGCCCAAGCTCGTCCAGGATATCGCCCGCTCGATCGTAGCCATCAATCGCGACGAGAAGGTCAGCGTCCTGTTGGTCGAGCAGAATTCCCGCATGGCGCTGCGCATTTCGCAGCGCGCTTATGCGCTGACTACCGGCAGCGTGGCGCTGAGCGGCAACTCCGCCGAATTGCTGACCGACGACAGGGTCAAGCGTCTTTATCTCGGCGGTGAGATCTGAGGCTGATTGGAATGCGCATACTCGTCATCAATCCCAACACCACCGCATCGATGACCGCCAAGATCGGCGAGGCGGCGGCAAGCGTCGCCTCCGGCGCGACCCAGATCGTCGCCGTCAATCCGGCCGACGGCCCGCCGAGCATCGAAGGCTATTTCGACGAGGTCTTCGCCATACCGGGCATTATCGCCGAGATGGGCAAGGCGCCGGCGGATGCCTATGTCATCGCCTGCTTCGACGACACCGGGCTCGACGCAGCGCGCTGCGTTACCGAGGCTCCCGTCATCGGCATCGGCGAGGCTGCGTTCCACATGGCGAGCCTGGTCGCTGGCAAGTTCAGCGTCGTCACCACGCTTGCCCGCTCGGTCCCGGCGATCGAACACAATCTGGCGAAATACGGTCTTGCCTCGCGTTGCGCCAAGGTGCGCTCATCCGAGGTCGCCGTGCTCGAACTGGAACGTCCGGGCTCCAACGCAAGACACCGGATTTCGCAGGAGATCGCGCGCGCCATCAGCGAGGACAGGGCCGAAGCGATCGTGCTCGGCTGTGCCGGTATGGCCGATCTTGCGCACAGCCTGTCGGAAGAGCACGGTGTTCCGGTGCTGGATGGGGTCGTCTGCGCCGTTACCCTGGCCGAGAGCCTGTTCAAGGTCGGGTTGAAGACATCGAAGATCGGCGGCTATGCGGCTCCGCGTGGCAAGCGGTTCGCCGGCATGTTCGCACCGCTGTCGCCCACGGAAGCCGAGGTCGTTTAGGCAGGTCGATGCTGCCGGACGACCGGCCGACACCCGGACAGGTGGGATTGACCGCGACGCGAGCGATACTAGATTGGACGGGCTGCTGGCGATTTGGGGGCAGATCGGGCCATTTCGGGCCCGCGCATTGAAAGTATGTTGACGATACTCAGGCAAGAAGATCGTGACGAAAAGCCGGCGGCGCGCTGGTCGCCGATCTATTATGGGCTGAGGGACGCCATAGTCAGCCACCGCCTCGCCCCCGGTACCAAGCTGCCGGAAGACGAGCTTGCATCGATCTATTCGGTAAGCCGCACCGTCGTGCGTGCCGCCCTGCAGGCCCTTGCGCACGACCGGCTGGCGCGACTTGAGCCCAATCGCGGCGCCTTCGTCGCCCAGCCGTCGAAGATCGAGGCCCGTGAGGTATTCGAGGCGAGGGCGCTGATCGAACCCAAGGTGGCCGCGCTTGCCGCCAGGGCGGCGGTGCCGTCGGACATCGTGCAATTGCGTCAGCATCTCGAAAAGGAGCATGAGGCGCTGCATGACGGCCGCGACAGCGATGCCATCGTGCTGTCGGCGCGCTTCCATGTCGGCATCGCCGAGATCGCGGCGCATTCGGTGTTCACAAACTTCGTCCGCGACCTCGTTTCGCACTCCTCGCTGATCATTGCGCTTTACTGGAAGCGCCGCGACGCGACCTGTGAGAAGCACGCCCATCACGCCCTGGTCGACGCCATCGAGGCCGGCGATAGCGCCGACGCCGCCGCCCTGATGAACAGCCATCTGGTCGACCTGCTGTCAGGGCTGGATCTTACCGACAAGGTGGAGAAGTCCGACAGCCTGGCGGATTTGCTGCGCGCCTGAAGAAGGCGTGCCCAGTTAGGCCGCTGCCGCCTGCGCATAATCCATCCGCTCGAGGTCGGTGATGAGGCCGGGCCCGGTCGGCTGCCAGCCCAGATGCCCACGCGTCCATGCGCTGGACGCCGGCATGTCGAGGCCGGCGAACATGGAAAGCCATTCGAAATGGCCGGCCGCTTCTTCCTGCGAGAGCGAGACCACCGGCACGTTGAGGCCGGCGCCGATCACTTCCGCGATTGCGCGCGTGGCGATGCCTTCCTCCGCGACGGCGTTGTAACGCACGCCGGCTTCGTGCTTTTCCAGCGCCAAACGATAGAGCTTCGCGACATCCAGCACATGCGCCGCCGACCACCGGTTGCGGCCCTCACCAACATAAGCCGACACGCCCTTGGCGCGCGTGAGCGCCACCAGCGGTGTGATGAGGCCCTGCTTCACCGTGTCATGCACCTGCGGAAGCCGCACCACCGCTACCTTGACGCCCTTCTCGGCCATCGCCGCGCCGGTAAGCTCCGACAGGATGCGCGGATTGGGATGATCGGTGTTGAACACGTCCTCTTTCGCCGGTTGCCCGTGTTCGGCGGAGCCCATGCCGACGCCGGACGTGATGACAAGCAGCCGGTCCGAACCGGCCAGCGCACCGCCCAGCGCCTCGATCACCCGTTTGTCTTTTTCGCAGTTCGCGACGAAGTTCGAGAAATTGTGATCGAAGGCGGTGTGGATCACCGCGTCCGATTTTGCCGCGCCGTCGCGCAGGCTGTCGAGGTCTTCGAGGTCGCCGCGATGGGCCCCGGCACCCGCGGCCGCTAGCGACCGCGCGCCGGCGTCGGAGCGGGTCAGGCCAAGCACCTGGTGCCCGGCGGCAAGAAGCTCGGGCACGATCCTGGAACCGATGAAGCCGGTCGCGCCGGTAAGGAATACACGCATGGGAGGGTCTCCTCTTGTTGTTTCGAGGCCCTTCTTGCGCTATAACTCATTCTGTTAAAGTAGTGACTTTATCATGGTATAATAGTTAACAGGATCGCAATGCCGGTCGAGACGACCAACAAGCTTGGCATCTTTTTGCGAGATCGTCGCATGCGCCTCGATCCAGCTGCCTTCGGCTTCGCCACGGGGCGGCGGCGCACGCAAGGCTTGCGCCGCGAGGAAGTGGCGCAGCGCGCCAATATCAGCCCGACCTGGTACACCTGGCTGGAGCAGGGGCGGGGCGGCGCCCCGTCGGCGGATGTGCTCAACCGCATCGCGACCGGGCTTATGCTGACAGAGCCCGAGCGCGAGCACCTGTTCATGCTGGGTCTCGGGCGGCCTCCGGAAGTCCGCTACAAAAGCGTCGACAGCGTGACGCCGCGCCTCCAGCGTGTCCTTGACGCCTTGGACCCCAGCCCGGCGATCATCAAGACCGCGACATGGGACGTGGTCGCCTGGAACCGCGCCGCGGCGGCAATGCTGACCGACTATTCCAAGCTGCCGCGCGAGCAGCGCAACATCCTGCGCCTCATGTTCGGCAACCCGCGTGTGCGCGACGCGCAGGACGATTGGGAGAGCGTCGCCCGTTTCGTGGTCGGGTCCTTCAGGGCCGATGCCGTCCGCGCCGGCGCCGGCGCGGAGGTCACGGAACTCGTCGAGGAGCTTTCCCGGATCAGTCCGGAGTTCGCCGCGCTCTGGCGGGGCAACGACGTCGTCCCCGCTCATGGCGAAGGTGTGAAGCGTCTGCGCCATCCCGAGATCGGGCTGATCGAGCTGGAGTTCTCGGTCTTCGCGGTCGACGGCCGCCCAGAACTCGGCATGATCGTCTACAATCCTGTCACGCGCGCGGACGCCGAACGCATCCAATCGTTGATCGCGTCGCGCCCGGCATGATGGTGGGCCGCCATATACGGCGGCCCACCACAAAGACTGAAGTAGAGACCGCCTCAGTAGCCGACGGTAAAGCGCTGCCGGATATGCTTCGGGTTTTCGATCTCGTCCGCCATGACGATGGCGTAGTCCTCGAAGGAGATGCTGCTGCCCTTGTCGTTCGTCAGCAGCGTGTCCTTGCCGAGCAGGAACTTGCCGGTGCGCTCGCCCGCGACGAACAGGGCCGAAGGCGACAGGAAAGTCCAGTCGAGATCGGTGACGGTCCTGAGCTTGTCCAGGAAGTCCCCGCCCTTGAGCGCCTCAGCCTTGTAGATGGCCGGGAATTCCGGCGTGTCGACCAGGCGCTTGCCGGGCGCGACTTCGAGGCTGCCGGCGCCGCCGACGACCAGATAGCGCTTGACGCCGGAGGCGCGCACCGCGGCGATCAGCGTGTCGGGATCGCTGGCGGTGAAATGCACCGAGCTGATCACGGCGTCATGCCCCTTGAGCAGCGCGGCGAGACCATCCTCGTCGAAGACATCGCCCCTGACGGCGGTGACGCCGGGCAACGCTGCAATCTTCTCCGGGTTGCGGGCAATCGCGGTGATGGCATGGCCGCGATCGGAGAGTTCCTTGAGCAGGCGCGAGCCGACCTGGCCGGACGCGCCGATGAGTGCGATCTTCATGGGAGTCTTCCTTTGCTTGGGGATCGGGATCACGCCGCCCGGATGTGGGCGACGAGATTGTCGTAGCTGCCGAACAGCGCATTCGAGCCGATAAGCCGGGGCGCGTCGTTGCCGATGACGGCGAGTGAAGGAACGCCGTTGGCATGGAGCCGCTGGAACAGGGCATGTCCGCGGCCGACCAGCTCGCGATGCGCGGCAAGCACCTCGTCCGTCGGCGCGTTCACCGCTGCGGCTGCGTCCGCCATGCCGGCATCGGCCAGCACTTGCGCCACGCCGGCTGCCGTCACGATGTCGCGCCCGTCGGCATAGCGGGCGTGCTGGATCGCTTTCAGCGCCAGCAGCCGCAGGTGGGGGTCGTCCAGGCCTGCGGCGCTTATGCCGAGCGTTGCGGCGCTGGAATCGAGCAAGGTGCCGCGGACATTGAGCACATTGTCGAGATAGGCCTGGCTGAAAACCTGTCCGCTCAGCCGTTCGATGCGCTGGTCGTTGGCCCAGGCATGGGCGGCAAAGCCGGCATCCAGCGGCCGCGCCCCGGCGCCGGAAAAGAGCCCGGTCGGCAGCAGGTCGATGGCGATGCCGCTCGCCGCAAGCCTGTCCAGCATCGGCGTGGCGCCATAGCACCAGCCGCAAAGCGGGTCGAAAAGATAGGTCACGCTGGTGTCGGTCATTGCCATCTGGTCCAGGGAGCATCGTCTCCTGGGTAAATGGCGGTTCGGCCGCTTGCGAAAAACCGCGATCAATCATACAAACTGTCTGACCAAATCAGACAATAGCGATGGCCGACCTCCTCAATCTCAACCGGCTCGTCTACTTCACCACTGTGGTGGAGACCGGATCGTTCACCGCCGCGGCGGATCGCCTCGACGTCGCCAAGGCCGTCGTCAGCCACCAGGTTGGCAAGCTTGAAGCGGAGCTTGGCGCGACACTGTTGCAGCGCACGACGCGGCGCGTCACGGCAACCGAGGAGGGGCGGCAGTTCTATGACCGGGCCGCCATCATCCTGCGTGAGGCCGAGGCGGCCTATGGCGACATCTCGCAAAGCGCGGGCAGGCCGACCGGGACGCTGCGTCTCACCGCCTCGCTCGACTACGGCGCGAAGATCGTCGCCCCGACCATTGCCGAATATCTGAGGAAGTACCCGAAGATGAAAGTCGAGGCGATCTTCGACGATGCGATCAGCAATCTGGTCGACGAACGGATCGACCTTGGCATCCGCATCGGCTGGCTCGCCGATTCCTCCAACCAGGCGCGGCGCCTGGGAACCTTGCAGCAATTCGTCGTCGCGACCCCCAAGCTCGTGGCCGGCCTTCCAGCCGATGTGAGCCCGAAGCTTGCAAAATCCCTGCCATGGGTCGGCAACGCGCAATTGCGGGGCGTCGGCCAATGGTTGTTTTCAAAGGACGGCGAGACGGTGTTGCCTGAGCTCAATCCGGTCATGATCTGCGACAAGACACCGGCCGTGCTGGCCTGTGTGCTGGCCGGCATCGGGCTCGGCATCTTTCCCGACTTCGCCGTCGAAGGCGAAATCGCCGCCGGCCGGCTGGTGCGGGTGTTCGCCGACTGGACCCTGCCGTCCGGCGGCATTCATGCCGTCTATCCGCCGGCCCGTTTCAGGCCGGCCAAGGTGCGCGCATTCGTCGACCTGTTGGCCGCGGCGGAAAGGAAGCGAGCGCGAAGATGACGTGCTCGGCGTCGATGCCTGCGCTAGATTGCGCCAGGCAGCAAGGATGAAGTCTTCGAGGAGATATCCGTGAACGTCAACGAACTCAGGTGGACTGCGTCTGAAAAGAAGCTCGCGCGCCGCGCCTTCGATACAGCTCTGGAGGCAGCGCTCGGCAAAATGATGGCCGAATTCAAAAGCAAGGCCGGCGCCGTGACGACACCTGCCGACATGTGGGACATAGAAGACTACCTGCGGCAGCAACGGCGGAAGATCGATCAGATGTTCGACTATCGCTATTCCCAGCTTACCATCGTCTTTGCCGTTCTCATCCGGGAAGGATATCTGGACGAGAACCTCCTCGCGGGTCTGTCAGAAGACAAGCGGGAGGAGATACGCAGTTTCCTTGCCTGGCACGCCAAGCAGTAGGCGTTGACGACTGGAGGCCGCCAATGATGCGTCAGGCCTGAGCCTGCCGTCCCCGTGGCCGCTTCGGGGAAGCATCGACGCCGCCCGGCTGCCTGATGTGATCGATGAACACACGCAGTTTGGGCAGAACCTGGTGCCTTTCCGGGTAATAGAGAAAAACGCCCGGCGCGGTCACCGCGAAGCGGCCGAGCAACTCCTGCAGACGCCCGTCGGCGATCGGCGCTTCGGCGATCGGGCTTGGCACCTGGGCCAGCCCGACACCCTGGATCGCTGCGCCGAGAAGCGACGGGTAGTCGTGCGCGATGAGCGGGCCAGAGACGATTGCCTCGACAGCCTTGTTGCCGTCGACAAACGACCATGGCGCGACCGAGCCGTTCGAACGGCGCAAGCGCAGGCAGGCATGGTCGCGCAGATCCTCGATACGCTCCGGCGTCGCGCGCCGGCGCAAATAATCGGGACTGCCGACGATCATCATCGGAAACGACGGCGTCAGTCGGACCGCGACCATGTCGGGGGCTATCAAATCCCCTATGCGGATGCCGGCATCGAAGCCCTCGGCGGCAAGATCGGCCAGTTCGCCGCTGGCGACGATCTCCAGTTCGATCTCCGGATAGGCCTGGCAGAAGGAAGCGATCATCGGCTCCAGCAGCACCGGCACCACCGCGGGCGGCACAGAAAGGCGCAAGAGCCCGGCCGGCCGCTGGCCCATTCCGCGTGCGATCTCGCTCGCGGCGATCAATTCCTCGAAGGCGGGCCGGGCGCGTGCCAAAAAGCGCTCGCCGGCTTCGGTCAGGCCGACGCTGCGCGTGGTGCGGATAAAGAGCGCAGCACCTATGCGCGCCTCGAGCGTCCGTATCGCCTGGCTGATCGCTGAAGGCGTGACGGCCAGCTCGGCCGCCGCCTTGCGGAAATTGCGGTGTTTGGCCACGCTCAAAAAAGCCTCGACGCCATCGAGCGCGCCATGCCTGACTGTGAAGTTCTGCTTCATGACCCATCGACATTATCGCGGATAGCCGCTCGCAGAAAGTGGTCGTATTCCTTCCGTGACTTGGAAGCCTGAAGGGAAGTGGCAATGACCGATGACCTCGATCGCGTGCGCGATCACTACCGCGCGACCGGCCTGACCGAACGGCTGAAGACAGCACTGGCAGTCTTTGGGCCGGAGGGACAGCGCCTGATGCCCGAGCAACTGGCTACGCTCGACCAATTCCATACCCGCGGGCTGGCCGCGACAGCCGAGCTCGCCAATCTGGCCGTCATCACCGCCGATATGTCGGTGCTCGATGTCGGATCGGGCGTTGGCGGGCCGGCCCGGTTTCTTGCCGCGACCTATGGCTGCGAGGTGACCGGTGTCGATCTCAGCGAACCCTTCGTCGAGGCCGCACGCTATTTGACCGGGCGAACCGGGCAGGATGGCAAAGTGTCGTTCGAAACCGGCAGCGCTTTATCGCTTCCCTTCGAAGATGGCCGGTTCGACGCAGCGCTTTTGCAGCATGTGGCGATGAACATCGCCGATCGGCCGCAGCTCTACCGCGAGATCAGGCGCGTGCTGAAGCCAGGCGGAAAATTTGCGACCTTCGACGTCGTGCTCGACGGCGGCGATCCGCTCTATCCGGTTCCATGGGCGAAGTCGCCGGGGGAAAGTTTCCTGCTGACGGCCGACGCGACCTGCGAGGCGATCGAAGCCGCCGGCTTCGGCACGCTGGTCCGTCGCGACGACACGGCTGCCGCCAGAGCCTGGTTCGCGGAGCTCCGCACCTCCGGCCCGCCTTCGCTCAACCTTGGCGTCGTCATGGGACAGGGTTTCGCGGAGCCGACGACCAATCTCGGACGCAACGTGATGCAAGGCCGCTTGAGCGTTCTCACCGCAGTGTTCGAAGCGGTGGCCGTCAAGGGTTGACGGAGGCAAAACATGTCACCAGCGATGATCTTCAACATCCATCTCGTGCTCGGCTACGTGCCGTGGCTGCTTTGCTTCGCCGCCTACATCTGGCCCCGGCTCAAGTCGATGGACAACATCGAAGCGCAGCGCGCGATTGCCACGCTGCACAGCTTCCGCTTCTTCGGGCTCGTCTTCCTCGTCCCGGGCGTCATCGGGCCGGACCTGCCCGGCGGCTTTGCCAGCTTTGCCGCCTATGGCGACTTCGCGACCGGTCTGCTCGCCATGTTGGCGCTGCTCGCGGTGGCGAGGCCCGCGATCTTCTGGCCGCTCGTCGTCGCTTTCAACTTGGTGGGCGTGGTCGACATCATCGGCGACTACTATCACGGCACCATGCTCGACCTTCCCGGTCATGCCGGCCAGTTGGGCGCGACTTACGCGATCCCGATCATCTACGTGCCACTGCTGATGATCACGCATGTCGCGGCGTTCTATCTGCTTGTACGTCGCGGGTTCGGCGAGCCCGTGGCAACCTAATAGACCGGCGTCGCCATGTGCTTGGGCGCCGGCCATTCGCTCGTAATCTCCGGCTGCACTGGACGCTCGAGATAGGTCGACAGCACGACATAGCTGCGCGTCGAGGTGACGCCGGGCGTGTCGTAGAGACGGGCCAGGAGGCCTTCGAGCGCGCGCGTGTCCTCGGTGCGCACCTTGAGCAGCATGCAGGTGTCGCCGGCGACCGTGTGGATCTCTTCGACCTCCGGATATTTGGATACCGCCATCAGCTCCGGCGTCTTGCCCCAGCCCCTGGTGTCGATATGCACGAAGGCGAGCAGCGGCTTCTTCACCGCTCGCGGATCGATGATGGCAGATGTAGCGCGGATCGCGCCGCTCCGCTTGAGCCGCTTGACCCGCTCATGCGCCGCCGGCGGCGACAGGCCGACGCGCTCGCCGAGCTCGGCATAGCTGATGGTCGCGTCCTCGACGAGAACGCCTAATATCTTTCGGTCGACAGGGTCGATCTCGCGGGTCGGATGCTTGTTCCGCTGAATGTCATCTGTTTCTGCGTCCATGTGGAAATTCTCCATTGATACGGAATTCAATTCGGCCATTATGATGATATGTCGAATGGTGATCAATCAGCAATTCTGACCGCCGCATCGCGCGCGCCGATCCCGGCCGCCGCCTACCTGCTGACGGGTTGCATCGCCGTCATCGGCTCCAACTCGCTGGTTCTCGGTCCGATCGCGCCCGCCGTCGCGGCTTCGTTCGGAGCCAGCGTGCCGGCGGTGATGACGGCTGCCGCCGCCTTTGGCCTCGGCACGTCGGCCAGCGCGCTCTTCCTTGCCCGCTACATCGATCGGATCGGCGCACGCCGCATGCTGCAGGGCGCGTTGCTGTTGCTGGCCTTGGCGCTGGTCGCCAGCGCCCTGGCGCCGACGGTAATGGCGCTGGTCGCGGCCCAACTCGTTGCCGGCATCGCGGCCGGTATCGCCATGCCGGCGATCTATGCCAGTTCGGCGGCGATCGCGCCGCCGGGACGCGAGAGCGGCACCATCGGCGTCGTGCTGACCGGCTGGACGCTTTCGATGGTTGCCGGCGTTTCGCTGTCGGCGGTGCTTGCCGATCTCATCCACTGGCGCGCCGTCTTCGCCGCCGTGGCGCTGCTGGCGGGAACCGCCGTTGCCGGCCTGGCGATGAGTTCGTTGCACGACACGAGGAAAAGCGGCCCGGCGCCGTCCCCGTTGGGCGCGCTCGCCGTGCCGGGCATCGTGCCGCTGCTCATCGCCTGCGGCGCTTTCATGACCGCCTTCTACGGCGTCTACGGCTATCTCGGCGACCATCTCCACGAAGCTCTCGGCGAACCGGTCAGCGCCAACGGCCTTGCGGCGGTCGCCTATGGTCTCGGCTTCGGCGCGGCCGCTTTGCTCGATGGCGTCATCGACCGCCTCGGCGCGCGTCGGGTCATGCCCTTCGCCTATCTGCTGGTCGCCGCCGTCTATGTCGCGATTGCCCTGGCGAGCGGCGGCTTCGGCGCATTGGTTGCAACGATAGCCGTCTGGGGCCTTGCCAACCATTTCGGGCTGAACGTGCTGGTCATGCGCCTCACCGCGCTCGATCCGTCGCGGCGCGGAACCATCATGGGGCTGAACAGCGCGGTCACCTATCTCGCCGTCACCGTCGGCACCGCAGGCTTCGGCCCGCTTTATACGAGCCTGGGCTTCGCCAACTGCGCACTGATTGCGGCCGGATTGATGCTGGTAGCGGCAAGCGCAGCGGCGTGGCGGTCGGCTGGCTGATCGGGCTGCGCAGTCAGTTCGGGCTCGTAACGACAACTTCGCGCGCGGCCTTCATCAGCCACGGGCATGCGTAATAGTCGCTGATCCGATTGATGGTCCCGTCGGCTGCTTCGATTCGAACCGGGTAGACCGGCTTCCAGCCGTCTTCGCTTCGGTGGAGCACGAGTAGCATGATCTCGCCATCGACCGCGCCGATCGCCATCTTCCAGTTGTCCTCGCCCTTTTCGTATTCGACGAAGTAGATCGATTCCGACAGGGGCCCCCTGAAGCAGTCCGAAACCCGCAATTGGGCGTCCGCGCTGGTCAATGCCCGCACGCCGTCCCAGTCACGGCGGTTGAAGAGTTCGACATAGCGCGCGAGCAGTCTCGCAAGCTCGGGATCTGGCGAAGGCTCCAAGCGGACGGCTGGCTGGCACGGCAGCGCGGCCAGTTTGGCGCGGCCGCGGCTCAACGCGGCCTTGACGCCGCCGACCGTCGACCCGACGAGGTCGGCAATCTCTTCCAGCGAATGGTCGAAGACGTCCTTCAACAGGACGCAAGCCCGCTCCTTCGGCGGCAGGTGGATCACCAGACGTTCAATGGCACGATCGGCGCCCTGGCCCGCCGGTTCGGCCGGCATAACGATCTCGTCGACCGCGAAATTGGTTTCAGCGCGCCGCCGCGTTTGCCGGTTGCGCAGGAAATCGATGCAGCGGTTATGCGCAGTGCGAAACAGCCAGGAACGAAGAGCGCCCGGATCGTCGATCTTCTCGATCTTGCGATAGATCTCGAACAGCGTTTCCTGCATGACGTCCTCGCCATCGAGTGGCGAGCCCGTCATGCGCGTGCAATAGCGGTGCAGCCGTTCCCGCAAATGTGCAACCGTTTCCAGGAATGCGGCATAGCGAATGTCGAAGAGGCCGCTTGGCTCAAGTGTTGGCTGTATCCTCATGGCAACCCGAACACCGTTATGCGCGTCTCGCTAGAGCAATTCCAGGAAAAGTGCGCAGCGGTTTTCCGTCCGGAATTGCGCAAAAACAAAGAGTTAGAGCAGTTCAGCCATTCTATCAAACGCTGAACAGCTCTAAGGCAAGGTCCGTCACCCTACATCAGCCTGATGTCGTCGGGAGTGCGATCGAAGCGATCATGCCTTCCGTCGACATGCATCACGGGCGCTGCCGCCAGCTCTTCTGGATCGATGCCGTCGAGAGCCGCTATCGGAATGGCGAAGACGATGCCGCCAAGCGACGGGATATCGCCGCGCGCCGGCATGCGCACGCCGCAGGTCGCGCAGAAGTGATACTGGATGCTGGGCGCCTCCCTGCCGGGCGGGGTCCATTGATATTTGGTCTGCGCTTCGGTGCCGGACATGAGGCGGTAGTGCCGAGGACCGACGAACCCCACCCAGGAGCGCGTCTTGGTGCATGTCGAGCAATTGCATTTGACCGTTCCCTGGCCGAGGTCGATATCGGCCTCGAACCGAACTTTGCCGCAATGGCAGCTTCCTGCGTAGGTCTTCAGCATAGCTCCATCGTCTCCGTGCTGGCCGACCGGCACGAACGCCGGCCGACTCCAAGACGCATGGCAGCGAGAAAAGGATACGTGCCGGTGATTATGTGGCATGGTCGATTTCATTGCGCGCCGGGGTCATTTCAGCACGCGATAGGTCAGCGTCACGGCGCCGCTTTCGAAGCGGCGCGTGTCTATCAGCTCCAACCTGACCAGGGACGGATCGACATCCTGGAACGCGCGCTTTCCGTGGCCGACCCGAATCGGCAGGATCGACAGTTGATACTCGTCGACCAGCCCGCCGGCGAGCAGGGTCTGGTCGAGCTGGCTGATGCCGTATTTCAGTATATCGCCGCCGCCTTGCGCCTTTATCGCGGCGAGGCCCTCCGCGACGTCGCCTTCGATCAGTGAGGCGTTCCAGCCGACCTCTTTCAGGGTTCGCGACGCGACCAGCTTCTTCAGCCCGTTCATGCGGTCCATATACTTGCCCTGGATCTGCGGCCATCGGCTGGAAAACAGCTCGTAGGTCACACGCCCGAGCAGGAAGAACTCCGCTTCGCCGGCCTTCGCGTAGGAATGTTCCAGCGCATCTCCGACAAAGAAAGGCGACGCCCAGTTCATCGGCGCCTCGATAACCCCGTCGAGCGAAACGAAGCTGCCGACAATCAATTTTCTCATCACAATTCTCCTGCTGCGTGGACGACGCAGCTAGGACGTTTGAGCTGCGCTCCGGGATACGTGGCGCGGGAAATTTTTCCAAGGACCGAGTTGGCTTGCCGACACCTTGGGTCCTTCGATATGCCTTGGCGCGGTATAGGCCGGAGCTGAAGCGCGATGAAGACGACCCTTGAAGTCATGGCCGAGCCCCTGCCGCAGGACCTCGCTTTCCTGAGCGGGAGCCTCACCGCCTTCAACGATGCCGATGTCGGCGGGTCAGGCCGGACGCCGCTGGCGGTCTTTGTACGCGACGAGCATGGCGTCGTCGTCGCCGGCATTTCCGGCTACACCGCCTGGGGCTGGCTTTACGTGCAGTGGCTGTGGGTCGACGAAAAGCTGCGCGGCCGGCGCATCGCCGCCGGCATGCTCGACGCTGCCGAACAGGAAGCCATCGCGCGCGGCTGCCACGGCGCCTGGATCGATACCTTCAATCCGATCGCCGAGAAGGTCTATCAGCGCCAGGGCTACAAGCCGTTCGGCAAATTGCCGGACTTTCCCATCGGCCGCAGCCGCATCTTCCTGCAGAAGAAACTGCCTTAACCCGCCAGCTTTCCGCCGCGCATCGGCTCAGGCGCGCCGGTGGTGCTTGGAAAACTGATCGGCAGGCCGCGCAGCACGCGCGCGGCGAGGAAAGCAAAACACTCCGCTTCTACCGCGTCGCCCTTCCAGCCGAGCGTTTCGGCCTGCACGACCTCGACGCCAGCGCGGCTTTCGAGCATCGCCATCATCGTCGGGTTGTGGCGGCCGCCGCCGCTGACCGCCAACCGCTTCGGCCGGCGTGGCAACAGGTCGAGCGCCTTGCCGACGGCGGAGACGGTGAAGGCCGTCAGCGTCGCTGCGCCGTCCTCCGCGCTAAGCCCCTCGGCCATCGCCGCTGTGAAGTCGAAGCGGTCGAGCGACTTCGGATAGGGTTTGGTCAGATACGGGTGCTGCAGCAGCCTGGCGAGCCGTTCCTCGTCGACCTTGCCGGCGGCAGCCAGTCTGCCGTCGCGGTCCATCTCGCCGAGGCCTTTCGACTTGATGAAATCGTTGACCGGCGCATTGGCCGGCCCGGTGTCGAAGGCGACGATATTGTCTTTGCCGTCCCACCAGGTGATGTTGCCGACGCCGCCGAGATTGAGCACGGCGGTGTCGCCGCTGGCGTCCGCCTCCTTGAGCAGCGCCGCATGGTAGGCAGCAGCCAGAGGCGCGCCTTGCCCGCCGGCCGCGACATCGGCCGATCGAAAGTCGTAGGCGACCCTGGTGCCGAGCAGCGAGGCCATCAGCTCGCCGTCGCCGAGCTGGCGCGTGCGACCGATCCGTCCCGGCTGCGGAGCGCGATGCAGCACGGTCTGGCCGTGAAAGCCGACGACGCCGATATCGGCCATGCTCATTTTCTGGCTCGCGACCAGATCCCTGACCGCCGCCGACTGCGCGCGCGTCAGCGCTTCCTCGGCCTCGCGGAAGATCGCCGGTTCCGGCCCTTCGAAGTTCCAGGCGCGCGCCTGGCGCAACGTCTCTTCGAGCAGGGTGCGGATCGATCGTGGGTAGGGGGCCAAGATATAGGTGCCGGTGTCGGCGACGCGCTCGCCATCCGTCTTGATCAGCGCCACGTCGATGTTGCCGTCGAGCACCGTGCCGGTCATCAGGCCGACGGCCCAGATTGGTTCCATGGTCGTTCCTCGAATCGCTGTTCAAATCACGTGTCGGACGGATCGGCTCGCCAGGCAAGTGTCTCGCTACACCCATCCCGGCCGCCGCAGGGACCGACGGCTTTTTGCGTCGAATGGTGAAAACGGAGCAACGCCGTTCTTGCCTCGCGGCGAAGAAGGCGCGAGGCTGCGGACAAAGAACACCGGCGGGCAGACTGCCCGGATGGATTTTCGCAAGGAGGACAGCACATGGCAGCCAACGTTGCGGTGATCGCAGGCGCAGGGCAGGGGCTCAGCGCTTCATTGGCCCGGCTTCTCGGCAAGGAAGGTTTCCGCGTCGTCCTTGCCGCGCGTAATGTCGACAAATTAGCTGCGCTGGTGAAGGAAACAGGCGCGTTAGCCGTGGAAACCGACGTGTCGGACACGGCCTCCGTCGAGCGGCTGTTCGAGGCGGCCGACAAGGTAGGCCAACTCGAAATTGCCGTCTTCAACGCCAGCGGCCGCACGCGCGGCCCGATCGCCGATCTCGATCCCGAGGCGGTCAGGCAGGCCCTGCTTGTCGGCGCCTATGGCGGCTTCCTGGTCGGCCAGCAGGCGGCGCGCCGGCTTGCTGAGCGCGGTTCCGGCTCGATCCTGTTCACCGGCGCCACGGCAAGCCTCAAGGGCTTTTCCGGTTCGGCCGGTTTCGCCATGCCGAAATTTGGCCTGCGCGGGCTGGCGCAATCGATGGCGCGCGAGCTTTTCCCGAAGAACATCCACGTTGCGCATTTCATCATCGACGGCCAGATCGAGCCGGCAGGACAGGTGGCCGACACGGACCGTCCGGATCGCCGCCTCTCGCCCGACGCAATTGCCGACACCTACCTCGCCGTGCATCGCCAGCATCGCAGCGCCTGGAGCTTCGAGGTTGAGCTCAGGCCCTGGGTCGAGACGTTCTGACCATCCACGGCGACTGCCCGGATCGAACAGCAACGCGCCGCCGCGGCGCTTTTTGTTGTTTTAGAAAGGATGCATATTCCCTGGCGCCGTTTTGGCGATCTACTATGTAAAAAAGCACAAAGCAAAAGACACCTTTGCTTAACTTCGGCATGTATACTGCGCATCTGTCAGAATTGTTGTCCGGCGCTCCTGCAGGAATTGAGAATGCGCATGCTGCTTACACGTCGTACGCTGTTTGCAGCCGGAGGCGGAGGGCTGCTGGTCGCACAGGCGGCGATCACGCCAGGGCAGGCGCAGGACGCCCCAAAACCTATCGTGGGCGACAATAAGCTGCGCATCGCAATGCCGGCCTTCGCTTCCGATCCGTTCTTCCCGGCCGACGGATCCGCGGACGGTGGCATCGACATGGACCTGGGGCGCGGCATAGCCGCGGAGCTTGGCGTCGAACCGGTGTTCGACCGGTCCGCGGTAACCTTCGACGCCATGGTGCAACAGCTCACGTCCGGTCAGGCGGATCTGGCGATCGGCAAGCTCAGCCGGACCCTCCAGCGCGGTCGCTCGATCCTCTATTCCCGGCCCTACGCCATGCTGCACCAAGGGTTGCTCGCAAACCGTCTCAACCTGGCGCGCATTACACAGGGCAAGCCGCCGGAACAGGTCGTCCGCGATTTCTCAGGCGATCTCGGCGTGATCGAAGGCTCGTCCTTCGCCACCTATGCGGCCGCCACGTTCCCGCATGCCAAGATCCAGCGCTTCGCGGGCTGGAATACGGTTATCGACGCGATCCGCAGCGGCACGATTGATCTCGCCTATCGCGATGATTTCGAGATCAAGAAGCTGATGGTCGACGATCCGTCGATGACGGTCGTCGCGCGCTCGATTACCCTGACGGACAAGGTCGACACGATCGCGATCGGCATCAGTCCGGACAATCCGCATCTGGCGGCTTTTGTCGACCTCTATCTCGATCTGGCAAGGGGCCAGCAGGTCCTCAACACCGACGAGATCATCGCGCGCTATCGCCAGGGGAGCAAAGCCTGACAATGGCCGTCTCGGATGTAGCCGCACCCATGCTCTTCGATTGGCGCCTGGCGGCGAAGCGCATCCTGCGCTCGCCGGCGACGACGATCATCATGATCCTGGCCGGCATCCTGTGCGGCCTCTATTACCCGGCCTTCGCCCATGCGATCAGCCCCGTCGCGCAGGTCTATCTGAATTTTCTCAAGATGGTCGTCCTGCCCTACCTGGTCTCGTCCGTCATCTTCTCGATCACCACGATGGTCCAGGATCCGAAATCGGTCCGTTATCTCGGCAAGGTGGGCATAGCCGTGCTGGTCGTGTCGTTCGTCGCCGTGCTGGTCAGCGGCACATATTCGCTGATCCTCAAGCCCGGCCAGATCGAGAACCCGCAGTCGCGCATCGAGCTCGGCGAGTTCATCAATTCCCAGGGCAGCGTATCCACCGACCTTGCATTTCCGTTCCAGCCACCGCTGCCGACCGCCGACCCAAACGGCGCGCATTCGATCTTCCTGGACCTGGTGCCGAACAATGTCTTCAACGCGCTTGCCTCGGGCCAGACCATCCAGGTCCTGCTGTTCTGCCTGCTTTTCGGGCTGGCGATGGGCAGGATCCCCCAGCCCTCGTCACTGAGCCTGTCCCAGGCGCTCAACGCGGTCTACAGGGCCTGCACGGTGTTGACCAACTGGTTCATCTGGGGACTGCCCTTCGCAACCTTCATCCTGATCGCGGACCAGACCGCGTCGACCGGCACCAAGCCGTTGATGCTGATGGGCGGCTACCTGCTGGTGATGGGTCTCTCCTGCCTGACATTCCTCGCCGGCGCCTTCGCCATTATCGCGATCAGGTCGCGGCGAAGCTACTGGGCTACGATCAAGACCTGCCAACCGCTGCTGATGGTGGCCATCACCACGCGCTCCTCGGTCGCGTCGCTGCCGTGGGTCATCAACCTGTTGAGCGAGCGGCTGAGGTTTAACCTGGTGGTCGTCGAGCTGCTCGTGCCGTTGCAGGCGGCACTGCTGCGAACAGGGCCGGCGCTGGTCTACACCTCGGGCGTGCTGTTCATCGCCCAGCTCTACGGCCATCCGCTGGCGATCCCTGACCTCCTGCTTGTCGGCATCGTCTCCGCGCTTCTGGCGCTCACCACGGGCGGCATGGGCAGCCTGCTCATCCTGTCCCAGATGTCCATCGTGTGCGGTTACCTGAAGCTTCCCTTCGAGGCGGCGTTCGCCCTGTTCGTGGCGGTGGATGCGGCTGTCGATACGTTCATGACGCTGTCCAGCGTCTGCACCGTCGCCGCCAGCACCGCAATGATCGCGCCCAGCCACAGGGAGGCGACGCAGTCTGATGAAACACTGTCGGAGGAGCTCGAGGCCGAGCCCGCCCGATGATCGACGACGGCATCCGCCCCCAGCTAGGCATCATTGGTGGTCTCGGGCCGCTGGCATCGGCCGACTTCTATTTCAAGCTGACCCGGATGACGGAGGCGCTTCGCGACAACGAGCATGTGCCAGCCGTCATCCTCAGCGTGCCGCAACTGCCCGACAGGACCGAAGCGATCCTGGCCGGTCATGACGGGCCGCTGGCGCCACTGACGGCCGCGGTCTCGACGCTCAACGCGCTCGGCGTTGCCTGCATCGCCATGCCCTGCAACACCGCCCACCATTGGTACGACAAGCTGGCGGCGAACTCGTTAGCCGAGATCATCCATATCGGCGATGCGGTGGTGGCGGAAATCCGCCGCAGCCTGGACCGGGGCGGCGTGGCGAATCTCGCCACCCGGGGCACGCTGGCCTCTGGCTTCTATCAGGACAGGATTTCGGCGGCGGGGTTCGAGCTCTGCGTTCCGGCGGATGCGGAATTCCAGGAGCGCGTCGACAGCGCGATCAACCTCGTCAAGGCCGGTTCGATCGCCGATGCGGCGATCGAGACGGAGCGCGCGCTAGATATCGCGCAAGCAGCCGGCGCCGATGCCGCCCTTCTCGGATGTACCGAACTTTCGGTCGTGGCAGCCAGCCTCGGCGATACGAACGGGCTGGTCGTCATCGACAGCAACGCGGCGCTGGCGCGGGCCAGCCTGCAACGGTTGGGCTATCCTGTGCAGGAAGCGCGAGGCCTGCCGACCGTCTCGTCGCTGCAGGGAGACGGTCGACTGCCCTTGCGAGTCGCCCGGCGGGCTTCGTAGGCGCTCGCGCTTCCGTCGCCCCACCTCGTCGATATCCGCTCTCCCGCGGCTGGCGTGCTCCAAGTGATAAAATCTTTGAGAGAATATTTTCCGCAGTCCCCTCGAGAGGAAAAGCTCTTCTTTGCCCAATGAGGCAGCATTGGTGATGCTGAGACCAAGGCTTCGCATTCCGCCAGGCCGAAATGACTTTCAGGATCGCAAGGAACGCATTATGTCCGAACGCGGCAACGCTTCAAATTCTCTCGTTACGTCGGTCACCAGGCGCGCCGGATTTGCCGCGCTTCTCGCCGCGACATTTGCCGTCATCGGCCTCACCGCTCCATCGCCGTCCTTCGCCGAGGACAAGAAGGCGATCAAGGTCGGCATCATCAGCGGCGAGGATGAGGATGTCTGGCGCGTCGTCACCGCCGAGGCGGCCAAGAAAGGCCTGACGATCGAGACCGTCGTCTTCAACGATTACACCCAGCCCAACGAGGCGCTGGAGCGCGGCGAGATCGACGCCAATGCCTTCCAGCACAAGCCCTATCTCGACAACCAGATCAAGACGCAAGGCTATCACATCGTGCCGGTCGGCTATACCGGCGTCTGGCCGATCGGCCTCTATTCGAAGAAGCATACGAAGGTCGCGGACCTGCCGGAAGGCGCCGTCATCGGCCTGCCGAACGATCCCTCCAACGAAGGCCGCGCGCTGCACGTGCTGGAGCATGAAGGCCTGATCAAGCTGAAGGACGGCACCGGCATCCTGGCGACGACCGCCGACATTGCCGACAACCCGAAGAAGCTCGAGATCAAGGAACTCGACGCCGGCATCGTCGGCCGCTCGGTCGACGATCTCGACGCGGCCGTCGTCAACACCGACTGGGCGCTGAAAAGCGGCCTCGGTCCGGAAAACCGCATCGCGCAGGAGCCGGTGGCCGACAATCCCTACCGCAACTTCATCGCCGTCAAGGCCGGGGCTGAGAACGAGCCCTGGGTGAAGACGCTGGTCGCCGCCTATCAGAACGACACGGTGAAGGCCGAGTTCGACAAGGTCTACAAGGGCACCGGGGTCAGCGCCTATTGATCGGCGCGTGGCTGGCAGAAATGGGCGGTCCGCTGTTGAGCGGGCCGCTGTCGTATTTGCGCGGCACTGAAACGGAAACAGAGATGAACCAGCATGTCGCGGCCGAACTCGCCGATCCGATCCGCATCCAGCCGGCCGGGCCCGATGACGTTGTCCGCCTCGTCGACCTGAAGCGCCGCTTCGGCGCGACGGCGGCGCTCGACGGTGTTTCGCTTACCGTGCGCAAGGGCGAAATCCTCGGCATCATCGGCCGCAGCGGCGCCGGCAAGTCGACGCTGATCCGTTGCCTGAACGGCCTGGAACGGCCGGATTCCGGCGAGGTCCTCATCGAGGGCCGCGAGATCAGCCGGCTGGGCGAACGTGACTTGCAGCCGCTACGCAGGCGCATCGGCATGGTCTTCCAGCACTTCAATCTCTTGTCGGCCAAGATCGTCGAGAACAATGTCGCGCTGCCGCTCAAGATCGAAGGCCTACCGCGCGCCGAACGCCTGGCGCGCGCGGCGGAATTGCTCCAGCTTGTCGGCCTGTCGGAGAAGGCCAAGGCCTATCCGGCGTCGCTGTCGGGCGGGCAGAAGCAGCGCGTCGGCATCGCCCGGGCGCTCGCCGCGCGACCAGCGCTGCTTTTGTCCGACGAGGCGACCTCGGCGCTCGATCCGGAGACGACGCGCTCGATCCTGGCGCTGCTCAAGGACATCAATGCCCGGCTCGGCCTCACCATCCTGCTCATCACGCATGAGATGGAAGTCATCCGTTCCATCGCCGATCGCGTGGCGGTGATCGACGCCGGCCGGATCGTCGAGGAGGGCGCCGTATGGCAGGTTTTTGCCAATCCGAAATCGGAAATCACGCGCAGCCTGCTCGGCGGCATCCGGCCGCAACTGCCGCCCGAGGTCGCCAGCCGGCTGGTCCCGGGCGAAGGCGCGGAAACGATTTTGAGAATCGATGTCGCCGGCGAGGCGGCGCGCCGCCCGCTGCTGTCGGAACTAAGCGCCAGCGTGCCGGGCCCGTTCCGACTTGTGCATGGCGGCATCGACCACGTGCAGCAGCAGCCCGTCGGCACGCTGTTCGTGGCGATCCCGGGATCTGACGCCCTGCATCTGGCCGCGGTTATCGCTTTCCTGAAAGACCACGGCGCGCGGACGGAGGTGCTTGGCCATGTCGGCGGTTCTGTTTGAACTCCTGCTTCGCTCGATCTGGGAGACGGTGCTGATGACCGGCGCGTCCGGCCTCATCTCGCTGGTCTTCGGCTTGCCGCTCGGCCTTGCCTTGGTCGCCACCGATCGCGGCGGCATCGCTGAAAGCCTTTGGGTCAATCGCATACTCGGCGCCATCATCAACGGCTTCCGCTCCGTTCCTTTCATCATCCTGCTGGTCGCGCTCATCCCGGTGACGCGGCTGATCGTCGGTACCTCGATCGGCACCTGGGCGGCGATCGTTCCACTGTCGATCGCAGCGACGCCCTACTATGCCCGCATTGCCGAGGTCTCGCTGCGCGAGGTGGACCACGGGCTGATCGAGGCGGCGCGCGCCATGGGCGGCAATCGCTGGACGATCATCCGCGAGGTGCTGGTGCCGGAGGCGTTGCCGGGCATTGTCGCCGGTTTCACGGTGACGCTGGTGACGCTGGTCGGCGCCTCGGCCATGGCCGGCGCCATCGGCGCCGGCGGGCTCGGCGACCTCGCCATCCGCTACGGCTACCAGCGCTTCGAGACCAGCGTCATGGTCGCCGTGGTCGTCGTGCTGATCGTGCTGGTCTGCGGCATCCAGTGGATCGGCGACCGGCTGGTCGCGCGGCTGGACCATCGCGGATGACTCGCGGCAAGCGGCGGCCGCATCGAACGCAATTTGCCGCAAAAGCCGGGAATTGAGCGGCGGCTTGCTCCGTTTGCAATGAGATTGGTCGGTGCGTTCCTTCACCCGCAATGACGCGCATGTCATCGTGCGGAGGGGTCGCTAAAGCAATTCCAGGAAAAGTGCGCAGCGGTTTTCCGTCCGGAATTGCGAAAAACAAAGAGTTGCCGCCAAGAGGAGCCTGTCAATGCCCAGAATAATCCCGGTGCTCGATCTCGATCGCCTTGAGCAGGGCGCGTCGGAACTGCGGACTTTCTTGTTTGACCTGCGCACCGCTGCCCGCGATGTCGGCTTCTTCTATCTCAGCGGCCACGGCATCACCCAGCCCGAGATCGATGCGGTGCTCGACGCGGCGCGCCGCTTCTTCGCTTTGCCAGAAGCGGATAAGCTCGCCATCGAGATGGTGAAGTCGCCGCAGTTCCGTGGCTATACACGCGCCGGCGGTGAACTGACCAGAGGCAAGGCCGACTGGCGCGAGCAACTCGACATCGGCGTCGAACGCACGACGATTTCGCAAGGGCCAGGCGTGCCGGCCTGGACGCGGCTGCAGGGCCCGAACCAGTGGCCCGCCGCACTTCCCGATCTCAAGCCCGCGTTGCTTGCCTGGCAGGCCAAGGCGACCGACGTGGCGATCCGGCTGCTCAAGGCTTTCGCGCTGTCGCTCGATCAGCCGGAGGACGCCTTCGATCCGATCTATCGCGGCGAGCCGAACCACCGCATGAAGATCGTGCGCTATCCTGGCCGAGACACGACCGGCGACGACCAGGGCGTCGGCGCGCACAAGGATGGCGGCTTCCTCACGCTTCTGCTGCAGGACGAGAACAAGGGCCTGCAGGTTGAATATGACGGCAGCTGGGTCGATGTCGACCCGATTCCGCGAACGCTCGTCGTCAACATCGGCGAATTGCTCGAACTCGCCTCGAACGGCTATCTCAGGGCAACCGTGCACCGCGTCGTCACGCCTCCGGTCGGCGTCGCGCGGATTTCGGTACCCTTCTTCTTCAGTGCCCGCCTCGACGCGACGATCCCGTTGCTCGACCTGCCCGAGGAACTGGCCGCCGAGGCCCGCGGCCCGGCGAGCGACCCTGACAATCCGCTGTTCCGCAATGTCGGAACCAATGTACTGAAAAGCCGGCTGAGGTCGCATCCCGATGTGGCGCGGCGGCACTATGCGGATTTGTTGGAAAAAGCATCGGCAGCAGGATGATAATTGCAATGTCTTGGAGCGAGATTTTCCGCATTTTCGATCTTTTTTGGAATTTCGTTCGTGGAAAATATACCGCCGAAGCCCCAAATAAAGCGTGTCGCCCGGTGTTTTCCTCCCATTGCGCCGGGCGATGTTCCCCTCTGAAGGTTATGACCTTCATTCTTGGCCGGGCCGCTTTCGCGTCCCGGCCTTTTTCTTCCGTGAAACGGTGAAACGCTCTAAGCGAAAGCGATGCGGATCGCACCAAATGGGCCAAAATCCGAGACGATCTGGTCGCCATGCCGGCATTCGACCGGCCGGATGAAGGAGCCCGACAGCACGACCTGTCCGGCTTCGATCCGCATGCCGTATTGATGCAGCCGGTTGGCGAGCCAGACGATGCCCCTGGCCGGATGATCGAGCACGCCGGCGCCAAGTCCCGTCTCCTCAACCTCGCCGTTGCGCGACACGATGGCGCCGATCCAGCGCAGATCCGCCTCGCGCGGGCCGGTCTTGCGTCCGCCGACGACGATGCCGGCATTGGCGGCATTGTCCGAGATCGTGTCGAAGAAGGTCCGTATCCTGCCGGTCTCCTTGTTGACGCGCTCGATGCGGGTGTCGAGAATCTCCAGCGCCGGCGCGATATGGTCGGTGGTGTCGAGCACGTCGTCGATCGACACGTCGGGGCCGGCGAGCGGCGCTTTCATGACGAAGGCGATCTCGGCCTCGATGCGCGGCTGAATGAAACGATCGGCCGGCACCGTGCTGCCATCCTCGAAGAACATGTCGTCGAACAGGATGCCGGAATCCGGGATGTCGATGCTCAGCGCCGATTGCATCGCCTTCGAGGTCAGGCCGATCTTCCATCCCTTGATCGCGAGGCCCGATGCGGCCTTCCGCTTCACAAGTGCGGCCTGCACGCGGTAGGCATCGTCCATGGTCGCGTTGGGAAAATCGAGGCTGAGCAGCCTGATCTGGCGGCGGTCGCGTTCGGCTTCGAACAGCCTGCGGGCGGCGTCCTCGACTTCCATCTCCGTCATCATCGGCCGGTTCCTTCGTCGACGACGCCGTTGCGGAGCAGCCCGATGCCCTCTGCCTCGACCTCGATCACATCGCCCGGCTTCAGCCAGATCGGTGGATCGAACCGCGCGCCGGCGCCGGTCGGTGTTCCAGTGACGATGACGTCGCCCGGCACTAGCGTGGTGAAGGTCGAGATGTAGTTGATGATCTTGCGGAAGGAAAAGATCATGCGGCCGGTGCGATCCTGCTGGCGCACCTCGCCATTGACGCGCGTAGTCAGCGCTATGTCGGCGATCTGTGCCTCGTCGGTGAACGGCACCAGCCAGGGACCGATGGAACCGGTGCGGTCGAAATTCTTGCCCTGGGTGACGTTGAACTTGGCGTGGCGCACCCAGTCGCGGATCGTGCCTTCGTTGCAGAGTGACAACGCAGCGACATGGCCGAGCGCATCGGCTTCCGCGATGCGGCGGCCAGCCTTGCCGATGACGATGACGATTTCGCCCTCATAATCGAGCTGCGGCGATTCCGGCGGCCGCACCAGGGGCGCGCCATGGCCGACGAAGGAGCGCGGAAAGCGGATGAACAGCGACGGGTTCGAGGGCGCTGCCTGCCCGTCCTTGTACTCCTCGTTGCGGTCCGGATAGTTGACGCCGACACAGATGATCTTTTCCGGTGAGGGGACGGGGATCTCGTAGGCAATGTCCTCGATCCGGAAGTCGGCCGCGAGGCTATCGGCCTCCTCTGCAAGTTTGTTGAGCGCCCCTGCCTCGATCGCTTCGCGCAGCGTTGGCCATTCTCCGTGTCGCGCGGAAAGGTCGACGACGCCTTTATCGGTGATCGCGCCGTAGCGCGTCTTGCCGCCGACGGTGAAGTTGGCGAGGCGTCTCGCGCTCATGCTGACATTCCGGTTCTATTGGCCAACCGGAAACGTCGAGTTCTACGGCGCCCCCCTCTGTCCCGCCGGACATCTCCCCCACGAGGGGGGAGATTGGCTGGCCGCGCAGTCGGCGCTTGTCTTGCAACGTTGAAAGTTGGCGAAAGTCGGCGTGACATCTGATCTCCCCCCTTGAGGGGGAGATGTCCGGCAGGACAGAGAGGGGGGTGACGGAACGCGAACATCTCCCAACAGCCCGTCAAGGCGCCACGATCGGCGAGGCCGCCAGATCCGACTTTCGCGGCTCAACACCCGCAAACACGCTGCCTTCTTCGAACCAGCTTCGTGGCGCCGGCGCGCCCCACAGCGTCTGGCGCTGCGGGTCTTTCAGATCCCACTTGATCGGCTCGAGATCGGGGTCGACCGTCTGGTAGTCCGAGCAATAGATCTCGATGCGATGGTTGTCGGGATCGCGGATGTAGAGGAAGAAGGCGTTGGAGATGCCGTGCCGTCCAGGCCCGCGCTCGATGTTGCCGACATAGCCGGTGGTCGCCATCAGGTCGAGCAGGTCGATGATGTTGAGCGGCGTCGGCACCCAGAAGGCGACGTGGTGCAGACGCGGGCCTAGGCCGTTGGTGAGCGCGATGTCGTGCACGCCGCCCTTGCGGTGCATCCAGGCCGCCCAGAGCCTTCCCGTCTCGGCATCCTCGGTATACTCGGTCACACGGAAGCCCAGCGCGTTGTAGAAGTCCACCGATTCATCGACGTTGGGCGAGAAGCAGTTGAAATGGTCGATGCGCAGCGGCTTCACACCTTTGTAAAGTGCGTATTTCTGGTGGATCGGCGCCAGCCGCTCCATCCTGGAATAGAATTCGAGCGGGATGCCGTGCGGGTCTCGGGTGCGGAAGGTGCGCGACTGGTAGGGCCGTTCGACCCATTCCACCGGCAGGCCTTTGCCTTTGAAGAAATGCTCGGCCTTGTCGAGGTCCTCATCTGAAAAAACCTTGAAGCCGAGGTCGCGCGCTTCTGGTGTCGTCGCCTTGCGCAGCACGATGCAGTGGTGGCCGCGCTCTTCCATGGCGCGCAGGTAGATGGCGCCACTGGTCTCGTCGGTCACCTGAAGGCCCAGCGTATCGACATAGAACGCGCGGGATTTCGCCAAATCCGTCACAGCCAGCTCGACATGGCTGAGCCGCACGATGTTGAAGGCGGGGTACAGGTTGGGTTGGGGCAGGGCCATTTGTGTCTCCGCTCAGCCGCCGAGCTTCTGGATCGAATGCGGCGCCGTGGCGAACGCGATGTTCTTGGTTTCCATGTAGAAGTCGAACGACCAGTCGCCGCCGTCGCGGCCGATGCCCGAGCTTTTCACCCCGCCGAACGGCGTCGGCAAATGCCGCACATTCTCTGAGTTCACCCAGATCATGCCGGCGTCGAGCGCGTCGGTGAAGCGCAAGGCGCGGGTGACGTCGGAGGTCCACAGATACCCGGTGAGCCCGTATTGCGTGTCGTTGGCCAGCGCCAGTGCCTCGGCTTCGTCCTTGAACGGAATGGCGGTGAGAACCGGACCGAAAATCTCCTCCTGCGCAATGCGCATCTTGTTGGTGGCGCCGACGAACAGCGTCGGGCTGACATAGCAGCCACCGCCCGGGCCGGCGAACTTGCCGCCGCCGGCGGCAACCACCGCGCCTTCCGATTTGCCGATCTCGATATAGGACAGCACCTTCTCCTCATGCACCGGATGGATCAGCGGGCCGACCACGGTCTCGGGATCGAGCGGATGGCCGATCCTGATGCGCCTGGCTTTCTCCGCCACCAGATCGGTGAACTTGTCGTGCACGGAAGCCTCGACCAGCAGGCGCGACGACGAGGTGCAGCGCTCGCCGTTCAGCGAATAGATCATGAAGACGGCGGCATCGGCCGCGCGCTCCAGATCGGCGTCGGCAAAGACGATCACCGGGTTCTTGCCGCCGAGCTCGAAATGCACGCGCTTCAGCGTTTCAGCGCCCTGGCGCATGATCATCGAGCCGGTGCGGCTTTCGCCGACGAAGCCGATCGCCTTGATATCCGGATGTTCGGTCAGCGCGCGGCCGGCATCCTCGCCAAAGCCGTTGACCAGGTTCCACACGCCCTTGGGCAGGCCCGCTTCCTCGGCGATCTCGACCAGCAACCGGGCGGTCAGCGGCGACAGCTCCGCCGGCTTGTGGACGATGGTGCAGCCGGCGGCGAGCGCCGGCGCTATCTTCCAGGTCGACAGCATGAAGGGCGTGTTCCACGGCGTGATCACGCCGACCGGGCCGATCGGCACACGCGTCGTCATGTTGACCTGGTTCGGCGCCCTCAGCGAGCGGCCGTCGCGGGCTTCCGGCGCGCGGTCGGCGTAGAAACGGAAATTCTCGGCGCCGCGCAGCGCCGCCTTGGCCATGAACTTCAGCGACTGGCCGGTGTCCGTGCATTCGACGAAGGCGATCTCCTCAGCGCGCGCCACGATGGCGTCGGCTATTTTGTGCAGCAGCTTCTTGCGCGCGTCCCCGGAGATCGCGGCCCAGTCCTTGAAGGCGGCCTTCGCCGCCTTGGCGGCGCGGTCGATGTCGACGGCCTTGCCGCGCGCAATGGCTGCTATCGGCTTGAGGTCGACGGGCGAAAGCGTTTCGAAGGTCGAGCCGTCCGCGGAAGGCACCGCTTCGCCGCCGATCTGGTTGAGGACGCCATCCTTCCGGAAGCGTTCGAGATAGGCTTCGGCTTTTCTCAGATTGTCGTCCAGTGCCGCCATGGGTTCTTCCTGTTGATTGCTTGCCGCGCCCCGTTCCTTGCCGCGATGCTCACTTGCCCGCAGGCGCGGATGGATGGCGTTCTTCTTCCAGCTCAGCTCGGCGTCGATTTCGCGGATCTCCAGCGACAGCGCGAAATGCGGCGTGGCGAACAGCGGCGAAAGATGCTCGGTGACCGCCGCGAAGATCGCCTCGCCGGCGCTTTTCTTCTCTTGCGCGCCGCGACCCTTGCCGATGCGGAAATTCATGTCGATGAAGCCGTTCTCAGGCAGCCGGTCCGCGATCGCATAGGCTTCGGCGCGAAAGGCCCGCACCCTCACCGCGCCCGGTTCGAACAGCCCTGTTTCGAGGATGGTGCGTGAGACCAGCGCGCAAAGCTCGGTCATGTCGACCTTCGCGTCGAGATTCGCCGAATATTCGATCGCCATATGCGGCAAGGGTTTCCTCCGCCGGCGTCGCCGGTCTTTTGTAATTAACATGTGAATTACATCTTGACGGCCGAATGTCAAGCGTCGTTCTCTATGCGGATGCAGCTTCCGGGGTGGGATTGCCGCTCTCGGCAAAATCGCGGATATAGCCTTAACATTTGCCGCGAGTCGTACTGGATTGGATTTTTCGGAGACCTGACTTTGCTACCGCCCAGCACCCGCCGCTCCTTGCCCATGGCCCTGCTTCGCGCCCGCGAGGTGATCATGGCGCATTTCCGGCCGATGCTTGCCCGGCACGACATCACCGAGCAGCAGTGGCGCGTGCTGCGCGTTCTCGCCGAAGCCGGGCCGCTGGAGGCAACCGAGCTCGCCAACCGCGCCTCGATCCTGCCGCCGAGCCTCACCCGCATCATCAAGGCGATGGAGGAGCGGGAGTTCATCACCCGCAACAAGGTCAAGGACGACGGACGCCGCGCGCTGCTCGCCATCAGCCCGGCCGGCCTGGCGCTGATCGAGGAGCTTTCGCCCGAGCGCACCGCCATTTACGAGGCGATCGAGAAGCGGTATGGCGCCGAAGAGCATGAGCGTTTGCTCGACATGCTGGAGAGCCTGATCCAGTCGGAGTCGACTGAGAGTTGAGCGCTTTCCCTTCTCCCCTTGTGGGAGAAGGTGGCCGAGCGAAGCTCGGTCGGATGAGGGGTGTTCCAGCTTGGCGACACGTGTGAAATCGTCATCGCCTCGTTCCTTCCAACACCCCTCATCCGTCTCGGCGCTGCGCGCCGATCCACCTTCTCCCACAAGGGGAGAAGCGAAGTCGCGCTCACCCTCCAAAGCTGCCCAGCGCGCTAGGCTGCATGTAGTTTCGCCCGACATAGAGCAGCGCCGCCTCGTCGCTGCCGTGGCGGATGTCGACGACGCGGCCGAACATCACATTATGCGTGCCGACCCTGTTCACCTCGCCGATCTCGCAATCGAAGCTGACGATGGCGTCGAGCAGCGCCGGCATGCCCGATGGCATGGTCTGCCAGCGCGCGGCATTGTAGCGCTCGGCCATGTCGCGGATCGCGCCTGCGAACTTTGCCGCCAGATGCATATGCGATTGGGTCAGCACGTTGACGCAGAAGCGTTGGTTCTCGAGGAACATGCCAGTCTGCGCCGAGCGTTCGTTCATGCACACAAGCAGCGTCGGCGGATCGTCGGAAACGCTGCACATGGCGGTCGCGGTGAAGCCGCCGCGCCCCGCTGGACCATCCGTGGTGACGATGTTGACTGGCGCGCAGACCCGCGCCATGGCTTCGCGGAATTCCAGCCTCGCGACTTGCGTCTCCATCGCCGGCCTCCGTCAGTTGGCCTGGGTCGAAAGTGGCGGCAGCCAGGTGTCTCCGGTCCAGCCCTTTTCGTCGTAGTCGGCCATGCATTGGTCGACGAGCTCCTCCATCTGCTTCAGCCGGCCGCCGCGTTCGGCGCCTTTCAGCACCTGCAGCCGCACCTCTTCCGGCGCGCCGGCATAGTTGAGCTCGTAGAGCGCATGGCGGCCGCCGAATTCGGTGCCGGTCGCGTCCCACAACAGCTTCATGATCTTGATGCGCTCGACATGGCCCATGTCGTTTGAGCCGCGCACATATTGCGCAAGGTACTTGTTGATCTCGGGATTATCGAAATCCTTCGCGGAGGACGGCAAGTAGATCAGCCCGGAGGCGACCACCCGGCGTACCGTGTCGATGACGCGCGGATAGGCTTCCGACATGAAGGTCCGGTAGGCAAGCGCGGCTTCGAGATTGGGCAGCACCGCGCCGTTGGCCCACGGAATGGGATTGTGCGCCATCGCGTTGGAAAAGCTCCAGAACATGTGGCGCAGCGCAATCACCTCGCCGAGTGCCGCCTGGTTGCCGCGGAAGGCGTCGCCGCCGGTTGCGCGCAGCGCCTTGGCGAGCAGCCCGGCGAGGAAGTCCAGTTTCACGGCAAAGCGGGTGCAGCCCTGGAAGCAATAGCCATGCATGAAGCCGGACGCCGGATGGAAGGATAGGATTTTTTGCGCGTCGCGCAGCACAAGAACGTCCTCCCAGGGGATGAAGACGTTGTCGAGCACCAGGATCGCGTCGTTCTCGTCGAAGCGCGACGACAGCGGATAGTCGAAGGGATGGCCGACGGTGTTTGCAGTCTGCTCATAGGAGACGCGGCAGAACATCTTTATGCCGGGCGCATTCATCGGCACGATGAACATCACCGACAACGACGGATCCTCGGTGACCGTCGCGGAGCTCTGCGCCAGGAAATTGTAGTGGGTGAGCGCCGATGACGTCGCCACCACCTTGGCGCCCGACACCCAGATGCCGGCATCGTTCTCCTTGGTGATGTGCACGAACACGTCCTTGACCTGCTCGGCCGGCTTGTGGCGGTCGATCGGCGGATTGACGATGGCATGGTTCATGAACAGGACTGCTTCCTGGGCGCGTTTGTGCCAGGCGCGGGCATTGTCCTTGAATGGGCCGTACCATTCGGCGTTGGCGCCGAGCGTGTTCATCAGCGCCGCCTTGTAGTCGGCGGTGCGGCCCATCCAGCCATAGGTCATGCGCGCCCAGTGCGCGATCGCGCTTTGCTGCGCGGCAAGCTCGGCAGGAGAATGGGCGACGCGAAAATATTTGTGCGTGTAGCCGCCGGACCCCGTGTCTGTGGGCGAGGTCAGCACCGGCTGCTGGTTGGGATCGTGCAGCGCATCGTAAAGGCGCGCCAGCGACCGCGCCGAATTGCGCATCGCCGGATGGCTGGTGACGTCGGCCACCCGCTCGCCATTGATATAGACCTCGCGCCCGTCGCGCAGGCTCGCCAGATATTCGGTGCCGGTGAACGGCCTCGACTTGTCGGCCCGGAAATCTTCCGATCGCATCATGATCCTCCCTTGATGATTGGAGAGTAGCCGGACGCGTCGCAATGGTTTATGGACGAAAGGATAAAACCGCTTGGACTTTTTCCGGAATTCCATGAGCCAGACCGCCATCCCGGAATTCTTTGTCTACGGCGAGCCGGCGCGAGCGCTCGACGTCGGTTTCCTGCATGTTGAGACCGTGCAGGCCCGCGCCTCAGTGCATCGCGGCCAGGTTATGGCGCACAAGCATCCGCAAATGGCGCAGATCACATTCTGGACGAGCGGGCAGGGCATCTACCGGATCGAGGATAGGACATGGAGTTTTTCGGCACCGACCGTGAGCTTCATGCCGAGCGGCGTGGTGCACGGATTCGACATCGAGCCGGGCACCGACGCCATCGTCGTTTCGGTCGCGGACTTGGCGCTTGGGATCATCGCCGAGCACTCAGCCCTGCCGCTCGACCAGCCCGTCTTCGTCACCGGGCGGGGCGAGACGGCGCTTTGGCAGAGACTTGGCGAGACAATTGGAATGATCCAGGCCGAATATGCCGAGGCCCAGGCCGGCGCGGAAAAGATCCTGCCGCCGTTGGTCGCGGTGGCATTGTCGCACATCGCTCGGCTCGACGCGCAATCGCATGCGGTGACGGTGCCGGCGACGGTGGCACTGGGAGGGCGGCTGAAGCGCCTGATCGACCGCCATTTTCGCGACGACTGGCCGGTCGAGCGCTACGCCGAGGAACTCGGCACCACCAGGCACCTGCTCGACAAGGCGGCGCACCAGGCGCTGGGTTCCGGCGTGCGCCAGGCGATCGGCGAAAGGCGCCTGGTCGAGGCCAAGCGCCTGCTGCTGTTCACCATCCGCACGGTCGAGGATATCGCCTACGAAACCGGCTTCAACGATCCAGCTTACTTCTCCCGCTTCTTTCGTGACGCCGTTGGCGTGGCGCCGGCAGCGTGGCGGAAAGAGCGGCTGGCAGTAGGCAGTAGGGCGTAGGGCTTTTCTTTCCTTACCCTATTGCCTACTGCCTAATCCCTATTCCCTTAGGCTGCGGCAGCAGCCATCAACCCCGCATCCAACCCCTCCGCGATCTTCGCGACATCGGCGGCGGTGATGATCAGCGGCGGCGACAGGATGATGGTGTTGCCGGAGACACGCAGCATGACGCCCGTGCCGTAGGCGCCGTCCGCGACGGCCGCCATCGTCTTCTTGTCGGCAGGCTTCTTGGCGGCGCGATCCGAGACCAGTTCGAGTGCCGCCATCAGGCCCTGATAACGCACATCGCCGACCAGCTCGTGCTTTGCCTTCAGCGCCTCCAGCGCCTTGCCGAGCTCGACGCCGCGTGCCGCTGCATTTTCGTTGACGGCAAGCCGCTTGGTCTCGGCGAGCGTCGCAAGCCCGGCCGCGCAGCCGACGGGGTGGCCGGAATAGGTGTAGCCGTGGCCGATCGAGCCGAAGCTCGTCTTGTCGGCCTCGAAGACATCGGCGACCTTGGCGCCGATCAGTGCAGCACCAAGCGGGAAATATCCTGACGTGACCGCCTTGGCGATGGTCATGAAATCCGGCTTCGTGTTGGAGAGCCGTGAGCCCGACCAGGCACCGGTGCGGCCGAAGCCGGTCACCACCTCGTCGGCGATCAAGAGGATGTCGTGGCGGTCGCAGATCGCCCGCACCATCGGCATGAAGCTTTCATGCGGGACGATGACGCCGCCGGCGCCGAGCACAGGCTCCATGATGAAAGCGGCGATCGTGTCGGCGCCCTGGAAGGCGATCTCTTCCTCGATCGCCCGCGCGCAGAGTTTCGCAAGCTTGACCGGATCGGTCTCGTCGAACGGATTGCGATAGGGCATGGGCGCAGGCGTGTGGAAGACGCCGGGCAGCAGCGGCTCGTAGTTGCGGCGGAAATTGGCGTTGCCGTTGACCGAGGCGCCGCCGAAATGCGTGCCGTGATAACCCTTCTTCAGCGCCAGGAATTTCGTGCGGTCGCCCTGGCCGCGGATCTTCCAGTATTGGCGCGCAAGCCTGAGCGCCGTCTCGACCGAGTCCGAGCCGCCCGAGGTGAAGAAGGCGCGCACCATGCCCTCCGGCGCGAACCATTCGGTGAGTTCATAGGCGAGCTCGATCGACGGTCCAGTCGAGGTGCCGCGAAAGCCTGAGTAATAGGGCAGGGCATCGAGCTGTGCGGCCATCGCCTTCTTGATCGGATCGCAGCTGTAGCCGAGGTTGGCGTTCCACAGGCCCCCGACGGCATCGAGCACGGTGCGGCCTTCGGCATCGGTGACCGAGACGCCTTCGCCCTTCATAATGATCTTTGGCGGCGTCGCCCGCATTTCTGCCGGATGCGCCATCGGATGCCAGATCGGCTTGGCGTTGTTTTCGGCGAGGAAGTTGATGTCACGCATCGGGAGGGACTCCGGTTTTCCGATTATGAGAGCGCCAGGCCGAAATGGCCAAGCGCCTCGGCATAGCTTTGCGTCGGTCGGGTGACGTCGAAATGTACGGTGAGCATGCCGGCGGCAATCGCGCCGTCGACATTGCGCTTCTGGTCGTCGACGAAGACGCAGGCTTCGAGCGGCAGCTTCAACGCCTCGCCGACCATCGCATAGGCGCGGCGGTCCGGCTTGAGAACCTTGGTATAGGTCGCGTCGACGACGGTCTCGAACAGCGAAAGCAACGGCAGCCGCTCACGGAAGGACCTGCCGTAGAACAGGTCGAGCTCGTTGGACAGGATGGCGAGCCGCACGCCGGCTTCATGCGCGATACGGATCGCTCGCTCGGCCTCGGGCCGCACCACCGCCTGTGGGTCGGCGCCGCGAGCCCGTTGCACGAAGGTCGACATGTCCTGCCAGTCTTCGCCGGCCAACTGGCCGACTTCGCGCGTGCGCGTCCACCAGTAGTCACGCTCGCTGATTTCGTCGGCCTGCATCGAGCGCCACAGCGCATCGGAGGCCGGGTCGAACGGGCCGCGCCAGTCGAGCGTGCCGGGCTTGAGCCCGAGCGCCTGCTCGGTCAGCGCATGCGTCTCGAACAGCGTGCGGGTGACGACGCCGCCGAAGTCGAGCACCAGCGCCTCTGGCGATTGCCCGCTCATGCGGCCTGCCTGCGGCCCGGCGGAACGATGCCTTCGGCCACCCAGCGATCGAAGATCTCCAGCGCCTTGGCGCTGAAGGCGGCGTCGTTGATGTGACCGGCGATCTCGTGCAGCTCCGCATTGGCAGGCACGCTTGCCCGCATCTCCTCGACAAAGGCGGATAGCGCCTCCGGCTCGTAGAGCGGCTCGCCTTCCTGATCCCATTGCTGGATTCCGCCGGCGGGCAGGATGAAGGCCGTTGGGCCGGTCGCGGCGGCGAGCTTCTCGCCGATGGCGCGGGCGATTTCCCTGCGCGTCGCGCCGTCCGAGGTGACCGAGGCAAGCAGGCGGTTGTGCGCGTGATAGGGCCGTTCGGTGAAGCGGGAAGGGACGGCCTGCCATGTTGGAAAGTCGACCATGTCGATGGCGCCGGGCGCGACGATCTGCGGGATGCCTTGCCGCCCGGCATTCTCCAGCCGGTCGGTGCCAGAATTCACCACCGAGCCGGTGAGCTGGTTGGCAAGCTCCTGCAGGCTGAAATCGAGCACGGCGACGAAACCCTTCTGCGCCGCGATCGCCTCCAGCGCCCGTCCGCCCATGCCGGTCGTGTGGAAGACGATGACCTCATAGCCGCGCTTTTCCAGCTCCGGCTTCAGCGTCACCATGTATTGCAGGCAGCTTTTACCGAGCGAGCTCATGCCGATGCGAGGTCTTGCCTCGTCCGGCTTGACGACTGCCCGCGCGGCCCCAACCACGGCGCCGCTGGCCTGCGACAGCACCGCCTTGCAGGCGCTGTTGAGGCCATAGAGGCCGCCGGCCCACAGGATCATCATTAGGTCGGTGGCGATGCGCTCCGGCGGCAAGAGATGTGAATAGGCGATCGTCGAGACGACGAATTTCGGTACGCCGAGCGGCAGCGCCAGTGCGACATCGAGCGCCAGGTCGGTGCCCATCGAGCCGCCCAGCGCGATGAAGCCCTCGATCTCCCCCTTGTGGTGCAAAGCGCGCGCAAGCCGCGCCGCACCCAGCGCCATCAGCGTCATCGCGGTATTCTCATCGCCGCTGGCGATGATCGCCTCGATCGTCGTGTCGGCGGCTTTAGCCACGGCATGCCGGTCGTGCTCCGGCCTGTAGGGCGGATCGCCAAGCACGCTGACGTCCATCATCACGGCAATGCCGCCGACGGCCTCTATGCGCTCGCGCATGAACAGCAGCTCGTCGGCCTTCGTATCGCCGGTGCCGATAACCAGGATTCGGCGTTTCTCCTCCACGTCAGTCTCCCTGCAGTGATGTTGTTGCTAAGCGCGTTTGCGACCCGGCAAGCCGCCGAAAAGCCGCTCGCTGATGTCGCGCGCCGCCACCGCGACGCCGGCGCCGTGGCACTCGATGTCGCCCGTGTGGACGCGCACCCTGGGCGCAGCGACCGCGATGGTGCCGATGGCGAAGCCGTCAGCGCCGAGGATGGGCGCGGCGACGCTGAGCACGCCTTCCTCATAACCTTGCGAGCCGGTTGAATGGCCGCGCGCGCGGGCGGCGGCGATGTGCTCGGCGAGCGTTTCCGCATCGCCGATGGTGTGGGGCGTGAACGCCGGCAGCGGCCCAGCAAGGATCGCCTCGCGGACGCGCTCTTCGCTGAACGCCAGGAAGGCGATGCCGGAGGCCGTCGCATGCATCGGCAGCACGTCGCCGAGCTGCACGCTGACCCGGTTGGCCTTGGCCGATTCGACGACGTGGACGGTGATCAGGCCCCGCTTTGAATATTCCGAGAGATGCACGGTCTCGCCGGTCGCCGCTGCCAGCGCCTCGACCACCGGCGCAGCGATACGCAGGAGCGGAAACTGCGCTTCACGCATCAGCGCCAGCCGCGCGATGCCGGCGCCCAGGCGGTAGAGCCGCGTGGTTTCGTCCTGCTCCACCAGTCCATGCGCGATCAGGGACACCAGCAGCCGGCGTGTCGTCGCCTTGTCGAAACAGGAGCGCCTGGCGAGATCGGCAAGCGCCGTCTCGGGCGCGCCGCTGCCCAGTATTTCCAGCAGCAAAACGGCTTTGGCCACCGTGCTCATCCCGTCTCCGTTCCTCCGTCAGATACTTAACGTGCGAATTAACTTGACAGCAAGTCGATTCCTTTGCAAGTCTAATATCGAAATGCCGTTGCAAATAATGAAATGCACACTGGCCCTCTCAGAAGGCCCTCGGCATCTCAGGGACACTTGGTTTCCGCAGCGCGGAATGGAGGGAAAAATGACGACAGTTGAAGCCGGTGTAGTGAACCGGCTGAGGAAGAACAGCCTTGGCGTCGGCGCCATCACCTTCATGGTGATCTCGGCCGCCGCACCGCTCACGGCCGTTGCCGGCGGCACGCCGCTCGGCATGCTGATGGGTAACGGCGCCGGCTTTGCCGGCACCTATCTGATCGTGACGCTTCTGCTGCTCCTGTTCGCGGTTGGCTATGTCGCCATGTCGCGCCACATCGGCAATGCCGGCGCCTTCTACGCCTATGCCGCGCGCGGCCTCGGCGGCTTTGCCGGCGGCGCCGTCGCGCTGATCGCGATCCTCTCCTACAACGCCATGCAGATCGGCGTCATGGGCCTGCTGGGCGCGGCCACTTCCGGCCTGTTTGCCGGCTGGGGCATCAATCTGCCCTGGTGGGTGTGGAGCTTCATCGCCATCGCCATAGTCGCCGTGCTCGGCTACCGCCAGGTCGACCTGTCGGCCAAGATCCTGACGGTGCTGGTGCTTGCCGAATATATCGTCGTGCTGATCCTCGACCTCACCATCCTCAAGACCGGTGGAGACAGCGGTCTGTCGGCCGCACCCTTCAGTTGGAGCCAGATCGCCAGCGGCGCCCCGGCAATCGCCATCCTGTTCTGCTTCGCCGCCTTCATCGGCTTCGAGGCGACGACGATCTATGCCGAGGAGGCGCGCGACCCCAAGGTGACCATTCCGCGCGCGACCTATTTCTCCGTCATCCTGATCGGCCTGTTCTACATGGCCACCGCCTGGCTGATGGCGGTCGGCGCCGGCGTCGATAAGCTCCTGCCATCGCTGCAGGCTTTGCAGGACCCGACCACCTTCCTGTTCGGCCTCTCCGACCGCTACGCCGGAACGCTGCTCACGCACGCCATGAGCATCCTCTTTGTCTCGAGCCTGTTCGCCGGGGTGCTGGCGTTCCACAACGCGGTCGCCCGCTACATCTATGTCTCCGGCCGCGAGAAGCTTCTGCCGCAGTCGATCGGCGTGACGCATTCGGCGCATCAAAGCCCGCATGTCGCCTCGGTGATCCAGACCGTGCTTGCGGTGGTCGTCGTCGGGCTCTTCGCAGTGCTCGGCCTCGACCCCGTGCTGGCGCTGTTTTCCTGGCTCACCAACGTCGCCACGCTCGGCGTCATCGTGATGATGGCGGTGGCCTCGCTCGCCGTGGTGATGTACTTCCGCGCCAATCCATCCGCCCAGGAGAACGCGCTGAAGACCGTCATCCTGCCGGGGCTGACCTTCATCGCCTTCGTCGTCATCATCTACCTGATCGTCATCAATTTCGGCAGCCTGTCGGGTGCGGGCGGCTTCCTCGGTGTGTTCCTGCCGGCGCTGGTGCTGATCGCGGCCGTGGTCGGACTGCTGCTGGCGAGCGGGTTGAAGAGCCGGGATCCGGTCGCCTTCCAAAATCTCGGTCTGCCGCTGAAGGATTGATGGACAGAAGGGGCGGCGGCGACGCCGCCCCGTGCCAACCAACGGGAGCAGCGGCATGAGCTTTGCCGATGATATCACGGTCGAGGCGCTGGAGGCCGATCCCTATCCGATCTACGCTGAGTTGCGGCGCAGCGCCCCGGTCGCCTTCTTGCCGGCGGTCAACCTCTGGTTCGTCACCCGCTGGAAGGACGTCGAGAGCGTCGCCAAGTCGCCCGAGATATTCTCGGCGGTTGTCGGCACTTCGCCGGTCGAACGCTCCTTCGGCAAGCCGACCATCCTGACCACCGACGGTGAAACACATAAGCAGCTGCGCCAGGGCGTCGACCCGAAATACCGGCCGCGCACAGTTGCATCCTATGCAAGCGGGCTCGTGCGGTCGATCGCCAAGCCTTATCTCGACAAGATCGCCGGGCAGGGCTCGGCGGAACTGATGGCCGACTATTTCGAGCCGGTGTCGACGCTAAGCCTGGCACGGTCGCTCGGCCTTGCCAATATCGACATGCCGACCTTGCGGCGATGGTTCTATGGCCTTGCCCAGGGCGCCATCAATTTCGAGAACGACCCCAAGCGGCAGGAGATCGCCGACGCGATCAGCGCCGAGGTCGGCGCCGCCGTCCGGCCGACGCTGGAACGGCTCACCCGCGAACCGGACGACTCGGCGCTGTCGCATATGCTGCATGACGGCATGCCGGAAGGCGCGACCCGCCCGATCGACTTCCTGATGCCGACCATCAAGGTCATCCTGCTTGGTGGCATGCAGGAACCGGGACACGGCGCTGGCTCCATCCTCGTCGGCCTGCTGAAGAATCCAAAACAGTTGCGCCGGGTGCTGGACGATCCGGAAACCTTCGTGCCGAAGGCCGTTGACGAGGGCCTGCGCTGGGTGGCGCCGATCGGCACGCAAACGCGCGAGACGACCCGCTCCGTGGAGATCGGCGGAGCGACGATTCCGGCCGGCGCTCCGGTCGCGGCGCTCGTCTCCTCGGCCAGCCGCGACGAAAGCCGCTTCACCGATCCGGACAGGTTCGATATCCACCGCGACGAGGGCAACCACGCCGCCTTCGGCTTCGGCCATCACTTCTGTTCGGGCCGCTTCTTCGCGCGCGAGCAGATGTGCCTTGCGGTACGATTGCTGCTGGAGCGTTTTCCCGACCTGCGGCTGGTGCCGGGCAGGGAGCCGGTCTTCCGCGGCTGGGAGTTCCGCGCGCCGGCGACACTTCATATAGCCTTTGGAGCAGACTGATAATGATCAACCAGGAGACCATCGACACGCTGCGCAAGGCCGAGGTCGGCGCGCGGCGCCTGTTCATCGATGGCGCCCATGCGGATGCCGAAAGCGGCGCAAGCCTGCAGGTGATCTCTCCGATCGACGGCCGTCCCTTCGCCAGCATCGCCGACGGCGGCGCCGTCGATGTCGATCGCGCGGTGGCCTCGGCGCGCAAGGCGTTCGCCAAGGGCTCCTGGTCGCGCGCCGCGCCCGCCTTCCGCAAGAAGGTGCTGCTGAAATTCGCCGAGCTGGTGGAAAAGCACGCGCTGGAGCTTGCGGTGCTCGGCGTGCGCGACAACGGCACAGAAATCGGCATGGCCTACAAGGCCGAGCCGCTCTCTGCAGCCGGCACCATCCGCTACTACGCCGAGGCGATAGACAAGGTCTATGGCGAGATCGCGCCGACGGCCGACAATGTGCTCGGGCTGATCCACAAGGAGCCGCTCGGCGTCGTCGGCGTGATCGTGCCGTGGAATTTCCCGCTGATGATCGGCGCCTGGAAGATCGCGCCGGCTTTGGCCGCCGGCAACGCGATTGTCGTCAAGCCGCCGGAGATTGCCTCGCTGACATTGCTGCGTCTGGCGGAGCTTGCTGTCGAGGCCGGGCTGCCGGGGGGCGTCTTCAACGTGGTCACCGGCCGCGGTTCCGTCGCTGGCGAGGCGCTCGGCCTGCACATGGATGTCGATGCCATCGCCTTTACCGGCTCGGGTCCGGTCGGCCGCCGCCTGCTCGAATATGCCGCGCGTTCCAATCTCAAGCGTGTCTTCCTCGAGCTTGGCGGCAAGTCGCCCAACATCGTCTTTGCCGATGCGCCGGACCTGAAGCAGGCGGCGGTCGTCTCGGCCAACGGCATCTTCCGCAATTCCGGTCAGGTCTGCGTCGCCGGCTCGCGGCTGCTGGTCCAGGCCTCGGTCTATGACCGCTTCATGGACGAGCTTCTGAAAGCAACCACGAAGCTGAAGGTCGGCGATCCGCTCGACCTCTCAAGCGACGTCGGCGCGGTGTCGAGCGCCGAGCAGCTGACCAAGAATCTCGGCTTTGTCGCCAAAGCCTCGGAGGAGGGCGCCCGCCTGGTCACCGGCGGTGAGCGGATCCTGACGGAGACAGGCGGCAGCTACATGGCGCCGACGATCTTCGAGAATGTGACCGAGAAAATGCAGCTAGCCCGCGAGGAGGTGTTCGGGCCGGTGCTCGGTGTCATGCGTTTCGAGACCGAGGAAGAGGCCGTTCGCCTTGCCAATGCGACCGTCTATGGTCTTGCGTCGGCGGTGTGGACATCGAACCTGTCGACAGCGCATCGCATGGTGCGCGCCATCAACGCCGGTGTCGTCCACGTCAACACCTATGGCGGCGCCGACATCACGGTGCCGCTCGGCGGTTTCAAGCAGTCCGGCTTCGGCCGCGACAAGTCGCTCCACGCCATCGAGAAATACACCGACCTCAAGACGGCATGGATTTCGCTGGGCTAACCCAGGATGAAGTCCGCGCAGCGGTCGCCGATCATGATTGCCGGCGCGTTGGTGTTGCCGCTGGTGAGCCGCGGCATGATCGAGGCATCGGCGATGCGCAGGCGCGGCACGCCGCGCACGCGAAGCTGCGGATCGACCACCGCATCGTCGTCCGTTCCCATCCGGCAGGTGCCGCACGGGTGGTAGACGGTCTTGGCGTGGCGGATGATGTGAGAGGTAATTGCCTCGTCGCCGAGGTCATCCGCCTTGCCGGGCGCAAGCTCCTCGGCAACGACCTCGCGCAGCGCCGGCTGGCGCAGGATCGCGCGGGCGACCTTCATCCCCGCCAGCAACAGCGCGAGATCCTCGGCGTGCGACAGGAAACCCGTGGTGAAGCGGATCGGGTCGCGTGCGTTGGCGGAGCGTAGCCATACCGAGCCGCGCGACTTGGGCCGCAGCACGCACGGATTCAGCTCCATCCCGTGGCGCTCGACCGAGCCGTGCTCGGCGTTCTCGATCATCACCGGCAGCACATGGAATTGCACATCGGGCCGGCCGTCGCCATCGGTGTCGAAGAAGCCGCCGCTCTCTACGACGTTGGAGGTCAGCAAGCCGCGACGGAACAAGAGATATTCGATGCCGTGCCGCAGCGCCTTAAAGCCGCGGTCCTCGCCGAGCAGCGAGACCGGCTTGCGGGTCAGCGCGTAGAGGGGGGCTGCGACATGATCCTGCAGATCCTGACCGACCGCCGGCATGTCGCGGATGACGGGAATGCCCATCTCCGCCAGATGCGCGGCCGGGCCGAGGCCGGACAGCATCATCAGCTTTGGCGTCGCCAGCGCACCGGCGGCAAGGATCACCTCCGCTCTCACCGAAACCGTATGGGTCTGGCCGTCGGGCGTCATGTAGGACAGTCCGCTCGCGGCGCCGTTCTCCAGCGTCAGTCCGGTCACCAGCGCGTCGGTGACGACCTTGAGATTGGCGTCGCCGGCGAGCGGTCGCAAAAACACCTTGGCCGCCGACTGACGCTCGCCGTTGGCCGTCGTCGTCTGGTAAAAGCCGACGCCCTCCTGCCGCTCGCCGTTGAAATCGTCATTGAAACGGTAGCCGGCCTGCTGCGCCGCGTGCACATAGGCGAGCGACAGCGGATGTCTGTAGCGCGGGTCGGAGACCGGCAGCGGACCTTCGGTGCCGTGCCGTTCGCCGGCCAGGCGCTCGTTGCGCTCTAGCCGCCTGTAGACGGGAAGCACGTCGTCCCAGCCCCAGCCTGGACAGCCGAGATCGCGCCAGCCGTCATAGTCTTCCGGTTGACCGCGGATGTAGAGCATGGCGTTGATCGAGGAGCCGCCGCCGAGCGTGCGCCCCTGCGGGATAGGCAGCGAGCGGCCGCCGACGCTGGGCTCCGGCTCCGACTGGTAGATCCAGCTGCGCGCCGTGCCGATGACCTTGGCGAAGGTGGCGGGCATGTCGATGAAGCGCGTGTTGTCGGCCGGTCCCGCTTCGACGACCAGCACGCGCTTGCCGGCCGCGACCAGCCGGCTGGCCACCGTGCAGCCGGCCGATCCGGCGCCGGCGACGATATAGTCGTAGACCTCCGTCATCTGGTCAGGCGTAGCGCATGATGGCGGTCTTGGTTTCGAGATAGCCCTCGATCGCCGCGCGGCCATGCTCGCGGCCGATGCCGGACTGCTTGAAGCCGCCGAACGGGGCGGCCGGGTCGAGCGTGTTGTGCGAGTTCACCCACACGGTGCCTGCCTTGAGGCCGTGGATCGCCGTCATCGCCTTGCCCATGTCGCGGGTCCAGATCGAGGCCGACAGGCCGTAGCGCGTGTCGTTGGCGACGCGGATCGCCTCGTCGAGGTCGGCGACGGGCATCGCCGCCACGACCGGCCCGAACACCTCCTCGCGCACGATCTCCATGTCCGGTTTCACATGATGCAGGATCGTCGGCGCGACATAGTGGCCCCTGGCCGGAACCGGTCGCGCGCCGCTTACCCGTTCGACGCCCGCCGCCAGGCTGCGGTCGACAAAACCCTGCACGCTGTTGCGATGCTTGGCCGAGACCAGCGGATTGATCTGCGCCTCGGCGTCGCGGCCGGCGCCCATCGTCATGCCGTCGGCGATCTCGGCCAGCCGCGACAGCGTGCGGTCATAGATCGACTTCTCGATCAGCAGCCTGGCCGCCGAAGTGCAGACCTGGCCCTGGTTGAAGAACATGCCGAGCCCGGCGAGCAGCGGCTCGATGCCGTCTTCCATATCGGCCAACAGGATCATCGGCGACTTGGAACCGAGCTCCAGCGTGAAGCGAGCGACACGGTCGACCGCGGCGTGGCCGACGCGTTTTCCGACCTCTGTCGAGCCGGTGAAGGTCAGCTTGTCGATGCCGGGATGGCGGATCAGCGCCTCGCCGGTGACGGCGCCGCTGCCGGTGACGATGTTGACGACGCCGGGTGGAAAGCCCGCCGCCTCGATCAGCTCGGCGAGCCTCAGCAGGCCAAGCGGCGTTTCCTGCGGCGGCTTGAGCACGATCGTGCAGCCGCAGGCCAGCGCCGGCGCGATCTTCCACATGCCGATCAGCAGCGGAAAATTCCACGGCACGATGGCACCGACCACGCCGACCGGCTCCATCACCGTCATCGCGTGGTGCCTGGCGCCAGGCGGCACCGGAATCGAGACCTGGAAGGTCGAGCCTTCGATCTTGGTCGCCCAACCCGCGTAATAGCGCAGCCAGTCGACGGTGCCGCCGGCGCTCAGCATGCGGGCGACGCCCAGCGACTTGCCGTTCTCGACGCTCTCGATCTCGGCCAGCAGATCGGCGTCGGCCTCGACAAGATCGGCGAGCTTCAGCATCAGATTCTGGCGGTCGACAGGGCGCATCGATGCCCATGGCCCTTCGAGCGCCGCGCGTGCCGCGCGCACCGCCTGGTCGACAAGCTCCGGGCCGCTCTCGGGCACAAGTGCTACGATCTCACCGGAGGCGGAATCGTCGACTGCAAGACCTTCGCCCGTAAGACCCTCGACAAAACGCCCATTGATGAAAGGCCGGTGTTGGCGCGACAGGAATGCGGCGGCGGCAACGCTGATCGGCGGCACGGTTCTCTCGTTCACGCCATCCTCCTCGAATGCTGACGGTCATTTTCCCGGAGGGTTATGGAGCGCGCTTGCCCCCTTCAAGCCGCCATTGGCGCGAGTGCGCTTTCAGTCAAAACAAAGTTCCCGCTCGGACAAGACGGCTCGCCTTTGGCCAATCAAGATCGCACATGAGATCGGCCACGCCGGCACGTCTCGACGGTCCTGGAGGGTGGCAACGATTGAGCGCGGTTCTCGGTAATCCGATGGTCACCACGGCCGCGCTGCCGCTCTTGCTCGGTATCGCGCTTGCCTTGCTTGCACGTTTCGCCTTGCCGGCCTCGTCGCCGGCGATGGCGCTGTTTTGGGCAGCGCTGCTCCTGTTCTTCTACTGGGACACGCTTGGTCCGCCGGTCATGCCGCCGGTCGCCGCCAGCCAGAAGCTGATCTATCTCGCTCTTGTCGGTATCGTTGTCGGCCTGCTGCCCGGGCGTATGCTGGGCCGCGGAACAGGTCTAATCGCCGTCATCGCTTTTGCGGCGGCCTTCCTGTGGCTCGGTTGGCGGCGCCTTGCAGGCGGCTCGCTCGACCTTCAGATGATCGCCGCGCTGGCCGTCGGGCTGTCGATGCTGATCGGCGCCGCTATGCTTACCGCGCAGCAACCTTCGCCATCGCCGCCAGCGGAAGAGCCGTTCCTGGCACCGGCGGCGGTGCTCGCTCTGTCGCTCTCCGGCGCCATTGTCTCGGTGCTCGGCGCATCTCTGGTCACTGGGCAACTGCTCGGCTCGATTGCCGCGCTGATCGGCGGCTGGTGCCTCGTGCAGTATCTCGCGACGCTGCGCGGCGGCGCGGCCACCTCATGGAGCAAAGGCATCGAATTCCTGCTGCTCTATGCTGCGGCTACGGCGCTGATCCAGGTGGCGCTGCTGGCGCCCAAGGCCAATCCCGCCGCGCTCGCCCTGTCATCCCTGCCGCCGATTGCGGCCGTGCTCGTGCGCGGCCGGCTGCAAAGCCTGCTTCCCGGTGCGCGGCCTTTGCGGCCGCTCGTTGCCGGCATCATGATCGCCGCTCCGGCGATGCTGGCCATCGTGACGGCGATCGTCTGGGCGCCGCATGGGGCCGCCCTCGGCTTTTCCTGAGCCAAATCCAACAAACAACCACAACAGGGAGAAACATGTGAGGACGAGAAAACTGATTGCCGCGCTCGCTTTTGCCGGCGCATCCATGCTCGCCGCGGCGGCTCATGCCGACAACTACGAAATCGACGGCCAGCACGCCTGGATAACCTTCACCATCAAGCACGGCATCTACGGCATCGCCCATGGCCAGTTCGACGGTGTCAAAGGCGCGATCGTCATGGACAAGGCCGATGTCGCCAAGAGCAGCGTCAAGGCGGAGCTCGACGTCGGTTCGGTCCATACCGCCTTCGACCAGCGCGACAGCGACCTGAAAGGACCGGACTTCTTCAACGCCGCCGAGTTCCCGACGATCAGCTTCGAGAGCACCAGGGTCGAGAAGGTCGACGACAAGACCGGCAAGGTCACCGGCAATCTCGCGATCAGCGGTATCAGCAAGGAGGTCACGCTCGACGTCAAGCTGCTCAACGAAGCGCCGGCGCCGTGGGACGCGACGCTGACCAAGGCCGCTTTCAGCGCCACCGGAAAGGTGAGCACCGCGGACTTCCCGATGGCAAAGGCCGCTGACGGGTTCGGCCTCGGGCCTGAGGTCGACATCGTCATCGATATCGAGGCGGTGAAGAAATAGGCCGCCGCAAGCCAAGCGCATGATGCCGCGCGGCAAAGGTCGCGCGGCGTCCAAGAGAAGGGCAGAAGTGCGCTCTCAGTCAAAACAAAGTTCCCACTCGGACAAGACGGACTGAGCTGGTCGTCGCAAACTCAGCATCGAAGATCAGCAGCATTTGGGCCTCGTGCCCTTGAGGACGGCAGCATGAGATTTTCGGGCAAGACGGCGTTCATCACCGGCGGCGGCACCGGCATAGGTGCGGCGGTCGCCCGGCGCATGGCCGCCGAGGGCGCCAAGGTGGTGCTGATGGGCCGGCGGCGCGAGCCGCTCGAGGCCGTGACCAGGGACATTGGCGGACTGGTCGTGCAGGGCGATGCCGCCGATGCCAAAGCGGTACGCTCCGCCCTCGCCGAGATCCACGAAAAGATAGGGCCGGTCGATATTTTGGTCGCCAATGCCGGCGGTCACGGCGTTGGCCCGACCGTGACGATGAGCGACGAGACCTGGGCGCTGGCGACGCGCACCAATCTCGATACTGCCTTCGTCTGCGCCCGCGAATGCCTGCCCGATCTCATCGCGCGCAAAGGCAACATCGTCGTCGTCGCCTCGATCGCCGGCCTGTTCGCCGGGCCGGCGGCGGCGGGCTACGTCACCATGAAGCATGCCTGCGTCGGCTTCGGAAAATCGCTGGCGCGCGACTATGGCCGCCAGGGTGTGCGCACCAACATCATCTGCCCAGGCTGGGTGGCGACCGCCATGGCCGATGAGCAGATGCAGGTGGTCGTGGACAAGCATGGGCTTGGCTCGATCGAGGAGGCCTACCGGCTTGTCACCAAGGACGTGCCGCTAGGCCGCCCTGCGACGCCGGACGAGGTCTCGAACGTCATCTGCTTCGTCGCTTCCGCCGAGGCGGCCATGATGAACGGTTCGATCCTGACTGTGGACGGCGGCGCCACCGTAGTCGACCTGCCGACCCTCGCATTTGTCGATTGATTTGGAGATGGCGATGAACGACCAGAACAGACCCGCCGACTGGAAGCACTTCGACGACTTCGCCGCCGGCATCGCCACCAACAGGCTGCCGACGACCGGCGCGTTGCGCGGGCAGACGTTCAAGATCACGCTGAAGACCGGCCGTGTCATCGACCTCGCCTTCACCGCCGCCGACACAGTGGCCTGGAGCGAAGGCAGCGAGGCCGGCGCCGACTGGTACGAGGCGCTCGAGGTGGCGCCCGGCGTCTTCTTCATCAACATGACCTTCGTCGCCAGGCCGGCAGAGGACGAGGCCTTCATCGTCGACATCAGGACGCGGCACGTGCTGTCGGTGCGCGAGCGGGTGCGCGAGCCTGGCGAAGCGCCGGGCGAGCCGCGCGTGGGGCAGGTTTATTCCGCCGGCGTGCTGGGCGATCCAGCCGTGCCGCCAACGGGCCACGAGCCGGCGCCGACGCGCGACCTGATCGGGCTCACCGCGCACTACACCTACAGCCCCAACCATGTTTACGAGCATATCTATCTCAGCTCGCAGCGCTACGCCTGGCAGAACCTCGTCGGTGTCCAGCGCGGCCATGGCGACGTCGATCTCGCCACCACCTGGAAGTTCGCCGACAACCTCTATGTCTTCGGCTTCCGCGAGTTCATCATCCCGGTCGCATCGCTGTTCTTCTACAACTGGGACACCATGCGCTCGACCGGCAAGTTCCTCGGCGTGACCAGCCAGGGCAAGGTCGAGAACAAACCCGCCGGCGCCTTCATCGAGAAGAAATCCAGGGCCGTCTACGACCAGGGCCAGGAGCCCGTGTGAGCGTTGGGATCAGCATCATGAGCAACAAGAACTACGACGCCATCAAGGCTCACTATGCCGGTTCCGACGCCAAGGACCTGGCGGCGATGATGGCACCGATCACCGGCAGCACCGCCTGGACCGAGATGGCCGGCTTTCCCTATGCCGGCACCTATGTCGGCCCCGATGCCGTCATCGCCGGCGTCTTCAAGCGCATCGGCGAAGACTGGGACGGCTACACTTTCGCGCTGGAGAAACTGGTCGATGGCGGCGCCACCATCGTCGGCATCGGCACCTATTCGGGCACCTACAAAAGGACCGGCAAGCCGATGACCGCGCGTGTCGTCCACGTCTGGGAAATGCGCGACGGCAAGGCCATCAGTTTCGAACAGTTCACCGACACCAAGCTGGTCGCGGACGCCATGGGCTGAAGCATCGGCACGAATGAATGCGGGCCTCGCCTTGGGAGGGTCGGCTTGATGAAAACCTGGGAGGATGGAATGGAAATCAGTCTGAAGGGAATGCTGGCCGGCCTGTTGCTGTCCTCGGCGCTCGGCCTTGGCGGCACGCTTGTCGCCAATGCCGCCGGCGACGAGATCGTCATCGGCGCGCCGATCTCCTTGACCGGGCCGCTCGCCGGCGACGGCAAGGAGCAGAAATGGGCCTATGAGCAGGCCGTCGCCGACATCAACAAGGCGGGCGGCATCATGGTGAAATCCGCCGGCAAGAAGTTGCCGGTCAGGCTGGTCGTCGCCGACGATGAAAGCTCCGAAGGCAAGGTCGCTTCGGCGCTGGAAAACCTGATCAAGGTGCAGAAGGTGGACGCGCTGCTGTCGACCCATTCCGGACCGATGAACATCGCCGGCGCTATCGTCGCGGAAAAATACAAGAAGTTCTACATGATCACGACGGCCTTCCCCTTCGAGTGGCAGCCGTTGAAGCTCAAATACTCGGCGCTGTTCTTCTTCCATCCGGGACCCGGCGCGGAAGTGCCGTTCCAGATCTGGGACAAGCTGCCGGCCGACGAGAAGCCGAAGCATCCGGCGCTGGTCTCGGAAGACTCGCCCGACGGCAAGGGTTTCGGCGGCGCTTTCGAGGCGGCGGCCAAGAAATATGGCTACAGCTTCGCCGTCGACGATCCCTGGGCGATCGGCGCCACCGACTATTCGGCGCTGGTCACCAAGCTCAAGGCCGCCGATGTCGACGCCATGCTGGTCTTCGGCTCGCCGGCCGACACCATCACGCTGCTCAGGCAAATGAAGGAACTCGGCTTCTCCGTGCCCTACTTGCATGGCTGGAAGGGCACCTGGACCGGCGAGTTCCATGAGGCGCTCGGACCCGACTCCGACTACATCCTGACCGACGGCTTCTGGTCGGCGAGCTATCCTTACAAGGGCGCGAAAGAGCTCGGCGAGCGCTACGAGGCCGAGTTCAAGAAGGACTCGGTCACCGTCGGCGCCTTCTACGCCAACGCGCAGGTACTGGCGCAGGCCATCGAGAAAGCCGGCAGCACCGATGCCACCGCCATCCACGACGCGATCTTCGGCCAGGAGTTCAAGGACACGGTGGTCGGCGACCTGAAGTTCGACGACACCGGCTTCGCGCTGATCCCCAGCGTCGCCACGCAGTGGTGGCAGGGCAAGCACCAGCTCATCTATCCCGACGGCAGCTGGACCTACAAGCCGGCCCCGGCCTGGGACAAGCGCTGACGGCGACTGGCGCTCGTGTGTGGAAGTATCCTATCCGAACGCAAGCGTTTGCCCTGAAGGGCGCCGACGGTGCGGCAGCCACTTTCTCCCCGTCACTATACGGGGAGAAATGCCCGGCAGGGCAATGAGGGGCGGCGCTAACCTTGGCATGTTCCGTATATGGCAATTTCGACCGGAGAAACAGAAACACAATGCAGGCGGACGGGACCTTGCTGCGCCTCGAGGCGGTCAAGAAGCGCTTCGGCGGGCTTGTCGTTCTCGACAACATCGATATCGCGGTCGGCGGTAACGAACTGATCGGCCTGATCGGCCCCAACGGCGCCGGCAAGTCGACGCTCTTCAACGTCATCACCGCCATCTACGCGCCGACGGAGGGGAGGGTGTCCTTTCGCGGCACGGACATCACCGGCATCGCGCCTCACCGCATCTCAAGGCTGGGCATCGCCCGCACCTTCCAGCTCGTGCGGACTTTCCTGACGATGACCGCCTTCGAAAACGTCATGGTCGGCGCCGTCTACGGGGCAGGGGGCCGGGTCAAGCATGCGACCGAGGCGGCGGACGCTGCGCTCGAACTGGTCGGCCTCACCGCCAGGCGCGACATGCGCACCGCGCATATGACGCTGTCCGACCGCCGCATGCTGGAGATCGCGCGAGCCGTCGCTTCCGATCCGGCGCTGCTTCTGCTCGACGAGCCGATGGCCGGTCTAAACCCGACCGAGATCCAGCGCATGGTCGACGTCATCCGCCGTGTGCGCAGCGAAAAGGGTATCTCGATGCTGTGGGTCGAGCACAAGGTCGACGCCATCATGAAAGTCTGCAGCCGGGTCATCGTGCTCGACCACGGCGAGAAGATCGCCGACGGCACGCCGCGCGAAGTCACGAAAAACCGCAAAGTCATCGAGGCCTATCTTGGCGAACCGGCTACTTGAAGTCAGCGATATCGAGGTCGCTTATGGCGACGTCGGCGCGCTATGGGGTGTGTCGCTCCATGTCGATCCCGGCACGATCGTCGCGCTTGTCGGCGCCAACGGTGCCGGCAAGACGACGCTGCTCAGGACCGTTTCCGGCCTGCTCAGGCCGAAGGCGGGCGACATCCGCTTGTCAGGCCGGTCACTGGTCGGCAAGGCGCCGCAGGAGATCGCCCGCATGGGCATCGCGCATGTGCCGGAAGGGCGCGGACTGTTCCGCCAGATGACGGTGCTGGAGAATCTCGAGCTCGGCGCTTTCCAGCCCAGGGCCCGGCCGCGCACGAAGCAGCTGCTTGAGAAAGCCTATACGCTGTTCCCGCGCCTGAAGGAGCGCGCGCAGCAGAAGGCCGGCTCGCTCTCCGGCGGCGAGCAGCAGATGCTGGCGATCGCGCGCGCCACCATGTCGGAACCGTCGCTGCTCATCCTCGACGAGCCGTCGCTGGGTCTCAGCCCGCTCGTCGTGCAGCAGATGTTTTCGCTCATTCAGACCTTGCACGGCCAGGGCGTCACCATCCTGCTGGTCGAGCAGAACATCCATCAGGCGCTGAAGGTCGCCGACTACGCCTTCGTGCTGCAGACCGGCTCGCTCGCCATGCAGGGCACCGGCGCCGAGCTGATCGCCGATCCGGAAATCCAGAAGGCCTATATGGGCGTGTTGGAGTAGAAAAATGTTCAATCTCCCGCCACCCGAGATCCTGCTTCAGCTCTCGCTCAACGGCGCGCTCGGCGGCGCCATGTATGGCGTCGCCGCGGTGGGCTTGAGCCTCATCTTCGGCACCATGCGGCTGATCTTCCTCGCCCAGGGCGCTATGATCATCCTGGCCGCCTATTTCGTGCGGGCACTGTTCTACGGCCTCGGCATCGACCCGTTCCTGTCGCTCTTGATCGTCGTGCCGGTCGGGCTCGTCGTCGGCTGGCTGATTTATCAGGGCCTGTTCCGCAAGGCCGCCGCCGAGGAAGACCGCAACGTCTCGCTGCTCATCGCGGTCGGCCTGATGTTCCTGGTGCAGAACCTGATGACGGTGATCTGGGGCGGCAACACGGCTGGTGTCGTCACGTCCTACACCGCGACCGGCATCGAACTGCTTGGCGTGCGCACCTCTTTCACCCGTTCGATGGGCTTCCTCATTGCGCTCGCCGGCACCGGGCTGGTGATGCTCTTTTTGCGCAAGACGATTGTCGGCAAGGCGGTGCGCGCCGCCTCGGAGGACATGGACGCCGCGACCTTGATGGGCATCAGCCCGCACCGTGTCAACGCCATCGCCTTCGCCATCGGCATCTCGCTGGCAGGCGCGGCCGGCGTCGCGGTGGCGACGACCTTTCCGTTCAACCCCTTCGCCGGTTTCATCTTCAGCCTGAAAGCATTGGTGGCGCTGGCGCTCGGCGGTATCGGCAATGTCACCGGCGCTTTGGCCGGCGGCATCCTGCTTGGCCTGATCGAGGCCTATGTCCAGTTCTTCATCTCGGGCGGCTGGACGAATGCCATCGCCTACGGCGTGTTCCTATTGGTGCTGATGTTCAAGCCGGAAGGTCTGTTCAGCCGTCCCTACAAGAAGGCATGAGAGCGATGGGCCGAGCCTTGCAATGGATCGCCGTTCTTGTGGTCGCGGCACTGGCGCTGCTGCCCTTCGTGCCCGGCGCGGTCGACGCCTATTATTTCTCCTTCCTGTTCTTCGTCTTCCTCTACGCCATCATGGCGCAGAGCTGGAACCTGGTCGCCGGCTATGGTGGCCAGATCAGCCTCGGCAGCCACGCCTTCTTCGGGCTCGGCGCCTACACCACTGCCATCCTGTGGAGCGGCAATTACCTCTGGGGCTCGCTCTATGATGCGCATCCCAGCATGTATTATTTCGATCCGGTCACGATGCTGTTCGGCGGGCTTGTCGCGGCAGTCGCCGCGGTCCTTATCGGCTTGCCGCTCCTGTCGAAACTCCACGGCGACTATTTCGCGCTTGGCACGCTCGGCTTCGGCGAGATCGTCAAGGTGCTCTTCGTCAATGGCGGCGACTTCACCGGCGGCGCCTTCGGCATCGTGGCGCCCGCGAGCGCTTTCGACACGCTGCGCCCGCATTACTGGGTCGCGCTCGGCCTGATGGTCGCCACCGCTTTAGCCATCCGCGCGCTGATGCGATCGCGTTACGGATTGGCGCTGATTGCCGTGCGCGACGACGAGATGGCCGCCTCCGCCAACGGCATCGACACGCTCAAGGTCAAGGTCGCCGCCTTCGCCGGCAGCGCCTTCATCGCCGGTGTCGCCGGCAGCCTTTACACCTACTACATTTTCCATGTCGGCCCGGACTCGGTGTTCGACCTCGACTGGATGCTCCTGCCCTTGATGATGACCGTGGTCGGCGGCACCGGCACGCTGCTTGGTCCCATCCTCGGCGCGCTGGTGATGTATGCGGTGTTCGACCTCGCCCGCATCGTGGTGCCGGATTATCACCCGGTGATTTCGGGGCTGACGATTATCCTGGCGATGCTGTTCCTGCCGAAGGGGATGATGCGGCTGGGAGTGATGCGGCGCCTGAAATCCGCGTAGAAGCTAGCTCATCAGCTTCGGCAACCCCGCCGCCAGCGCGTCGACGGCCAGCCGTACCTTCAGCGGCAGATGCGGTGTCTGCAGCCAGAGCGCGTGGCAGTCGTAGAGATGGTCCTTCTGGTCCGGCAACAGCCGGACCAGCGCCCCGGCCTCGATGCGTTGGCGCACCAGCCAGTATGGCAGCCAGGCGAGGCCCATGCCGTCGGTCGCCGCATTGGCGATGGCGTCGAGGTCGTCGAGCCGCAGCCTGCCGGCCGGAACGATCTCGGCGACCGAACCGTCGTCGCGCGGGAACAGCCAGGGCTGCAGCGCCTGGCCGAGCCGCCTGTAGATAATCGCTTGATGGCCGGCAATGTCTTCCAGGCCGGCCGGCTGGCCGAATGCCTCGGCATAGGCAGGCGACGCACACACGATCATGCGCTGGCGCGCAACACGCCGTGCGATGATGCCGGCCCTGTCATCCAGCGTTCCGGTTCGGATCGCCAGGTCGAAGCCGTCCTCGACGAGATCGGCGAAACGATCGCTGAGCGACAGGTCGAGTTCCAGCGTCGGATAGCGCCGGGCGAGATCGAGCACGATCGGCGTGACGCAATGGCGGCCGAAATGCGCCGGCATCGTCACGCGCAGCTTTCCGCGCGGCTCGGACAGTTGGTCGGCCGCCAACGCGTCGGCCGCTTGCGCCTCCGCCAGCACTATCCGGCAGCGCTCGTAATAGGCGCGCCCGAAATCGGTCAGGCTCTGCCGGCGCGTCGTGCGGTTGAGCAACCGCATGCCGAGCCGTTCCTCGAGGAAGCGGACATGCTTGCCGACCATCGGCCCTGACAAATCGAGCGCCGCCGCGGCCGCCGCGAACGAACCGAGATCGACGGCTTTGACGAACACTTCCATGCTTTCGAGACGATCCATATTCAAAACCATACGTTTCGACTGTTCTGCTTGCTGGGCGATTTATCGCTTTCGGATCGCATCGCATAGTCCATTCCATCGAAATGATTTGGAGTTTCATGATGGCAAGGGTCGTTCGCTTTCACCGCCACGGTGGGCCGGAGGTGCTGCGTATCGAGGATGTCGAGGTGCCTCCGCCAAGTCCGGGCGAGGTGCGGATCAGCGTCAAGGCACTGGGCTTGAACCGTGCCGAAGCCTCGATGCGCAGCGGCACTTACATCGAGATACCGTCGCTGCCGTCAGGCCTCGGCCTCGAAGCGGCTGGCATCGTCGACGCCGTCGGCGCCGGTGTGGAAGCCTTCGCGCCGGGTGATGCCGTGAGCATCATCCCGCCGCGCCAGATGGCGCTCTGGCCTGCCTATGGCGAGCTCGTGACCTTTCCGGCCGGGCTCGTCGTCAAGCATCCGTCATCGCTTACCTTCGAAGCCGCCGCCGCGACATGGATGCAATACCTCACCGCCTATGGCGCGCTGGTCGATGTCGCCCGTCTCGGCCCTGACGAGCCCGTCGTCATCACCGCCGCGTCGAGCAGCGTCGGGCTGGCCGCCATCCAGATCGCCAACTTGATCGGCGCCGTGCCGGTCGCGGTTACCCGGACATCAGCCAAGAAAGCGGCGCTGCTCGATGTCGGCGCGGCGCATGTGGTGGCCTTGGCCGAGGAGGATCTCGAAGCGAGGTTGAGAGAGATCGCGCCGCAAGGCGTGCGCGTCGTCCTTGACCCGATCGGCGGCCCGATCTTCACGCCGCTGACGGCCGCGATGTCGCGCGGCGGCATCCTCATCGAATATGGCGGCCTCAGCCCCGAGCCGACGCCGTTCCCTCTGTCTACTGTGCTGGCCAAGACGCTGACGCTGCGCGGCTACCTCGTCCACGAAATCACCGGTGATGCTGCCCGACTGGAAGCCGCCAAGGCTTTCATCGTCGGCGGCCTCGCATCGGGTGCGCTGAAGCCGATTGTCGCGAGGACGTTCCCGTTCGAGCAGATCGTCGAGGCGCATCGCTTCCTGGAATCGGGCGAGCAGTTCGGCAAGATCGTGGTGACGCTTTGACCGCCCGCCACCTTCGAAGCGTAGGCACATTTGTCCGGTCAGCCCGCCTGTGATGCGGCTGGTGTTGGACGAAGAACCCCGGCGGCCTGAGGTCATAGGCGGGAGTTCTGCTGCTGGCCTCCCGCTCTTGCCGGCCGAATGATCCTTGCGGCAAGAGCCCGGCAGACCAGGGGAATGTTTTTACCCATGGACAGGCTTTCGCAATTTCATTCCTGTCTATGTCTATAAAATAAGTGAACTTTAATCCGAGCCCCGCTGGACAGGGCTGGCAATCGAGGCCGTGGCCTCCGTTCAAAAGGATTGAGTTCACATGCGAAACCTGATTTCCGCCGTCCTTGTCGGATTTGCCGTGGCGGCAACTTCCGCAGTCGCGCATGCCGACGACAAGAAAGTTGTCATCGCCTACCAGACCGGCGCCAATCCCTACAATCTCGGCATCGCCAATGGCGATCTTGCCAAGAGAACCGGCTGGAATATCGAATTCCGTCGCTTCAATTCCGGCGCCGACATCTTCGCGGCCATTGCATCGGGCGACGTCCAGGTCGGCGATGTCGGCTCGAGCCCGTTTGCCGCAGCCGTCAGCAGGGGCATCGACGTGAAGGCGTTCTATATTTCCTCGGTCTCCCGCGACGGCGAGGCGTTGGTGGTTCGGCCTGACATCAAGTCGCCGGCGGACCTGCGGGGCAAGAAGCTCGCCGCGGCGCCGGTATCGACAGACCACTACCAGCTCCTCGCGGTCCTCAAGCAGGAAGGCATTTCCGAGAAGGAAACCCAGGTCATCGCCATCCCCCAACCCGAGATCGTCGCAGCCTGGAAGCGGGGCGACATCGACGGTGCGTTCGTGTGGGACCCGGCGCTGTCCGAACTCAAGAAGGACGGCAAGGTCCTGCTTACGGCCGGTCAGGTAGCCGATCGCGGCGCGCCGACCTTCGGCGCGTTGGTTGCGACCGGCGAGTTCGCCAAGGCCAATCCCGACTTCCTCGGCCAGTATGTCCGGCTGATCGACGGCTACAACACGGCCTATCTCAGCAACCCGGCTGCCTGGGGGCCGGACTCCGACAACGCCAAGCTGATCGCCAAATTGCAGGGCGGCACGGCGGCGGAGAATTCCGAGCAATTGAAGACGACGGTCGTACCGCCGCTCGACGACCAGGTCTCCGACAAATGGCTCGGTGGCGGGGACAAGAGCGCCGTGGCGAAAATCCTCAAGGACACGGCTGGCTTCCTGAAGGACCAGCACAAAATCACCGCCGTCAAGGACAGCTACGCCGCATTCGCCGATCCGCAATACGCGGACGTGGCCAAGGCGTCGAACTAGAGATCGGTGAAGACGCTCGGTTCCGGCTGGCGGAAATTCCGCCGGCCGGATAGCCCCGGAGAATTCCCATGCTTCGAATTCGCGACGCCAGCGTCACTTTCCCGGCCTCGGACGGCCAGGAAGTCCACGCGCTCGACCGCATCTCGCTGGACATTGCTCCAGACACCATCGTCGTCGCCGTTGGCGCTTCCGGGTGCGGCAAGTCGACCTTGCTCAATGCGATCGCCGGCTTCCTGCCGCTCACCGAAGGCACGATCACATTGGACGGACAAGAGATCGAAGCGCCTGGCGGTGATCGCGGCGTCGTCTTTCAGAAAGACACCTTGCTGCCTTGGGCCAACGTCCTGGACAACGTTGCGCTCGGGCTGAAATACCAGGGCGTGCCGCGTGGCGAGCGCCGCGAGCGGTCGAGGCGTCTGCTGGAATTGGTCGGGCTTGCCGACTTCGCCGAAAAACCGCCTTACGAATTGTCCGGCGGCATGCGCCAGCGTGTTGGAATTGCAAGAGCGCTGGCCACCGACCCCAAGATATTGCTCATGGACGAGCCGTTCGGTGCGCTTGACAGCCTGACGCGCGAGACAATGCAGCAGCTTCTGGCTTCGATCTGGGCGAAGACGGGCAAGCAGATCTTCTTCATCACCCATTCAATCGAGGAAGCGCTCATTCTTGGCACGACCATCGTCGTGATGTCGCCTCGGCCGGGCCGCATCGTTGCCCGGTTCGATACCGGCTTCGTCCGCGATTTTGCTGAGAGCGGCGATATCGGGCCGATCCAGTCCCACCCGCGGTTCATCGAATTGCGGCAGGAAATCCGCTCGCTCATCCACAAGCCGGAAGATGTCCGCAAAGGAACCTTGCAATGACGCTTGCCGCCAATTCCCAAACGTCCTTTCCGGCCGCTGCGAACCCGCGTGCGCCATCCGCTCGGCCACGCCGAGCCAAATCGACCGACACGCTCGGCATCAGCCTGGTCACCTTGGCATCGCTGATTGCGTTGTGGTTCCTCGCCGCGCGTTTCGGCTGGGCGTCGTCGCTTTTCTTGCCATCGCCGGCGGAGGTGCTGACCCAGTTCAGCGCCGTCGCGGCCGATGGCTACGCCAATGGAACGCTGCTCAACCACACAATGGCAAGCCTTGGCCGCATCGCGACGGCGCTTGCGGCCGGCATCGTGGTCGGCATTCCGCTCGGCCTGCTGATGGGGCTCAACCGCTGGGTGAAGGGTATCTTCAGCGTCCCGATCGATCTTTACTGGGGTCTGCCGCCCTTGGCATATCTGCCGCTTCTGATCATCTGGCTGGGAATTGGCGAGACCTCGAAGATCGTGCTGCTCACGCTATCGACCTTCGCGCCGATCTGCTTTGCCGCGCAGGCTGGTGTCCGGTCGGTGCCCGCTGAACGGATAAATGCCGCGCTGTCGCTCGGCGCCAATCGGCTGCAGCTATTCACCAGCATCATCCTGCCTTCCGCGTTGCCGGAGATCATGACCGGCTTGCGGATTGCGATCGGCGCCGGACTGTCCACGCTTGTCGCCGCCGAACTGATCGCGGCCCAGTCCGGCCTTGGCTACATGATCATGTCGGCGGCCAATTTCCTCGCCACCGACGTCGTTTTCGTCGGTCTCATCGTCATCGCCGCGCTCGCTTTTGCCTTCACCAGCGGCATGCGCTGGCTGGAGCACCGCCTCGTCCCATGGAAGGGCAAGCTCTGAAGCTCGCCGGTCCCCACGTTCCGCGTCTTTCAAAGGAAGATTCAATGTCCAGCAACACTCGTCCGCTCGACCTCTACTGGTATCTGCCGACCCACGGCGACGGGCCGTATCTCGGCACGGACGAGCGGCACCGCCCGGCGACCTTCGGATATCTCAGGGAGATCGCGCAGGCGGCCGACCGAGGACGCCTGGATCGTGGCGGCCGGGCTGATCCCGCTTACCGAACGGCTTAAGTTCCTGGTCGCGCTCCGGCCGGGCAGCGGAACGCCGGCCCTTTTTGCGCGCCATGCGGCCACGCTCGACCGCATCTCCGAGGGCCGTGTCCTGCTCAATGTCGTCACCGGTGCGGACCCGGCCGATCTCGCCGGCGACGGCAACACGCTCGGCCATGACGAACGCTATGCGCAGACCGATGAGTTCCTGACCATCTGGCGGCGGATCCTTTCGGGGGAACCTGCCGATTTCGACGGCAAGTACTTGTCCGCCCACGGCACCGACATTTCCTTCCCCCCGATCCAGCGGCCCCATCCGCCACTCTGGTTCGGAGGCTCTTCCGACGCCGGCATCGCGGTCGCCGCCAAGCATGTCGATGCCTATCTGAGCTGGGGCGAGCCGGCCGACCAGCTTGCCGAAAAGATCGGGCGGGTCAGGGAGGCTGCCGCGGCGCAGGGTCGGACGATCCGCTTCGGTCTTCGCATTCACCTGATCGTTCGCGAAACCGAAGAGGAGGCATGGGCCGCCGCCGATCGGCTGATCAGCCACGTCACCGACGACCTGATCGCCGAAGCCCAGAACGGATTCGTTCACATTTCGGAATCGGTTGGGCAAAAGCGCATGTCGGCGCTCCATCAGGGCCGGCGCGACCGATTGGTCATCGGGCCGAATCTGTGGGCGGGACCGGGGTTGGTGCGCGGCGGTGCTGGAACAGCTCTTGTCGGCAACCCCGACAATGTTGCCGCGCGCATTCGCGAATACCAGGAGATCGGCATCGAAACCATCATCGCGTCCGGCTACCCGCACCTGGAAGAGGCGTTCAACGTGGCCGAACTGCTTTTCCCCAAGCTCGGACTGAGAGGCGAAGACACGCCTGCGGAGCGCAGTTGGGATGTCGAGTTCGGGCGCGGCGTGCGGCCGAAGGCCGTTGCGTCAGCCTCGTGAAATATCGAGGCCGGCACCAAGAAGGAAGGTTGCTCTATCGAGGGTTATGAACGCGCCGGTTTGGGGCCTAATGCACCACCGTCCGCACCCTTTCCCTCAACTCCCTCGGTGCCACGTCATACTTGCTCTTGAACGCCCGCGAAAAATGCGCGCTCGAATTGAACCCGCAGGCAAAGGCGATTTCGGAGATCGAAACTGAGGCGCGTGCGGGGGACAGCAGTTCCTCCTTGCTGCGCTCCAGCCGCCTGTCCCAGACGAAGCGTTCGAGTGTGACGCCCTCGCCCTCGAAGGCGCGGTGGAGGTAGCGGCGCGAGCAGCCCATATGGCGGGCAATGTCCTCGGCCGACAGGTTGGAGCGAGCGAGGTTGGCGTCGACATAGGCGACGATGCGCTCGCGCAGCGCTTCCAGCGGCGAGCGGCGGAATTCCGGCGCCATCGGCTTTGCCTGGATCAGGCCGTTGACAAGCTGGATCAGGCTTTCGCCGACGCGGCGGCAGCCGGCTTCGTCGAGCTTATGCGCTTCGCCGATCGCCATCTGCATCAGGCCGGACACGATATGGGTCAGGCTGTCGCCCTCGCCGGGCAGCGGCACAGGCGCCAGCAGGCGCGCCAGCGTCTCGTCGCCGAAGGTCGAGCGCGGCACCTGCAGGATGAGCTGGTCGACATCGGAAAGGTTCTGCAGCGAATAGGCGCGCACCGGGTCGTAGATGATCGCCGCGCGCGGACCGAGGTCTATCGCCGTCTGCTGCTGCTCGAAGCGGCTGCGGCCCTTGATCTGCATCAGGATCTTGATCGCGTCGGGATCGAAGCTGCGCCAGAAGGTGCGGTCGTTGACGACCAGATGCGACTTGGCCCTGATTTCGGACAAGCGGCAGGAACCCAGATTGACCGACACCAGCTTCGGCAGCGACGGCGCCTCGCCGCGCGAAAAGCGCTGGGTGATCGGGCCGAACAGCATCCGCGACGCGGACAGGAAGGCTTCGCCGTCGGCGACGCTCACATGGTGGCCGTACATCGTTTCCTCCTCCGGTTCATGATCTTGAAGATCATGCCTAAACCAGAATTCCCGTCTTCGCGGGATTGAGACGCAACGGCGGAGCCGATGCAACCGGAAAGGAAGTTAACATGCTAACCATCTCTCCCGCAATGGCGGAGATGGGCAATGAACAGGCCGGCATCTGGCGCCGGCCCGCTCATATGTTCGGGCTAGGCGGCCTTGACCTTCAGCTCTTCCTCGCCGCGCACCATCCTGGCCACGCCGGCGAAGTCGAGCTTGCCGGAACCGAGAACCGGCACCTTCGGCACGACGCGCACTTCGGCCGGCACCATCAGGTCCATGGCGCCGTTCGCCTTGGCGAAGGCGAGGAACTCCGCGCGCGTCGCGCTGGCCGCCTGGGTGATGAGGATCAACTTCTCGCCCTTGCGCGCGTCCGGCACGCTGGCGACAGCCGACAGCGAGCCCTTCCAGAGTTCGCCCGCCAGCGCCTCGACCGCCGCCAGCGAGACCATCTCGCCGGCGATCTTGGCGAAGCGCTTGGCGCGGCCACGGATCGAGATGAAGCCCGCATCGTCGACGGTGACGACGTCGCCGGTGTCGTGCCAGCCGTCGGCCAGCGGCTCGATCACGCCCGGATTCTCGGCACGCAGGTAGCCGGCCATGACATTGGGGCCGCGCACGAAAAGCCGTCCGCCTTCGTCGACGCCGGGCACCGGCTCCAGGCGATACTCCATGCCGGGCATGATTTTGCCGACGCTGCCTGACTTGTTGTACATCGGCGTGTTGATCGCGATCACCGGCGCGGTCTCGGTCACGCCGTAGCCTTCCAGGATGCGCAGGCCGAACTTCTCCATATAGGTCGTGCGCGTCGCAGCCTTGACCGGCTCGGCGCCGGCGAAGCAGTAGCGCACCGAGCGGAAGTCGTAGGGATGCGCCGTGCGGGCATAACCCGAAAGGAACGTATCGGTGCCGAAGATGATCGTCGCGTTCGACGCATAGATCAGTTCCGGCACGATGCGGTAGTGCAGCGGCGAGGGGTAGAAATAGACCGGCACGCCCGAGATCAGCGGCAGCACCGTGCCCGCCGTCATGCCGAAGGAGTGGAAGATCGGCAGCACGTTGAACACCTTGTCGCCCGAGTGGAAGTCGATGCGCGAGGCGGCCTGGGCGGCGTTGGCCAGGATGTTGCGGTGGGTGAGCACCACGCCCTTCGGCGTACCTTCGGAACCCGAGGTGAACAGGATCGCGGCCGCATCGTCGGCCTTGCGCGCCACCCGCGGCGTCGACCTGCGCAGCAGGCCGAGCAGCTTGTCCTTGAGGCCGATCGTGGCGCGCAGATCGTCGAGCCAGACGATATCGACCGAACGGCCGATCTCCTCGACCACCGGCCCGAGCTTTGCCTGTTCGACGAAGGCGCGGGAGGTGAGCACGGTGCGCACCTCGGCCGCCTTGCAAGCCGACAGGATGTTGGCCGCACCGGCGGTGAAGTTGATCATCGCCGGCACCTTGCCGGCCGACATGACGCCGAGCAGAGCTGCGCAGGCACCGTTGGCGTTGGGCAGCATGATGCCCAGCGTCTGCTGTCCGGCATAAAGATGCTCGAACTTCTCGCCCAGCACCGCGGCGGCCGTCAGCAGCTTGCCGTAGCTCAGCGAGCCGGTGACCGGATCCTGTACGGCAAGCTCCTTCATGCCGCGTTCGTGCGCGGTCTCGATGATCTTCTGCAGCACCGTCTTGTCGATGTCCTGGGTGCGGAAGACGAGGTCCGACATCACCTGGTAGAGCGCGGAACCCGCCGCGGCGCGGCGTTGGCGGCCCCTCAGGTCCTGCGGAACTTCGAGCTTCACCGGCTCCAGGATGGTCACCTTGACCTTCGGGAACAGGCGGCGGCGCACATGCTGCGAGGTCAGCCGCGAGAAGTAGCTCTTCTCCAGCCCTTCGATGCGCACCGGCACCACCATCGAGCCGGTCTTGTCGGCAACCATCGCGGCGCCGTCATAGACCTTCATCAGGCCGCCGGTAACGGTGATGCGTCCCTCCGGGAAGATGACCAGCGGATCGCCGCCCTGCACGATCTTGATCAGCGTGCGGGTCGACATCGGCTTCGCCGGATTGAGCGGCAACGCGCGGGCAAGCTTCATGAACGGTTTCATCCACCAGGCCTGTGCGATCGTGTAGTCGATGGCGAAGACCGGTTCCTCGTCGGTCAGCGTCAGCGCCAGCGGGCCGTCGAGGAAGCTGACATGGTTGAGCGCCAGGATCGGCGCCTTGCCGGCGGCCTTGAGATTGTCCAGTCCCTCGACCTCCAGGCGCAGGAAGGCGCGGAACAGGATCGAGACGAAATCGCGGAAGGGGTTGGTCGGCAGGTATTTCAGCATCAGCCAGGCGGCGATCGCATTGGCCGCGACGAGGCCGAACAGGATACCCGCGATGGAGACGCCAGCCGCCTGGATCGACGCGACGAGGATGCCGCCGACCGTCATGAAGCCGGCGTTGACGATGCTCACAGCGGCGACGACGCGGGCGCGACGCGCCTCCGGCGACCATGCCTGCACGGCGGCGAAGGTCGGCACCACCAGGAAGGCGGCCGCGATGGCCATGCCGGCCAGGTCGATGGCGACACGGATTGTGTTCGGGCCGGCGAAGAAGGTGGCAAGCGTCTCCGCCTTGGGCGAGGGCTGCATGCTCCAGATGGTCCAGGCGAGGTGCAGGCCGAACAGTGCCAGCAGCGCCGTGCCGACTGGCGCGGGAAGCAGCACCATACGGCCCTGCGACATCCACGCCGCGGTAGCCGAGCCGATGGCGATCGAGACGGCGAACACCGCGAGATAGGCGGTGACGGCGATCTCGTTGCCGCCGAGCGAATCCTTGATCAGCGCCGGCAGGATCGAAAGCACGATGGCGCCGACAAGCCAGAACCAGGAGGTCATCAGGCCGGCGCGCCAGATGCGCGTGTCGGTGCGCAAGTCGGCGACCTGGCGCCAAGTCGAGCGGAAGATGTTCTTGTCGATGATGAGATTGGGAGCGGCCGAGCCGGTGGACGGGATGTAGCGGCTGACGAACCAGCAGCCGACGGCCAGCGCCATCATGATCGGCCCGAACACCCAAACGCCGATGCCGTCGGCCGAAACGACGCCGCCGGCGATGGTGCCGCCGAGGATCGCGGCGAAGGTGGCCGACTCGATCCAGGCGTTGGCCTTGGGCAGTTCCTTGCGCTCGAGGTGATCCGGCAGGATGCCGTATTTGATCGGTCCGAACAGCGCCGAGATGGTGCCGAACATCAGCAGCGCCGTCATCAGCACGGGAATAGACGACAGCGCGATGCCGACGACGGCGACTGCGGCCGCGGCGATCTCGGTGAATTTCAGCCGGCGCGCGATGAGCGCCTTGTCGAAGCGGTCGGCGATCTCGCCGCCCAGCGCCGAAAGCAGCAGGAAGGGCGCCATGAAGACGGCGCCGGCAAGCGTCACCAGAGACGCTGCCTGATCGGCCGCCAGCGTGAAGAGAATGAGGAACACCAGCGTGTTCTTCAGGAAATTGTCGTTGAAGGCCGAGAGGAATTGCGTCCAGAAGAGAGGCGCGAAGCGCCGCGACATCATGAGATGGTTGTTCATGGCAATTTCCATTGGGCAAAGGCCATCCGCAGATCCAGTTGGAATTGGACGGACACTTGCGCGGTTTGAGCCTTGTTTATCGGGAAGCGGTTAAACTTCGTTACTGCGGTTCAATCCAATCCATTTGTTTCTTGTTCTTGGCGCGCCGCATCTGTCGTCCGCGATCGGTCTCCAGCTTTCCAGGCGCTCGAATATTTGCGGGCATGGCTGTCGGCGAGCATCGATATGATCCTTTCGTTTCAGGCTTAGTGTGGCTCGGCGCAGGCTTGTTTCAGGCCGGATACAATCGGCCGGGTTGGCCTTTCCTAGGCTCCGCAGCAGGTTGGTATTCGGCTATGAACGTTGTTCATAGGCGCACAATAGCACATTATGAACGACGTTCAAGAGAAAAATGAACGATGTTCAAATGCCGAATGCATAGGTTAAAAATGTCCAAAAACAGGGGCCGGCGGCTTCGAGCGCCGGTGGCGCGTCTCACGCCTCGCCGGTCAGCCGCGCCGAGATCATTCTTGCCGCCCTGACCGCCGCCTCGCCCTGGCTTGCCGCTACGGTGTCGTCGACGCGCGAAACAGGCGAGGCCACCGCCAGCGTGCCGACCGGCTGCCCGTCGGCGCCGAGGATCGCAGCGCCGATGCTGTGCACGCCTTCCTCATAGCCCTGGGCGCTGCGCGAATAGCCGCGTGAAGCGGCAAGCGCGATGGCTTTCACCAGATCGTCCGGCTGCGTCATCGTGAACGAGGTGAAGGCCGGCAGCGGCTTTTCGAGATAGGCGCTGATCGCTTCCAGGCGTGATGCGGCAAGGAAAGCGATGCCCGACGCCGTGCCGTGCAGCGGCAATACCTGGCCGACATCGACATTGACGCGGTTTGCCTTGGCCGACAGCTCGACATGGAGCGTCAGTAGCGCGCCGGCGCTGAACTCCGACAGATGCACCGTCTCGCCGGTCTCGAGCGACAGGTCGCGAATGACGGGAGCGGCGAGGCGCACGAAGGGAAAATGCGCATCGCGAATGCGGGCCAGCCGCGACAGGCCGGCGCCCAACCGGTAACGGCGGCTCCGCGGCTCCTGCTCGATCAGCCGGTGCTCGCTGAGCGCCATCAAAAGGCGCCTCGCGGTCGCCTTGTCGAGGCCGGCGCGGCGGGCGAGGTCGGAGAGCCCGATGTCCGGCTCGTGAAGCGTGAACAGCTCCAGCAGCGACACCGCCTTGCCCACCGTGCTCATAGCGCATTCTCCGAGATACTTCGCATGTGAATTAACTTGACAGTCGTCATTCCTGCCTTCAGTGTGTCTATAACATACAAAATAATGGTTCAAATAATGAACCGACTTGGGAACGGTTCGGCGCCCCGGAATTTGCGCGCCAGGGAGAGTTCAGCGCCGTGATGGCCGCCAGCAAGACTGCATTGCAACCAGCAACGATCGAAGACCTGCTTGACCGCGAGCAGGCGCGGTTCCTCGACACCCATCCGCGCTCGGCCGCGGCCTGGGAAGAGGGCAAGAAGCATTTCCTCTATGGCGGGCCGTCGCATTGGATGCGGCGCTGGGCCGGCGGGTTCCCGGTCTATGCCGCTTCGGCCAGCGGCGCGCATATAAGCGACATCGACGGCCACGACTATGTCGACTTCGCGCTTGGCGACACCGGCGGTATGTGCGGCCATGCTCCGGAAGCGGTGACGCGTGCGGCGCTTCACCAATTGCAGAACGGCACGACCATGATGCTGCCCACCGAGGACAGCCTCCGGGTCGGCGCCGAGCTCACACGCCGCTTCGGCCTGCCCTACTGGACGCTGACCACGTCGGCCACCGACGCCAATCGCGGCGCCATCCGCATTGCGCGCATGATCACCGGCCGCTCCAAGGTGCTGGTCTTTTCCGGCTGCTATCACGGCGGCGTCGAGGAGGCGCATGTCGAGATCCGCGACGGCAAGATCGGCATGCGCAACATGATCCATCCGAACGGCGTCGACCATTCCACCGTCTCCCGGGTGGTCGAGTTCAATGACGTCGCGGCGCTGGAAGAGGCGCTTTCGCATGGCGACGTCGCCTGCGTCTTGACCGAGCCGCTGATGACCAATTTCGGCATGATCCCGGTCGCCGAGGGTTTTCACACGGCACTGCGCGAGATCACGCGCCGCGCCGGCACTGTGCTGATCATCGACGAGACGCACACCATCTCCAGCGGCCCCGGCGGCTACACCGCGTTGCACGGTCTGGAGCCGGACATGCTGGTCGCCGGCAAGGCAATCGCCGGCGGCATTCCGGCCGGCGTCTTCGGCGTCTCGCAGGCGATTGCCGAACGGCTCTGGAACATCGTGCCGATGGTCAATCCGCGCGTGCGCCAGTCGGCGCATCTCGGCATCGGCGGCACGCTGGCCGGCAACGCGCTCACCGTCGCCACCATGCGCGCGGTGCTGGAAGAAGTGCTGACGCAGGCCAATTTCGAGCTGATGATCGCCAACGCCACGCGCCTTGCCGAAGCCGCCTGGGGCATCATCCGCGCTAACAACCTGCCCTGGCATGTGACTCAGGTCGGCGCCCGCGCCGAGATCATGTTCATGCCGAACCCGCCACGCAGCGGCGCCGACGTCATTGCCGGCCGGCGCGGCGGCCTCGAGACGCTTTTGCACGCCTTCTACATGAACGAAGGCGTCTTGGTGACGCCCTTCCACACCATGTTCCTGATGTGCCCGGCAACCTCGGCGGCCGATGTCGACCGCCACACCGAAGTTTTCGGCCGCTTCGTCGAACTCGTCCGCAGCGCGGGCGTCGTCTGACGATGGCGAAGCCGTTCGACCTTACGGGCAAGGTGGCGCTGGTGACCGGCGGCGGGCGCGGCATCGGCACCGCCATCGTGACGCGCTTTGCCGAGGCCGGTGCATCGGTGGTCATCGCCAATCGAACGCTCGATGTCGCGGAGGCGCTTGGTGCAGAGCTTTCCGCGCGCAGCCTCTCCGCCCGCGCCGTCGCGCTTGCCGGGCTAGGCCGCGCCGCGCTGCACGCGCTCATCGGCGATGCCGTGCGCCAATCCGGCCGGCTCGACATCGTCGTGCACAACGCCGGCGGCTGTCCCTGGGCATCGGTCGAGGAGCTCGACGAGGACAAGCTGGAAGAGGCGCTTTCGGTCAACCTCAAAGCCTGCTTCTGGCTGGCGCAGGCGGCGGCCCCGGCAATGCGCGCCAACGGCTTCGGCCGCATCCTTGTCACCTCGTCGGTCTCGGCGCGGGTCGCGATGGCTGGCGGCGCGCACTATTCGGCGGCCAAGGCCGGCGTCAATGCCTTCATCCGCGGCACTGCCTTCGAATTCGCGCGCGACGGCATCACCGTCAACGGCGTCGAGCCCGGCTTCATCGCCAAGCCCGGGCGCGGCACGATGAGCAAGCCGGAGGTGGCGGACCGGCTCGGCCAATTCATCCCCATGGGCCATCTCGGCGAGGCCGACGACATCGCCTATGCCATGCTCTACCTCGCCTCCGAGCAGGCGAAATACATCACAGGCCAGACCATCGTCGTCGATGGCGGCTCCACCTTGCCGGAGACCGGCTATGCCGTCGAGCGGCACTGGGGGCTCGCATGAGCCGCCTTGAAGGCCGCACGGCCCTGGTGACGGGCGCCGCCACCGGTATGGGCCGGGCCACCGCCGAACTGTTCGGCCGCCACGGTGCCAAGGTCGTCGCCTTTGGCCATGGTGGGGACGTGCTGGAGGACGCCGCGAAGGCCAGCGGCGGCATCGCGGTGCGCGGCGACATCACCAATGCCGTGGACATTGCCCGCGCCGTCGATGCCTGCGACCGCCGGCTCGATATCGTCGTCAACGCCGCCGGCGTGATGATCCTCGACGAGCCGGAAACACTGAGCGACGAGGCCTGGGCGAAGAGTTTTGCCGTCAATGTCACCGGCGCCATGATGGTCTGCCGCGCGGCATTGCCGCTGCTCAAGGCGCGCGGCGGCGCGATCGTGAACATCGCCTCGGTCGGCGCCTTCAACGCCAGCGGCCAGAACGCCGCCTATTCGGCAAGCAAGGCGGCACTTGTGTCCTACACGCGCTCGCTCGCCTTCGCGCATGGCCCCGACGGCATCCGCGCCAACGCGGTCGCGCCCGGATGGGTGCGCACACCGATGAGCGTCTACGAGATGAAAGTCGCGGCCACCGCCAATGGCTCGACGCCCGACGAGGAATTCAAGGCGCTGACCAATCGCATCGCGCTGCGCCGTGTCGCCGAACCGCGAGAGATCGCCTCCTGCTGCCTGTTCCTTGCGTCGGACGAAGCGTCCTTCGTCACCGGCGCGGTGCTGGTGGCGGACGGCGGCGGCCGCGCGCCGACACAGAACAGGGCGGTGTGACGTGACTTGAAATTTTGCCTGTTGTGGGGCGTGAGGGAGCCGGCCAACGGCAGAGGAGGAGAGAGAATGCCCGACAGAAGTGCCGACCTGGTTTTCACCAATGGCAGCATCTACACGCTCGACCGCAAGCGGCCCTGGGCCTCGGCCGTTGCGGTCAAGGGCGGACACATCGTGGCCGTCGGCGAGGCGGCGGACGTCGCCGCGATGACGGGTTCTTCCACCCGCGTCGTCGACCTCAACGGCGCGATGATGATGCCGGGCATCGTCGACGTGCATGCGCATCTGATGATGGGCGGCCAGGCCGAGCTGTTCGAGTTGCGCTTCCCGCCGACGGCGAGCTTCGACACGCTGATCGCGCGCGTCGGCGAGGCTGCGGCCAAGACGCCGGAAGGATCCTGGATCATCGGCGGCCAGTGGGGCAGCGACCTTTTGCCGAAGCTCAACCGGCTGGAGTCGCTGGCGGCGCTCGACCGGGTGAGCCAGGGCCGGGCGGTGATGCTGCGTGACGACACCTATCACAACCGCTGGGTCAATTCGCAGGCATTGAGTCTTGCCGGCCTCTCGGCGTTGTCGCCCGATCCGGAGAAGGGCTCGATCGGCCGCGATCCGGCGACCGGCGCGCTGACCGGCATGATGATCGAATCCGCGGCCGGCATCGTCGAGCGCACCATCGCGCAATCCGGCCATTACACGCAGGAGATGGACCGCGCCGCCATGGCGCGTTCGATCGCGACGCTCAACTCTTATGGCGTCACCGCTTTCCTAGATGCCGCCGCCATGCAGCCGATCCTTGCGGCGCTGAAAGGCCTCGATGATCGTGGCGAGCTCACTGCATGGTCGGTCTCGGCGATGCCGGCGGTCGAGCCGTCCTTCATGTTCGGCATCGCCGGCGACGAGCTGATCGCCCTGCGCGAGCAATATCGCGGCGTCCACGCCAAGCCGGATTTCGTGAAGGTCTTCCTCGACGGCGTGCCCGGTGCTCGCACTGCCGCCTTCCACGAGCCCTACGCCAACGACCCCGTGCTCGGCTGCTGCTTCCGCGGCTCGACCATCGTCACCGTGCCGGAGCTGATCCGCTGGGTCGGCAAATGCGAAAAGCTCGGCCTCGGCGTGAAGATCCACTGCGCCGGCGACGCCGCCGTCAGCCAGGCGCTGGACGCCATCGACGTCGTGCGCTCCTTCAACGGCCCGACCAAGCTCAAGCATCATATCGCGCACGCGAGCTACATCGCGCCAGCCGACATCGCCCGCTTCGCCGAGCTCGGCGTCGTCGCCGATCTCTCGCCCTTCCTGTGGTATCCGACGAGCTTCCTCGAAGGCCACAAGCAGACGATGGGCGAGGCGCGCGCGCTGCGCTTCTGGCCGAACAGGGATCTGCTTGCGGCCGGTGCGTTGCTTGCCGGCGGATCGGACTGGCCGGTCATGCCCAATCCCGATCCATGGGATGGCATCGAGGGCCTGGTGACGCGCCGCAACCCGAGCGGTGCGTTTCCCGGCGCCGCACTTTGGCCGGAGCAGGCGATCGATGTCGCCACGGCGCTCGAGATATTCACCATCAATTCGGCGCGAGCCATCGGCCTTGCCGACACCGTCGGCTCGATCGAGATCGGCAAGTCCGCCGACCTCATCGTGCTCGACCGCAACGTGCTGGAGACGCCGGCCGAGGACCTTGCCGACACCAAAGTGCTGACGACCTGGTTCGAGGGGAGGGTGGTCTATGAGCGCGCCTGATCCTTCAAGCGATGCGAGGATCCCGGTAACGGTGCTCACCGGCTTTCTTGGCAGCGGCAAGACGACGGTGCTCAACCGCCTGCTGCGCCGGCCGTCGCTTGCCGGCGCCGCTGTCATCGTCAACGAGTTTGGTGCGGTCGGGCTTGATCATCTGCTGATTGAAGCCAGCGAGGAGCGATTCACGCTGCTCGACAATGGCTGCGTCTGCTGCACGGTGCGCGGCGATCTTGTCGCCACGCTGAAGGAACTCGCCCGCAGGAGCGTGGTCGGCGAAACGCCGCCGCTGTCCCAGGTGATCATCGAAACGACCGGTCTCGCCGACCCGGCGCCGATCCTGCATACGCTGATGGCCGAAGCCGAGCTCATGGCTCGCTTTCGTATCGGCGGTGTCGTCACCACGGTCGATGCGGTGAATGGCGCCGTCACGCTCGACCGTCACCCGGAGGCCGCCAAGCAGGTCGCCGTCGCCGACCGCCTGCTGATCACCAAGACCGACCTGGTGTCAGGCAACGCGTTGAACGAGCTGCGGCACAGGCTTGAGCATCTCGCGCCGGCGGTCGAGCAGACCGTTGCCCGCAACGGCGAACTGGACCTTGAGTTGTTGGCGAACCCGCGCGCCGATGCCGCGTCGGACGTTGTCCATGTAGCCGCCCGGCTCGAAGCGGCCGCTGATCATGGGCATGATTGCGGGCCGGACTGCCATCATCACGATCACGATGCGCATCGCCATCACGGCATCCACTCCTTCAGTTTCGTTATCGACGAGCCCGTCGAGTGGGGAGCCTTCGCCCGCTGGCTCGACTATGTCGCGGCGCTGAAAGGCGAGGACCTGCTGCGCTTCAAGGCCATCGTGCATACAACGGACGATCCCGAGCGCCCGCTCGTCCTGCACGGCGTGCAGCACGTCTTTCATCCGCCGGCGCGGCTCGACCGCTGGCCGTCGGCGGACCGCCGCACCCGGTTGGTGTTCATCGTCCGCAACATCGAGCGCGAGACCATCGCCCGCACGCTGGTGAAGTTCGCCGCAATCGACGCCGCCAGCATCGCTTCGCCGGCGCTCGCCGCTGCCTGAAACCGAAACGCGTGACAAAAATGGGAGAATGAACATGCATTGGAAATCGAGACTGCTCGCGGCGGCATTTGCCGGCGTCGGGCTTGCCGCCATGGCCGGCACGGCTTCCGCCGCCGGCCCGACCTGCAAGGACGGCGCGATCAAAGTCGGCGCCGTGTCGACCATCACCGGCCCGGCCGATTTCTCCGAAGTGCCGAAGGCAACGCAGGCCGCCTTCGATGCGGTGAACGCCGCCGGCGGCATCAACGGCTGCAAGATCGACTACACCATCGCCGACGACAAGGCCGATCCGGCGGTCGCGGCACAAGCCGCGCGCGACCTGATCGACAACAAGGAGGCGGTAGCGCTGGTTGGCTCGGCCAGCCTGCTCGACTGCGCCGTCAACTCGGCCACCTACAGCCGCAAGAAGATCCTGTCCGTCCAGGGTCTCGGCGTCGACGCCGCCTGCTTCTCCTCGCCCAACGTCGCGCCCGTCAATGTCGGCCCCTACACGCTCTCGACGGCCATGGCCTACTACGCCACCAATGAGCTGAAGACGAAGAAGCTCTGCGCCTTCTTCATCATCATCGGCGGCACGCAGGAGGCCTACAAGAAGGCGATCGGGAACTGGGAGAAGATCAGCGGTCAGAAGATCCACTTGATCGACCTGACGCTGCCCTTCCAGGGTGACCTCACGCCCTATGTCATCAAGGCGCGCGACGCCGGCTGCGACGCGGTGCTGACCAACCAGGTCGAGCCCCAGGTGGTGCAGCTGATCAAGACGGTCGATGCGCAGAAGATCACCGGCATAAACTGGCTGTTCCTGGCGCCCGGCTACACCGAGCAGGTCGCCAAGGCGCTGGCCGACACCAAGCAGCCGATCTATGTCGGCACCGAGTGGGAGCCCTACACCGAGAAGAACTCGGTCGCCAACGCGCAGTGGATTGCCGACATGCAGAAGGCGAACCGGCCGCTCACCGCCTTCTCGCAGGGCGGCTACCTCGCCGCGGAGTTGTTCCTCAAGGTGGTCGCCTCGATAGACGGCGAGGTCACGCGCGAAAGCGTGGCCAAGGCGCTGCACGATATGCAGCCCCTCACCAACCCGCTGGCCGGCTCGCCTTACGTGTTCGGCAAGGCCAAGACGCATTCGCCGATGCAGGCCACCAAGGTGATGAAGCTCGAAAACGGCGCCTGGAAGGTCGAGACGCCGGACTGGGTGATGCTGCCGCAGGCGAAGTGACGGTCGCTTAAACCGGGCGGCGCGGCTGCTGCCGCGCTGTCCTCCGGACAGGGATATCTGATGAACGCGTTGCTCACATCCGCAGTGGCGGGATTGACGGCCGGAGGCACCTATGCCCTTCTCGGCGTCTGCGCCGTCTTCACCTATCGGCTCGTCGCGGTGGTGAACTTCACCGGAGCCGCGATTGGCACCGCCGGAACCTTCGTGCTGATCGCGCTGTTCGAGGTTGGCTTTCCCATCTGGCCGTCGGTGCTGGCGGGGATCGCGGCGGGCACGCTGACCGGCGTCGCAGTCGGCTACATCATGACCAGATGGTTCGGCGAGGCGGGCGCCTCGACCAAGGCGGCGGTGACGGTGGCGCTGCTCGTCGGCCTGATGGCCGTCGGACTGCGCCTCACCGGCGGCCAGCATCCGCACAACATGCCGGATCTCTTTCCGGGCTCCGCCTTCCGCCTCGCCGGCGTCGAGGTGACGATCGCCTCGGTGCTCACCATCGGCCTGGCGGTGCTGTTCACCATCCTGTCCGACCTCTTCCTCAATCGCACCAAGGTCGGCCTCAATCTGCGCGCATTGGCCGACAGGCCGATGGCGGCCGAGTTGCTCGGCGTGCGCGTGCAGCTTCTGTCGTTGCTCGTGTGGGGCATGACAGGCGCCTTCACCACCTTCGCGCTGATGATCATCGCGCCGCAGCGCTCGCCGAATTTCATGACGCTCAGCCTGCTGGTGGTGCCGGCGCTCGCGGCAGCGCTGGTCGGTGTCTTCCGCAGCTTCTGGTGGACGCTCGCCGGCGGCATTGCGCTCGGCATCGTCGAGGGTCTGGCGAGCTCCATCGACAGCATCAGCCAGTATCGCAGCGCCATCCCGTTCCTGGTGGTGCTCGCCGTCCTCTTATGGTCGCAGCGGGAGGCCCGTTGGGATGAAGCGCGCTAGCTTGAGAGCCTCGTTGATCGTCATCGTCGTGTCGCTCGTCGCCGGCGGCGTCGCTTATACCGATCTGCTGCCCTCCTATTGGGTGTTCCTGGCGACCTCGGTGCTGATCACCGGCGTTGCCTTGCAGAGCCTAGGCCTCGTCGCCGGCCGCACCGGCATGATCGCGCTGTGCCAGATGTCGTTCGCCGGCGTTGGCGCCTGGACCGTCGGCTATCTCAACCTCGCCGAAGCGCCGGGCGGCCTACCGCTTTGGATCCTGCTCGGCGGCCTGGCGGCGGTGCCGTTCGGCATTGCCATCGGCCTGCCGGCGTTGAGATTGCGCGGCATCAACCTTGCCATCGTCACGCTTTCCTTCGCCACCGCTTTCGACACCATCCTGGCCACGATGACCTATCCCGGCCAGACCGATTTCCTGCAGGTGCCGAGGCCGGAGCTGTTCGACAGCGACGAGGGTTATTTCGTCTTCGTATTGTTGTTCTATGTGGCTATTGCCGTGGCGCTCGAATTCATCAGCCGCTCGCGGCTCGGCGCATCCTGGCTGGCCGTGCGTCACTCCGAGCGCGCCGCCGCCGCGCATGGCGTCAGCATCGCCACCGCCAAGCTCTCGGCCTTCGCGCTCAGCGCCTTCGTCGCCGGCATTTCCGGCGGCTTGCTCGCCGGCTATCTCGGCACGCTGGTCGCCGAGAATTTCAGCATGATGCAGTCGCTCTCGCTCTATGCGGTGTCGGTGATGACCGGCGCGCACTTCGCCGAGGGCGCGATCATCGGCGGCCTGCTCGTCGTCATGTTCCCGGAGATTTTGCGCCGGCTGGATTGGCCGCAGGACATCGGCAACGTGCTCTTCGCCATCGGCGCCACCCAGGCGCTGTCGACCGGCGAGACCATGAGCCAAACCTTTCGCCGCCAGTTCCGCAAGCTGCTGCCGGCGCCCGCGCCGAAAGCGGGTGCGGCGTCTGTCTCTGAATTGCCGGCAGCAATCGAGCGCGCGGCCGGGCCGGCGCTCGCCATAGAGGGTTTGACTGTGCGCTACGGCAGCGTCGTTGCGCTGAACAACGTCAGCCTGAGCGTTGCCGCCGGCACCGTTGCCGGGCTGATCGGTCCGAACGGCGCCGGCAAATCGACCTTCATCGATGCCGTCGCCGGCTTCCTGTCGTCCTATCAGGGCAGTGTCCGGCTGGGTGACACGCCGCTCGAAGGCGTGTCGGCGCATCAGCGCGCCCGCGCGGGCGTGCGCCGCACCTGGCAGACCAACCGCATCGCGCCGGAGCTGACCGTCGGCGGCTATCTGGCGCTCGCGGCTAAGGGCCTGTCGGCAGGCGAGACCAAGGCGGTGCTCGATTGGCTGGACTGTCCGCACCCCGATACGCTGGTGGCTTCGGTCGATGCCGGCACCAGGCGGTTGCTCGATGTCGCGGGTGTCGCCGCCGCCCGACCCGCGGTGGTGCTGCTCGACGAGCCTGCCGCCGGCCAGTCGCATGAGGAGACGCTGCGCCTTGGCCAGCGCATCGCCGAGATCCCGAAACTGTTCGGCTCCGCGGTGCTGCTCGTCGAGCACGACATGGACCTGGTGCGGGCGGTCTGCTCGGAGGTCACCGTGCTCGATTTCGGCCAGGTCATCGCCTCCGGTCCGCCGGCCAGGGTGCTCAGCGAGCGCGCGGTGAAGAAAGCCTATCTCGGCATCGAGGAAGAGAGCGTGGCGGCATGAGCAGGCTCGTCGTTTCCAACCTGTCGATCAATCGTGCCGAACTGCCTGTCGTCACCTCGGTCGATCTCGTCGCCGAGAGCGGCGCAATCAGCGTTGTGCTCGGCGCCAATGGCGCCGGCAAGACGACGCTGCTCGAAGGCCTGTCGGGCATCATCCCGGTCGCCGGCGGCGCCATCGCCATCGACGGCCGCGAGCTGCAGAGGGCTCGGCCGGGCGCCCGCTCGCGCGAAGGCCTCGCCCATGTCGAGCAGGGCCGCACGGTCTTTCGCCAGCTGACGACGGAAGAGAACCTCCGCGTCAGCCTGCATGCCGGCGCCGATATCGCGGAAGCCTATGCGTTGTTTCCCGAGCTGGTGCAGCGCCGCGCCGTGAAGGCGAGCCTGCTGTCCGGCGGCGAGCAGCAGATGCTGGTGATCGCGCGGGCGCTGCTTACCCGGCCGAAGGTGCTGCTGATCGACGAGATGTCGGCCGGTCTCGCCCCGGTCATCGTCACGCGCCTGATGGCGGCCGTGCGCAAGCTCGCGGACGACGGTTTGGCGGTCGTGCTGGTCGAGCAGTTCGCGGCACTTGCGCTGTCGATCGGCAACCGCGCCTATGTCATGCGCCGCGGCCGGCTCGTCTATGACGGCGACTGCGCGAAGCTGCGGCAATCGCCGGACGAGCTGCATCGGCTTTATCTCGGCGGAGCGGAGTTGGCCGGCACGTCTTGATCAGCTCAGGACGGCTTTTCACCGATCACTTCGAACCGCTCGACTTCGCAATGCTCGCCGACCAGCGCCAGCACGTCGGTTGAAGGCGCATTCGCGTCCGGCTGCTTCCATTGGACCATGAAGGAAAACACAAAGCGATCGCGGTCGGTGTCGTGTTCCATGCCGACGAAGCGCGAAATATAGCCGAGTGGGCGCACCATGGCCTGGAGGTCGGGCGGCGAAGCCTTCGGCCATGCGACCGAAAGGATCGCCGTGTGGTCGCGCGGGATCTTGAGGTCGACCCATTTCAGCGCCTGCAGTGTCACCAGGGTCAGCACTGTCGCGATGGCGCCTAGACCGAACTGGCCGCCGCCGAAGGCCAGCCCGATCATCGTCATGATCCACATCGTGGCGGCGGTGGTCACCCCGGTGACAAGATCACCGCGTCGCAGGATCGCGCCGCCGCCGATGAAGCCGACGCCGGTGAGCACGCCGAGCGGAAACCGCATCACATCCATACGCACGAACGAATCCGGTCCCTTGCCAGAGATGTCGAGCAGCATGTTGGCCTGAACCATGGCCACACAGGCCGCCAAACCGACCAGTATGGTCGTCCGCAGCCCGGCCGAATGGCCGCGCGCCTCGCGGTTCAAGCCGATAACGAAACCCGCCAGCAGCGTCAGCAGCAGCCGCGCGACGAAATCCGGCCAGGTCGGATGAAGCGGCATGTCACAGCAGAACGGCTCGAACATCGGTTATTAGCGCGGAACGGAAAGCCGCGCCTCGATTGCGTCTGAGACGTTCAACTGGCCGGGCTAAGGATAGTTCCTTAGCTCCCCAATGCATGTCGCCCAGAAGTGTGCAGCGGTTCTGGGACAACGACATGCATCAAAACAATGACCTAAAGCGCGTCGCCTGAATTCGTTTCGACGCGACGCGCTTTAGCCATCCGCAGCGGATAGTCATCAATGGGCGGCGAGGCTGACCAGCAGCGAAAGCACCACGATGCCCACCAACCCCGCGATGAAGATGATGCGCTGCGCGCGCGTATGCAGGATGATCTCGCCCTGACGGGCATGCTGACCGGAAAAGACCGGCCCTTCGCTGTCGCGATCCTTGCTCATGATTTGCTCCTTCCCTTTGAACGGGCCCGGAAGGTCTCTGAGCAAGAACCAATTTGTCGGCGTGAGGTTCCGCCGCGTTTTGGTGGCACGGGTAGCCCACGACCGGTTTTCGTGCCGGTCGCGGGAGGTATGGCCTCAGCCGAATTTCGGGTCGAGACTGCCCGATTTGTAACGCTTGGCCATATCCGCCAAGGGAATCGGCTTGATCTTCGGCGCGTTGCCCGCGGTGCCGAACTGCTCGAAGCGCTCCTTGCAGAGCTTCCTCATCGCCGCCATGGCCGGCGTCAGATATTTGCGCGGATCGAACTCCGACGGGTTCTCGGTCAGCACCTTGCGGATGGCGCCGGTCAGCGCCATGCGGTTGTCGGTGTCGATGTTTATCTTGCGCACGCCATGCTTGATGCCGCGCTGGATCTCCTCCACCGGCACGCCCCAGGTCGGCTTCATCTGGCCGCCATATTTGTTGATGATCTCCTGCAACTCCTCCGGCACCGAGGACGAGCCGTGCATGACCAGATGCATGTTGGGCAGGCGGCGGTGGATCTCCTCGATCACGTTCATCGCCAGCACCGCGCCGTCGGGTTTGCGCGAGAATTTGTAGGCGCCATGGCTGGTGCCCATGGCGACCGCCAGCGCATCGACATGGGTGTCCTTGACGAACTCGACCGCCTGCACCGGATCGGTCAGCAACTGGTCGTGGCTGATCGCGCCTTCGACGCCGTGGCCGTCTTCCTGCTCGCCGCCGCCGCTTTCCAGCGAGCCGAGCACGCCGATCTCGCCTTCCACCGAAACGCCGCCCCAATGCGCCATGTCGACGACGCGGCGCGTGATGCCGGAATTATAGGCATAGTCGGCCGGCGACTTGCCGTCCTCCTTCAGCGAGCCGTCCATCATCACCGAGGTGAAGCCGTATTGGATCGCGGTGACGCAGGTCGCTTCATTGTTGCCGTGGTCGAGATGCATGCAGACCGGGATGTCGGGATGGATCTCGACCAGCGCGTCGATCAGCTTGGCCAGCACCACGTCATTGGCGTAAGCACGCGCCCCGCGGCTGGCCTGCAGGATGACCGGCGACTTGGTCTCCTCGGCCGCCTCCATGATGGCGAGGCCCTGTTCCATGTTGTTCATGTTGAAGGCAGGTACGCCATAGCCGTGTTCGGCGGCATGGTCGAGCAATTGTCTCAGTGTGATGCGAGCCAACGAATAGTCTCCCGTATCTGGTTCGAACCCGTGTTTGAAAAGGCCGCCCGGGCGTCGGGCGGCCCCGTTGCTTCTGGCCGGAATTCCGCCCGACCGCAACCACTTGCGGCCCCGGCTATTGCAATTCTCGTTGCAGCCCTGAAATCCAAATCGGTTTAGTTACGGCATGCCACCTTGCGGAGGGGTTTCAGGCCGCGATCTGTTCGCGCGCGGCCAGGATCTGCACGCAGGCCGTCGCCGCTTCCTTGCCCTTCACCTGGAAGTGCTCGTGGAAGAAGCGGTGATGCTCGGCGCTCTCGTGGTAGTTGTGCGGTGTCAGCACCGCCGACAGTACCGGCACGCCGGTCGCAAGCTGCACATTCATCATCCCGTCGATGACGGCGCTTGCCACGAAGTCATGCCGGTAGATGCCGCCATTGACGACGAAAGCGGCGCCGAGGATCGCCGAATAGCGCCCGGTCTCGGCGAGTGTCTTGGCGTGCAGCGGGATTTCATAGGCTCCTGGCACGTCGAAGACCTCGACGGCAAAGCCGCCAATCGCGGCAAGCTCCGCCTCGAACGCCGCCACGCACTGGTCGACGATGTCGGCATGCCAGCGCGCGCGAATGACGGCGACACGGTGAGTTTCATAGTCTTTTGGGGAATGCTGATTCATGGGTCCTTCCTTCCGTTTCGAACCAGAATCAGGACGCACGGCGCAAAACCCGGTCCGCATGCGCGGACCGTCCTTGCGTACGTTCTCTTCCATCCGGACTGTAACCGTCGGCCCCGGAATTGCACCGGATCTGCTGGCCCTCCCGTTGCCAGGAGGCGCTCGCGGGCTTGGGCCGAAACCCTTACCGCCGGTGGGGACTTTCACCCCGCCCTGAGAACATTAACGGTGGTTTTATGGAAGGGCGAAGCGGCGCTGTCAATTGACGACTATCCAGTCTCCCCACAAGGGGGAGATCAGCCAATTACCCACGCTCCGGGAACATCGCCTTCAGCCCCTCGCGCGAGGCCTTGGCCACGCCGCGCTCGGTGATCAGCCCCGTGACCAGCCGCGCCGGCGTTACGTCAAACGCCGGGTTGGCCGCCGGTGTCGCGTCGGGCGACACGCGCACCTGGGTGATCTTGCCGTCTGCCGTCTTGCCCCACACCAGCGAGACCTCGTCGCTCGAGCGCTGCTCGATCGGGATTTCGGCGAGCCCGTCGCAGACCGTCCAGTCGATGGTGGGCGAGGGGAGCGCGACATAGAAGGGCACGTCATTGTCGGCGGCGGCTAAAGCCTTGAGATAGGTGCCGATCTTGTTGCAGACGTCGCCATTGGCAGTGGTGCGGTCGGTGCCGACGATCACCATGTCGATGTCGCCACGCTGCATTAGATGGCCGCCGGCATTGTCGACGATCAGCGTGTGCGGCACGCCGTGCCCGGCCATTTCCCAGGCGGTCAGCTGGGCGCCCTGGTTGCGCGGCCGCGTCTCGTCGACATAGACGTGGACGGGAATGCCGGCCTCGGTGGCGAGATAGATCGGCGCGGTGGCGGTGCCGTAGTCGACCGTCGCCAACCAGCCGGCATTGCAATGGGTGAGGATGTTAACGGTCTCGCCCGGCTGCTTGCGCGCAGCGATCTCCTTGATGATGGCAAGCCCGTTCTCGCCGATGGCGCGGTTCAACCCGACATCCTCGTCGGCGATTTCGGCGGCGCGCCGGTAAGCGGCTTCCGCGCGCTCGCCCGGCGCAAGCGGCTTGAGAAAACGCCGCATCTCGTCCAGCGCCCAGCGCAGATTGATCGCCGTCGGCCGTGTCTTGTGCAGCGTCTCCCACACCGCGTCGAGCGCTTCGTCCGACGCGTCCTCCCTCATCTGGATGGCGACGCCGTAGGCGGCGGTGACGCCGATCAGCGGCGCGCCGCGCACCCACATGTCGCGGATCGCGGTGGCGATGCCGGCGACGGTTCCGATTGTCTCGACGCGAAATTCATGCGGCAGCCAGCGCTGGTCGATGATCTCGACCGACCGCTTGTCGTCGCTGAGCCAGATGGTGCGGTAATGGCGTTCGCCGACGTTCAAAGGCTCTTCTCCTGTTCGATCAGCGCGGCGAGGGTGTTGACCTCGTCGATGCTGTGGATCTGGCGCCGGTTGACGGCGATGTGGCGGCCGAAGCGCAAAGCCTTGGCCTCACATCTGGCGCGCAGGTCTTGATCGGCAATGGTCTCGAAATCGGCATTGTGGGCGAGGCCGAGGATGCGCCGGTGCACCTCGATGCCCGCGAAGCCGAGCAGGTCGGTCCAGATACCGGAAAGCATGTGGTCGAGCGCCTGTTCGGCACCGAGCAGGTCGCCCTGATCCTCGAACAAGCTCCTCTGGTAAAGCATGCCGCTGCGCTCGGCGCGCCACAGGTGCGAGAACTCGGCACGGAACACGGCCCAGGTCTCGACCGTGACACCGAGCAGATAGGCGCGCATCGAGTCGCGGCTGCGTTTCTCCTCATGGCCGCCCTGCGAGAAGAAGGCCATCCAGAAATTGGCGAGCAGCATGCCGACATCGAAGGCGATCGGGCCGTAGAAGGCGAACTCCGGATCGATCATCCGGGTCTCTGTGTCGGTGACCATGATCGAACCGGAATGCAGGTCGCCATGCAGCAGCGTCTCGGCATTGGCGGCGAAGAGATGTTTCAGCCGCTGCGCCTCGACCTTGAGGTCGCGGTCGGCGCGCAGTTCGGCCACCAGGGCGTCGAGCTGCGGGCTGGTGTGCCGGTTCATTTTCGCGTCGAAATAGGGATCGGAGAACACCAGGTTCTCGGTGATGTCGCAGAGCTCGACATTGTCGGCGAACAGCGCGAGATCGGCCTTGCGCTCTTTCGTCACCATCGACAGGTCCGAGCCGCGGAACAGCGTACGCGCCATGAACAGGCCGATGTCGCGCGCGATGTTCGGCAGTTCGCGGCCGTCGATCAGCGCGCGCCGCAGGATGATGTGCGGCGGCGCCAGATACTCCATCACGATCAGCGCCTGCGTCTCGTCGAAGTGGTAGATTTCCGGCACCGAACCCGGCGCGCGCGCCTGTTGCCTGGTCAGCGCGTGATACTCGAAGAAAGAGCGCTTCAGCGGCAGCGGCCAGCTGTCGCCGACCAGCCGCACATAGGGCAGCGCCTGTTTCACCACCGCCCCTCCCTTGTCGCCCTCGACGATGAAGACGAGGTTGAGATTGCCGTCGCCGACCTCGCGTACCTTCCAGCGGCCGGCGTCCTTGCCGATGCGCTCGGTCAGCGCCGTGGTCTCGCCAAGGCGCTTCGCCAGCGTCTCCACCGACAATGCTTCGAACTTCCCGGTCATTCTCTCCCTCCTGCGCGTGGTTTCCGACGATAGCGGAGCCGCGGCGGTGGGGCCAAGCTAGGAAGCGCTCTGGCAAATGTCAATCGTGTTGACAATTGCCGAGTGAGCCCATAGCGTCACGGTCAGGGAGGAACGAATGGGCGCAGATGCCGTGTTCCGTGTGGAGGGCCTGAGGAAATCCTTTGGCCAGAACGAGGTGCTTGGCGGCATCTCGCTAGACCTCTTTGCCGGCGAGGTCACCGTGCTGATGGGCGCCAACGGCGCCGGCAAGTCCACCCTGGTCAAGATCGTCAGCGGCGTCTATTCGCACGGCGGCGGCACGATGCAACTCGCCGGCAAGGCCTTCGACCCGCAGACCCCCGCCGAAGCCATCCGCGCCGGCGTCGTCACGGTGCATCAGAACATCAATGACGGCGTGGTGGCCGATCTCGATGTCGCCACCAATTTGACGCTCGACCGGTTGAGCGGCAAGGGCGCGTCGTTGCTGTTCAAGCCGCGCAACGTCCGCGCTGAGGCCAAAGCCGTCGCCGACCGCATGGGCCTTGCCATCGACCTCAAGGCGCGCGTCGCCGATCTCGCGCTGGCCGACCGCCAGATGGTGGCGATTGCCCGCGCCTTGGCACACCAACCCAAGGTCTTGATACTCGATGAGCCGACCTCCTCGCTGTCGAGCGCAGAGGCCGACCGGCTGTTCGCGCTGATCGATAGGCTGCGCGTGCAGGGGGTCGCCGTCCTCTATATCTCGCATCGCATGTCCGACATCAGGCGGCTCGCAGACCGCATCGTCTCGATGCGCGACGGCGTCGTCTCCGGCGTCTTCGACCGCAAGCCGCTCGACTATGAAGGCGCCGTCAACGCCATGCTCGGCCGCAAGATCCACCTTGACCGGGTGGTCGCCAGAGGCTCGGCCCGAGACGTCTTCACCGCAGACGGCCTGCGGATCGCGCCAGGCGTGAAGCCGATCTCGATGACGCTGGGCACCGGCGAGGTGGTGGCGATCACCGGCCTGGTCGGCGTCGGCAAGACGGCTTTGGCAGAAACGCTGTTCGGCGTGCGCCGGCCGCTTGCCGGCACCATGCATATGGACGGCAAGCCCTATGCGCCGCGATCGGCGCGCGAGGCCATTGCCGCCGGCGTCTTCCTCGTCGCCAAGGATCGCGCCGCCAGCGGCATTGTCGGCGGCTTCAACATCGAACGCAACATCAGCCTGCCGTTCCTGAAACGCATGTCGGGCCTCGGCGTGATGAAGAAGCGCGCCGAGCGCGCTGTCGCACGTCGCCAGATCGATGAACTCGGCATCGTCTGCCGCTCGGAGAAGGACGAGCTGTCGGCGCTTTCCGGCGGCAACCAGCAGAAGGTAATGGTGGCGCGCTGGATGTCGCAGGCCTCGCGGCTCTTCATCCTCGATGAGCCGTTCCAGGGCGTCGACATATCCGCGCGGCGCGACATCGCAGCCAAGCTGAGAGCCAGCGCCGACGGCCGCGCGACGCTGATCTTCGTCACCGAGATCGACGAGGCGCTGGAGACCGCCGACCGCATCCTGGTGATGTCTGAACACACGATCGTCGGCGAGCATAGGAACGCCGATATCGACCTCGACCGGCTACTCGCCGAAGTGGCCGGCGGACCGCTTCACAGCGCGGCATGAGGTCTAATGCATGTCACCCAAAAGTGCACAGCGGTTTTGGGAAAACGACATGCATCAATACAGGGACTTAAAGCGCGTCGCGCGAATCCGTTTCGGCGCGACGCGCTTTAAGATTTGCATGGAGTGGAGTTGGAATGAGCTTTTGTCGGACAGCCGAGCGGCGGGGCGCTGAATGATGCGCGACTATGCCATCCGCTACGGCTTCATCGTCCTGCTGGTCGGGCTGATCGCCTATTTCGCGATCGCCGCGGACGGGTTCGTTTCGCCGCAAAGTGCCGTCTTCATCTTCCAGTCGGTGGCCATCACTGGCGTGCTGGCGCTGGGCGTCACCGCGACTCTGGTCGTCGGCGGTTTCGACCTCTCGATCGGCTCGGTCGCCACCAGCGCCATGATGGCGGCCTCCTATGCCATGGTGGTGCTGGAGCAGAATGCGATCGTCGCCGTCATCGCCTGCCTCGTCATCGGCGTCATCGTCGGCCTGATCAATGGCTGGCTGATCGTCTATATGCGCGTGCCCGACCTGCTCGCCACGCTCGGCATGATGTTCCTGCTGCTTGGGTTGCAACGCATTCCGACTGAAGGGCGCTCGATCGCGACCGGCATGACCATGCCCGACGGTTCGGTCGCCAACGGCAAGTTCTCGGAGGCGTTCCTGGCGCTCGGCCGTCACCGTATCGACTTCTTCATCCCGAACCTGATCCCGGTCTCGGTCGTCGTGCTCATCGTGCTCGCGGTGCTGATCTGGTTCTTCCTCGAATACACCCGCTTCGGCCGCATGATGTATGCCGTCGGCTCCAACGAGAGGGCCGCCGAACTCGCCGGAGCGCCTGTCAAGGCATACAAAATCTGGGCCTATGTCATTTCGGGAGTTTTTGCCTCGATCGGCGGGATTTTGCTCGCTGCCCGGCTTGGACGCGGCGACATCGCCTCGGGTAATAATCTGCTGCTCGACGCTGTCGCCGCGGCGCTTATCGGCTACGCGGTGCTCGGCGCCGCCAAGCCCAACGCCTTCGGCACGGCCGTCGGCGCGGTGTTCGTCGGCGTCCTGCTGCAAGGCCTGACGATGATGAACGCCCCTTACTACACGCAGGATTTCGTCAAGGGCGCGGTGCTTGTCGTCGCCCTTGTCTTCACCTTCGCCCTTTCCGGCAGGGGCAAGAGTTAGTTTCGACCGGGGCATTGAGACAAAACGGAGGAAAACAAAGTGAGCATCACAAGAAGACTTTTGGGGAAGGCAGCATTCGGCCTCGCCGGCGCGGCGCTGCTGATGCAGGGGACGGCATTGGCGGCGGACCGTCCGGCGCCATTCGACAAGCCGGGCGTCAAGATCGCGCTGGTGCGCTATCTGTCGACCGGTGACTTCTTCCAGGCCTACCTCTCCGGCGTCGAGGCGCAGGCCAAGGCGCTCGGCGTCGACCTGCGCGTGCTCGACAGCCGCCAGGACGCGGCGCTCCAGGCCGACATGGTCGACCAGGCGATCGCGCTTGGCGTGCAGGGCATCATCATCCAGCACGGCCTGACCGAATCGATGAAGGATGCCGCCCAGCGCGCGGTCGACGCCGGCATCAAGGTCGTCGCCTTCGACGTCAATGTCGAGAACCCGAAGATCCCGCAGGTCGAGCAGTCCGACCGGGACCTGGCAAAGCTCGCGCTGGAGCAGGCGGTGAAGGACAATGGCGAGAGCTGGAAGGCCGGCTATGTCTATGTCGCCGGCATCGCCCCACTCGACCGCCGCAACGAGACCTGGGTGGATGTGAAGAAGAAATATTCGGGCATCAGCGAGGTCGCCATGTTCGGTACGCTCGACAACCCGATCGCCAACTCGGTCGCCAACCAGGCGCGCTCGGTGCTGCAGGCGCATCCCGACATCAAGGTGATGTTCGCGCCCTATGACGAGTTCGCCAAGGGCGTGAAGATCGCCGTCGACGAGGCGGGGCTCAACAAGGGCATCAAGATCTACTCGGCCGACATCTCGACCTCGGACATCGCCGCGATGCGCGAGCCGGACAGCGCCTGGGCGGCGACGGCTGCCACCAACCCGGCCGTGGTCGGCCAGGTCTCGGTGCGCGCGCTGGCGCAACTGCTTGCCGGCGAGGATCCCGGCCACAACGTCATCGTGCCGCCGACGCTGATCACCCAGAAGGAGCTTGTCGACAAGGACATCAAGAACATGGAAGACCTGTCGGCCAAGTTGCCGCAGTTCGCCCATGCCGATGTCGCGATGCCGGCCTGGATGCCGAACCCGAACGCCAAGTAGGGTTCAGCAGAGCAATTCCAGGAAAAGTGTGAAACGGTTTTCCGTCCGGAATTGCGTCAAGTTAAAGAGCAATCGCAAAAGAAAGAGCGGCTCGAGGGCCGCTCTTTTCGTCTTGGACTCTTCCATTTCTGCGACTTAGCGCTGCCAGAAGGGCAGTTTCGCGATCTCTGACTCCACTTGGCTTCTGGTCAGCCCGATATCCTCGATCAGATGCGGATTGTCCGTCGCCATGCGCTTGAGCTCGAAACGAAAGTAGGCCCGCTCGCGGCGCGCCGCAATGAAGCTGCGCAAGGCCGCCAGGCTGTAGCGCCGATGCCTTGGATGCATCGCCGGTGCCGCTGCCAGACACGTAGAGGGCGCAAAGGTATCGTTCATGGCAACCTCCATCGAATGAGGGTTCCTGAACCCTCGGCCTGATTGAGATTGCAGTCTGCCGCAGGCGGCCGGCGGCGTAATTAAGCCCTGCCAAATAGTTCTCAAAACTTCCAAATCGGCTATAGATGCGCCGCATGCAGGGATCGCGCTTTGCCTTTGGACCGTTCGTGCTTGATCCAGGCGCGGGAACGCTGCTTCGGGGCGATGTCCCCGTCGCCGCCGGTCATCGTGGGCTGAAACTGCTTGAGGCCCTCGTCGCGCGTCCAGGCGAAATCCTGGCCAAGGCAGAGTTGATGGACGCCGCCTGGCCGGGCACTGCCGTCGAGGAAGGCAATCTCACGGTCCAGATCGCGCAGCTCAGGAAGCTGCTCGGGCCGGCGACCGGTGGCGGCGAGTGGATCGCCACCGTGCCGCGCGTCGGCTACCGCTTCACCGGTACCGTCGAAGAGGCCGGCGCCACTCGGAAACCCTTGCCGCTGCCTGACAAGCCGTCGATCGCCGTCCTGCCTTTCGTCAATCTGAGCAACGATCCCGAGCAGGACTCCTTCGTCGATGGCCTGACCGAAGACCTGATTACCGATCTCTCGCGGATACCGGGCCTCTTCGTCATCGCGCGCAACTCGGTGTTTGCATACAAGGGCAAGGCCATGGACGTGCGCGCCATCGCAGGCGAACTCGGCGTCCGCTACCTCTTGGAGGGCAGCGCAAGACGGGCCGCGGGACGCGTGCGCATCAACGCCCAGCTGATCGACGCGCTGAGCGGCGAGCATCTGTGGGCCGAGCGTTTCGATCGCGGCCTGGAAGACATTTTCGCCGTTCAGGACGAGGCGACGGCCAAGATCGTCGAGGCATTGCTCGGCCGGCTGCGCGCGCCGCCGGCGCGCAATCGGCCGAAGAACCTCGAGGCCTACGATCTGTGCGTGCGGGCGCGAAAACTGTTCGACGAGTCCCCGCAGATGGCGCGCGAAGCGCATCTCATGCTCACGCGCGCGATCTCGCTCGATCCGGACTACGCCGAGGCCTATCGCTGGCTTGCGATGAATCACTGGATGGGCTGGGTGCATTGGGGCGAGCCGTTCGAGCCTGCCCGCAGCACGTCACTGGAACTGGCGCGCAAGGCTGTGGCGATCGATCCCCACGATGCCGGTTGCCGCTGGGTTCTGGCGAACCTTCTTGCCTATGAACGCGATTTCGAGCAGTCCGATGCGGAATTCGCCAAGGCGATCGAGCTCGATCCGAACGAGGCCGATATCTGGGCGACATTGTCCGACATCGAGGTGCTAGCGGGAAAGATCGAGCAAGGCCTGGAACACATCCGCAAGGGGTTCCGGCTGAACCCGTTTCCGCCGAGCTGGTATTACCTGACGCTCGGCCAGGCGCAGTACGCCGCCGGTGACTACGAGGCGGCCGTCGAGACGCTGGGCCGCGACGAGACCTATCGCACCAGCTCGCGCCGCTTCCTGGCGGCAAGCCTGGCGCAGCTCGGCCGCCTCGACGAGGCGCGCACCGAAGTCGCCCTGTTCCTCGTCGGCAATCCGCATTTCTCCACGCAGCGCTGGGTCGAGACGGAACCGTTCCGCGACGATGCGACTCTTCTGCATTTCGTCGACGGCTTCCGCAAAGCGGGCCTGCCGGAGTGAAGTCGGCGTAGCCTCACCGGCCGGAGCGTGCCAACCCATGCGCCACCAGGCGGTCGATGACCTCCGGGTAGCTGACGCCGCTAGCCGCCATCGCCTTGGCGTACATGCTGATATTGGTGAAGCCGGGGATGGTGTTGAGCTCGTTGATCAAGAACGTCATGTCCGGCATCAGGAAGAAATCGACGCGGGCCATGGCGTCGCAACCGAGCGCTCTGAACGCCCTTGCCGCCGTGTCGCGCATGGCAGCCTCGACCTCCGGCGGCAGGTCCGCCGGCACGACCAGGGTTGCGCCGTCCGCGTCGATGTATTTGGCGTTGTAGTTGTAGAAACCGTGGCTTTCCGCCGGCACGATCTCGCCGGGCCGCGAGACGAAAAGTTCGCCCGCGGGGCTCTCCAGCACGCTGTATTCGATCTCGCGGCCGCGAACGAATTCTTCCGCGAGGAGCTTGCGGTCATGCTGGAAGGCCTCCGCCAAGGCCCGATCGAATTCCTGGCTGGCATTGACCTTCGCAACGCCGACCGACGAGCCCTGCCGCGCCGGCTTGATGAACAGTGGCAGGCCGAGTTGCTCTTCCAGTTCGGCAAGCGAAGGCGCCGCATCTTCATCGATGGTCACCGAGCATGCGACGGGCAGTCCGGCCGCCTTCAGCAGCCGCTTGGCGATGTCCTTGTCAAGGGCCGTGACCGAGCCGAGGATGCCGCAGCCGGCAAGCGGCACGCGCGCCACTTCGGCCAATCCCTGCACCGCGCCGTCCTCGCCGTGCAGGCCGTGCAGCACCGGAAATAGGATATCGATGGCGGGGAGGTCGTGGGGCGCGCCGCTGGCAGGGATCGCGAGCATTCGTCCGAGCCCGCCGGGCACCAGGCAGAGCTCTGTGCCGGTTGACGGTGTCGTCAGCGCACCGTTCTCGAAGCGGCTCAGCAGCCATTGCCCTTCGCGGGTGACGAAGATCGGCACGGCGTCGTATTTCGCCGGATCCAGCGCCTGCATGACATTGGCCGCTGAAAGCAGCGACACCTCATGCTCGGCGGAACGCCCGCCGAAGAGTACGCCGATACGAAGTCTTTTTACGGGCATCGACAACTCCACCAATGATCGGGGTCGGAGCTCGCATTCGAAACACCAGGCATCTCCCTCAACCGTCGGAGTAGTAAGCGAAGGATTGGAGTGGACTTTGACCGGTTGCAGCAGTTTTTCAGCAGAAGCGCGAAACGCGCGCCGTTCTGAGAGGCGTCAACGCGAGGAGATCGAGCGGTTCGTCGTTTTCGTAAAACGATGAACCGCTCCAACAGTACTCGTCAGCGCAGCGCCGCCGCGATGTTGCCGCCGTCAACCGTCGTCACGTCGGCGGTGGTGCGTTCGGCCAGCGCCTGGTGCAGGAAGGCCTGCGCGACGTCGTCGGCCGTCACTTCCTGCCCGAGCAAATTGCCGGACATATATTCTTTTTCCGACACGCCGCGCGCCCCGGAACGGCTGGCGATCATGGCGTCGGTCAGAAGCCCGGAGCGGATGCGGTCGGCGTTCACCGCATTGGAGCGGATGCCAAAGGCGCCGTAGTCCAGCGCATACTGCCGCGACAGGAACAGCGTCGCCGCCTTGGGAATGCCGTAGGCGCCGAATTTCGGGCCGGGATTGATCGCCTGCTTTGAGGTATTGAAGAGCAGCACGCCGCCGGTGCCCTGTTCCAGCATGATGCGCACCGCATTCTGCGCCGCCGACTGGTGGGCGAAGAAGTTGAGCTCAAAACTCTTGCGCAGCGTGGTGTCGTCGAGTTCGCCGATGCGGCCTTCCCAGGCGGCGCCAGCATTGGAGACCAGGATATCGACGCCGCCATAGACGGCGACCGCCCTGTCGAAGGCGGCCCGCATCTCGGCCGGATTGGTGATGTCGGCGCCGATGCCGATCGAGTTGTTGCCGGCCGTCTTCGCCGCTTCGGCGGCCTTGGCGGGGTCGAGGTCGACGATGACGGCATGCGCGCCGTTGGCGGCAAACAGCTTGGCCGTCGCGGCCCCGATGGCGCCGGCGCCGCCAGTAACCAGCATCACCTGGCCCGTCAGTGGCTTCGGCTTGTTGGAGGCGAGCTTTGCCTGCTCGAGAGACCAGTATTCGAGTGGGAAGAGATCGGCCTTGGAGAGCGGATGGAAATTGCCGATCGCTTCCGCGCCGCGCACCGCCTCGATCCACATCTCGCCGACATCGGAGGCGATTTTCGCGTCCTTCAGCGTGCGGCCATGGCCGAACATGCCGAGACCCGGCACCAGCGTCAGGCGCGGCATCGGATCGAGCATGGTGCGCTTGACGTCGTCGAGCGCGTCATTGGTCTCGAAATAGGCCGTGTAGTCCTTGACGAAAGCCTCGACATGGCTGCGGACGACGGCCTTGTAGTCGCCGAGCTTGTCGGCGTCGGGCGCCGGCACGGCCATCGGTCCGGTCTTGATGCGGATCGACAGATCCGGGGTCGACACGCCGCGGCCGGCATAGTCGGCGATCTTCGCCGAATTGATGAAATCGAGGATCGCATCCGAGGTGCGGAAGTCGCTGATCATGCGGTCGAAGCGGCCTTCGCCGCGCGCCACGGCCACGGCGCCGCGCAGCGTCGGCGCGATTTCGCCCGGCTTGGCAAGCCTTGCGGGTAGCGCAGCCTTGGCCGCCTGCGGCTTGCCGTTCTTGGCGATATAGTCCTCGGCGACATTCACGTAGCGGATCATGCGGTCATAGGCCTGCCTGGCATCCTCGCCGAAGGTGAAGATGCCGTGCTTGTCGAGGATCAGGCCCTCGACGCTCGGGTCGGCGTCGAAAACTTCCGCCGCGACCTTGGCGAGGTCGAAGCCCGGCTTGATGTAGGGCACGTAGCCCATTTTGTCGCCGAACACGGTCTTGATCAGCGGTTTGCTGTCTTCCTGATCGACGATGGCAAGGATCGCCGTCGAATGCGTGTGGTCGACGAAACGGTGCGGCAGGAAGGCATGCAGCAGCGTCTCGACCGACGGATTGGGGGAGGCGGGATCGATCAGGTTGGAGCGCTGCAGCGCCACCATGTCCTCGTCGGAGAGCTTGTCCAGTCCGCGCGCCTTGATGAGCGCGCCCATCTTCACTGCCGGCAGGCCTTGCGGCTCGATAACGGCCATGTCCCAGCCGCTGCCCTTGACGCAGAGCACGTCCCATTCGTCGCCGACGAGGTCGGTGGCCTTGGTCTTGCAGGAAGTGTTGCCGCCGCCATGCAGCACCAGCCGCGGCTCGCCGCCGAGCAGACGAGTCGTGTAGACGCGCAGCGCAAGGTCGCGGCCGACACCCTTCTTGGCGTAGTCGGCAACCATCTTTTCCGCGTCGGCGTCGTTCCAAAGGTTCTTCATGTCGTTGCGTCCAATTCCGTCTTTTTGCTGCTCATGAACAGAAAGCCGCGACGTCTTGATGACAGAGGCGGCGAGGGGTGGGTTTCTAGGATGCTTTTTTGCCGGTCACCGCTGCCGCGTGCTGGAGGAGGCGCTCGGCCATATGCGCGCCGATCACCAGATGCGTGCAGAGCCCGCCGGCGATTGCCGAAAGCAGCGGCCCGAACTTCGTATCTTCCTGCACCACCATCAGCCGCTTCTCGATCGCGCGCAGCGAGGCGAGCTCGGCGGAGATGACGCGCCGGTTGTAGCTGCAGTCGAGCACCTCGCCGCTGGCGTCGATGATCTGCCCGGCGATCACGCCGGCAGCGCCTTGGCTACGCAGCGCTTCCATCTCGGCAGCCGTCAGTGCGCCGCATTTCACCAGATGGCTGTCGGCATCGACCGCGCCGACGGAATAGAGCGCGAAATCGCAGTCGCCGACCCCGGCCAGCTGGTCGCGGATCACCGGCTCGGCGCGCAGGCCTTGCGCCAGCGCTTCGGTCGACAGCACCAGCGGCGCATAGAAATTGAGGCCCTTGGCGTTCAGCCGCCGCGCGATTTCCATCGTGCACTGGTCGGGCCGGTAGGAATAGGGCGCGCCGAGATTGCCGCAGAGCTGCACCACGGTGACGTCCTGCAGGTCGGCATAGGACATGATGTCGGCGATGGTGTAGACGGTGCGGCCCCAGGCGACGCCGATGCGGTCGCCTTTTTTGACAAGCTCGAGAAAGACGCTTGCCGCCAGCACCGCAATGTCGGTCGAAGGGTCCGCGAGATAGGCGTTCTCCGGCGCGATCCAGACGGCGTCGAGCTTGAAGGCGTCTTCCACCCTGCGCGCCATGATGTCGTCGGTGAAAAGCTGTGTCGAGGTCGAGATGTTGACGATGCCGGTCTCGCGCGCCTTGCGCAGATACATGGCGACCGATGCCCGCGAAATGTTGAGCCGGCTCGCCACTTCGTCCTGGCGAAGGCCATGGGCATAATAAAGCCAGGCGGCCTTGTGGATGAGCTGTTCTGCCGGTCTGATCGCCATGCCGCCTCCTCGGCTGACATTAGTCACGGCTCTCGACAAAAGTCAAATTTGGATATGTGGCCTTCGATCGTCTCGCAACACGGCTCAATCCGGATCGCCATTCCACCAAGCCGGCGCAGCATAGCATTTTCAGCCATGCGAGGGGGATAGCGTGACGGCATGCTCAGGGTTAGAAGGTTCGAAAAGGACTTTGGGGAGAGCGGGATGGCCAATCCCTACGAACAGGACCTCGACAGGAACGCCGCCAATCACCAGCCGCTGACGCCGCTGACTTATCTCGAGCGCGCGGCCAAGACCTATCCCGATCATGTCGCCATCATCCATGGCAGCCAGCGCATCACCTACCGTGATTTCTGGCGCCGCTCGCTGAGGCTCGCTTCGGCTCTTTCGAAGCGCGGCATCGGCAAGGGCGATACGGTGACGGTCATGCTGTCCAACACGCCGCCGATGCTGGAAGCCCATTTCGGCGTGCCGATGACCAAGGCGGTGCTGCATTCGCTGAACACCCGCCTCGACGCCGCCGTCATCGCTTTCCAGCTCGACCATGCCGACACCAAGGTGCTGATTGTCGACCGCGAGTTCTCGGGTGTCGTCAAGGAAGCGCTGGCATTGGCCAAGGCCAAGCCTTTGGTGATCGACTATGACGATCCGGACTACGCCGCCGATGCCCCCTATCCGAAGGGCGATCGCATAGGCACGCTCGACTATGAGGATTTTCTCGCCGGCGGTGACGAGGCTTTCGCCTGGTCGATGCCCGATGACGAATGGGACGCCATCTCGCTCAACTACACCTCGGGCACGACAGGCAATCCTAAGGGCGTCGTCTACCATCATCGCGGCGCGGCGCTGATGGCCTACACCAATACCATCCATGCCGGCATGGCCAAGCACGCGGTCTATTTGTGGTCGTTACCCATGTTCCACTGCAACGGCTGGTGCTTCCCCTGGACTTTAGCCGTGCAGGCCGGCACCCATGTCTGCCTGCGCTGGGTGCGGGCGAAGCCGATGTATGACGCGATTGCCGACCACGGCGTCACCCATCTCTGCGGCGCGCCGGTCGTCATGTCGGTGCTGATCAACGCCAGGGACGAGGACAAGCGCGAGTTCCCGCAGACCGTAACCTTCAACACCGCCGCCGCGCCGCCGCCGGAGTCCGTGTTGTCCGGCATGGCCGACGCCGGCTTTGCCGTCACGCATCTCTACGGCCTGACCGAAACCTACGGCCCGGCCGTCGTCAACGAATGGCACAATGAGTGGGACGCGTTGGACAAAGGGCCAAGGACGGCGAGGAAGGCGCGCCAGGGCGTGCGCTATGCCTCGCTTGAGGGGCTGACGGTGATGAACCCGCAAACGATGGCGGAGACACCGGCCGATGGCGAGACCATCGGCGAGGTCATGTTCCGCGGCAACATCGTCATGAAGGGCTATCTGAAGAACAGGAAAGCGACCGACGAAGCCTTCGCCGGCGGCTGGTTCCATTCCGGCGATCTTGGCGTCATGCATCCCGACGGCTACATCCAACTCAAGGACCGTTCCAAGGACATCATCATCTCGGGCGGCGAGAACATCTCGTCCATCGAGGTTGAGGAAGCGCTCTACAAGCATCCGTCGGTCGCCTCCTGCGGTGTCGTGGCGCGCGCGGACGAGAAGTGGGGCGAGGTGCCTGTTGCCTATGTCGAGCTGAAGCCGGGCAAGACGGCGACTGAGGCCGAGATCATCGAGCATTGTCGGGGGCTGCTGGCACGCTTCAAGGTGCCGAAGGCGGTGGTGTTTGCGGAAATCCCGAAGACCTCGACAGGCAAGATCCAGAAGTTCAGGTTGAGGGAGATGGCGAAGGGGCCGTAGTCGCTCCCTTCGAACATGGCCATGACGTCGACAGTTTGCGCCAGCATCCGCGAGGTCGTCATCCTAGGGTGGAGCAGTCGCGAAGCGACGTCGCGAAAACCCTGGGATCCATGCCATTACCTTGCGGCCGCGCTCCAGCGGTTGCGAATAGCTTGCGGCGGATGTCTGCTGTAATATCGGCGTAACTTCTTGATCCGCCTTCGTTTTTCGGCGAGCGTCACGGAATGGATCCTCGGGTCTGCGCGCGTCGCTTCGCCCCTTGCTTCGCCCCAGGATGACGACTGCGCAGGCGCCAATGGCTAGTCGCTAACGTCTGTTGCGACCCTTGCGACTGTCACCATCTGTCACCATTTTGTACGCGTACGTCGATTTCGCGTTGACTCCTCCCTCCTTTCGCTTTACGAGTGACGAAAATCGAAATTCGTCATTTGTAAAAACGAAAGCGCCATGTCAGAAGCCGCCCACATCGTGGCAGACCCCGCCAGACAGGAGAATGTGACCCGCATTCTCGACTGCGCCGAGCGCCTGTTCCGCCATTACGGTTACGGCAAGACCAACGTTGCCGACATCGCCCGCGAGCTCGGCATGTCGCCGGCCAACATCTACCGGTTCTTTGCCTCCAAGGTCGAAATCCACCAGGCCGTCTGCGGACGCATGCTCGGCGCCAGCTACAAGATGGCCTATGAGATCATGCACCTGCCGGTCAGCGCCGAGGAACGGCTGCGCCGCTACATCCATGCCCAGTACAAGATGACGCTGGAGGTCATGCTCGACCAGGAGAAGGTGCATGAGATGGTCATCGTCGCGCTGGAGCGCGACTGGGGCGTCATCGACAAGCATGTCAACAGCATCCACGACCTCTTCGCCGAGGTGATCCGAGAGGGCATCGAGGCCGGCGAGTTCAGGCAGCAGGATCCGGAGACGGCCTCGCGCTGCTTCGGTGCCGCCACCGTCATTCTCTGCCATCCGCAAATGGTGGCGCAGTGCCTCGCCAAGACCAATCGGGCGATGCCCGACGAGCTTATCGACTACGCTATCAGAGCCTTGAAATAGAAGCTGTCCGCCGGGTGCCGGCCGACAAATCATCTCCAGTTCGGGAGTGCTAAGGTGTCTTTGTCCAGTTCCATCCTCCGCAAGCTGCCGGCCGCCGGCCTCCCGGTCGTCGGCATTGTCGTCGCGACGCTCGGCCTCGCCGGCTGCAGCCAGGAGAAAGCCGAGGTCGTCCAGGAAGTCGCCCGGCCGGTGAAGGTGGTCGAGATCGGTGAGGCGCAGACGTCTCGCCAGCTCGATTATTCCGGCTCGGTGCGCGCCCGCACTGAGATGAACCTTGGCTTCCGCATCGCCGGCAAGGTCACCGAGCGTCTGGTCGACATCGGCCAGCATGTGAATGCAGGCGACGTGCTCGCCCGTGTCGATCCTATCGACTACGAACTGTCGGTGAAGAGCGCGCAGGCGAGCCTTGACGCCGCCGAACGCCAGGTCGAAACCGTCGATCTCGCCAAGAAGCGCGCCGAGCAGCTCTATGCCAAGAACTTCGCGCCGAAGTCCCAGCTCGATCAGGCGACGCTGACCTACGACCAGGCGGTCGCGACCCGCGATGCGGCCCGTTCGACGCTGGCCCAGGCGCAGAACCAGGTCCAATATACCGACCTCAAGGCCAGTCAGGCCGGCATCGTCACCACCGTTTCCGCCGATGTCGGACAGGTGGTCGGCGCCGGCACACCCGTCATGACCGTCGCCGTCGACGGCGAAAAGGAAGTGTCGATCGCGGTGCCGGAGATGGACGTCGCCGGCTTCCGCCCGGGCAAGGAAGTCAAGGCGAGCTTCTGGTCGGACGACGGGCTGACGCTTGACGGCAAGGTCCGCGAAGTCGCCGGCAGCGCCGACCCGCAGTCGCGCACCTTCGCGGTCCGGGTGTCGCTGCCCAACGACCCCCGCGTTCTGCTCGGCATGACCGCCAATGTCGAGGCGACCGTCGACAACAAGGCGCAACTTGTGTCGATCCCGCTGACCGCGATGGCGCAGAAGGACGGCAAGCAGATCGTCTGGACCGTCGATCGCGCCTCCGACACGGTGCATCCGCGCCCGATCAAGGTCGCCAACTTCACCGCCGACGGCGTAACCGTGGCCGACGGCCTGAAACAGGGCGATATCGTGATCGCGGCCGGCACCCAGTTCATGACCGAAAACCTGAAGGTCAAGCTTTCCGGCGACGCCGCTCAGCAATCCGCCTCGGCGGAGGATAACGCCGCCACCACGAGCAGCCTGCACTGATGCCTGCCGCCCAAAAATGCGAAGCGGTTTTGGGAAAACGACATGTATCGAACCAAGCCTGAAGTCAGGCGCGACAGACGCCTTTCCCGCTCTCGCTGCATGCGCCGCGAGCCGGGGAGGGCCTGAGTTTCCGGGCGGCGGACGCCCGATCGTGAGATGCCGGCATGTTGGCTCCCCCCGCAGCAGTGCCGCGTCCCCCGCGATTTGCGAGTCTCTCTCCGCTTGAGGGGTCTCGCCGCCCGGAAGCCCACCGAACTTAAAAGCAGCATGCCAGGCGTGCTTTGCCCGATCAATTGGACTGGACTTGTGCCATGACCACCACCGACATCAGCACTGAAAAGCGGCCCTTCAATCTTTCGCGCTGGGCGATCGGACATCCGAGCATCGCGCGGTTCCTGTTCGGCCTGATCATCCTGGCCGGCGCGCTAGGCCTGATGCGCATGGGCCAGAAGGAAGACCCCGATTTCACCTTCCGCGTCATGGTGGTGCAGGCGACCTGGCCTGGCGCCTCGATCCAGGACATGGAAGACCAGGTCGTCAACAAGATCGAGCGCAAGCTGCAGGAAACGCCGCATCTCGATTTCGTCCGCTCCTACACTCGCGCCGGCAGCGCCATCATCACCTTGCAGGTCAAGGGCGACACCAATACCGAGGAGGTGAAGGACGCCTTCTACCAGGTGCGCAAGAAGGTCGGCGACATCGCCAATGAATTGCCGCAAGGCCTGCTCGGTCCGTATTTCAACGACGAGTTCGGCGACACCTTCATCACGCTACATTCGATCAGCGGCGACGGCTTCACCTATCCGGAGCTGAAGAAGTTCGCCATCCAGGCGCGCGACATGCTGTTGACGACGCCGGGCGTCGAGAAGGCCGTCATCATCGGCGACCAGCCGGAGAAGATCTATATCGACGTCTCGTCCAAGGCGCTCGCCGAACGCGGCCTGACCATTGTCGACCTGCAGAACGCCGTGAAAGGGCAGAACGCCGTCGATCCGGCGGGCTCGGTCGATACCGGCCTGCGCTCGGTGCGCATCTCGGTCGAGGGCGACGTCACCAAGGCCGCCGACATCCGTGAACTGAGGCTGCGCTCCGGCAATCAGGTGACGCGCCTCGGCGACATCGCCACCGTCTCTTCCGGCCTCGAGGATCCCTACGAGCGCAAATATCGCTTCAACGGCCACGAGAGCGTCCAGGTCGGCGTCGTCATGGCCAAGGGCTTCAACGTCAGGGACGTCGGCAAGGATGTCCAGGCGACCTACCAGCGCTTCGAGGCAGGGCTGCCCTATGGCGTCGCTGTCGACCAGGTTTCCGACCAGCCGCAGGTCGTCAAGGACGCGGTGAGCGAGTTCATGGAGGCGCTCGGCGAAGCGCTGCTGATCGTGCTTGCCGTCTCGCTCCTGTCGATCGGCTGGCGCTCAGGCCTGGTGATCGCCATCGCCATCCCGCTGGTTTTAGCCGCCACCTTCGCCATCATGTACGAGATCGGCATCGATCTGCAGCGCATCTCGCTCGGCGCGTTGATCATCGCGCTTGGCCTGTTGGTCGACGACGCCATGATCGTCGTCGAGATGATGGAGCGAAAGCTCGAGGAAGGGCTGGTCAAGATCGAGGCGGCGAGCTTCGCCTATAGCTCGACCGCCTTCCCGATGCTCACCGGCACGCTGATCACCACCGCGGGTTTCATCCCGGTCGGCTTCGCCGCCTCGACCGCGGGCGAGTATGTGCGCACGCTGTTCTACGTCGTCGGCATCGCGCTGATCGTCTCGTGGTTCGTCGCGGTCTATTTCACGCCGTGGCTCGGCCACATGATCCTGAAGCAGCGCAAGCACGCCGGCACCCACCACGATGTCTTCGACACCGGCTTCTATCGCCGTCTGCGCGCGACGGTCACTTGGGCCGTGCGCCACCGCATCATCGTGCTCGTGGCGACGCTCATGACCTTCGCCACCAGCCTCTGGGCATTCCAGTTCATCCCGCAGAACTTCTTCCCGCAATCCTCGCGTCCGGAAATCCTGGTCGATCTCTGGCTGCCGGAAGGCACCTCGATCAAGGAGGTCGAAAGCCAGGCCAAGGCGCTGGAAGCCAAGATGATGGACGATCCCGACAAGCGCTTCATCGCCACCTATATCGGCGAAGGCGCGCCGCGCTTCTTCCTGCCGCTCGACCAGCAGCTCCGCAACCCGAACTTCGCCCAGCTCCTGGTGATGGCCAAGGACGAGCCGGCGCGCGAGCGGCTGATCGTCAAGATGCGCAAGATCCTGGCGCAGGATTTCCCCTCGATCCGCGGCAAGGTCGACCGCCTGTTCCTCGGCCCGCCCACAGGCTGGCCGGTGCAGATGCGCGTCATGGGTCCTGACCGCCAGGAGGTGCGCCGCATCGCCGACGAGGTGAAGGCGAAGTTCCAGGCCAACCCGCTGCTCGGCGCCATCCATGACGACTGGCTGGAACCTGTGCCGGCGATGAAGCTGGTGATCGATCAGGATCGTGCCCGGGCGCTCGGCGTCACCTCGCAGCGCATCCGCCAGATGCTGCAGGCCACCATGTCCGGCGCGCCGCTCGACGACTTCCGCGACGGCGAGGAGACGGTCTCGATCGTCGCCCGCGAGCCGGAGGCGACCCGTCATCTGCTCTCCTCGGTGGACTCCGTCTACATCCCGACCGACTTCGGCGGCTCGGTGCCGCTGTCGCAGGTGGCCAAGGTGGTGCCTGTGATGGAGCAGGGCGTCGAATGGCGGCGCGACCGCCTGCCGACGATCAGCGTGCGCGCCACGCTGCCGGACGGCGTGCAGTCGAACGACGTCGTCACCAAGATGTACAACGACATGAAGAGCCTGCGTGACGGTCTCGCCCCCGGCTACCAGATCGAGATCCAGGGTGGCGCGGAGGACTCGGCGGAAAGCCAGGCCTCGATCGCCGCCAAGGCGCCGATCATGCTCGCCATCATCGTCGTGCTTCTGATGGTTCAGCTGCAGCATTTCGGCAAGTCGATGCTGGTGCTGGCCACCGGTCCGCTCGGCATCATCGGTGCCGCGGCCGCACTGTTGATCAGCGGCGCGCCGTTCGGCTTCGTCGCCATCCTCGGCGTCATCGCGCTGCTCGGTATCATCATGCGCAACTCGATCATCCTGGTCGACCAGATCGATCAGGATATCGCCAGGGGCATGGACCGATCGGAGGCGATCATCGGCGCTGCCGTGCGCCGCTTCCGGCCGATCATGCTGACGGCGATGACGGCGGTTCTGGCGCTGATCCCGATCTCGCGCGCCGTCTTCTGGGGGCCGCTGGCCTACGCCATGATGGGCGGCATCCTGGTCGCCACCGTGCTCACCATCCTGGTGCTGCCGGCCGGCTACGCGCTGTTCTTCGGCCACGAACCCAAGAAGGCGAAGACCGACGAGCAGGCGCCCGAGCCGGAGAAGGTCGAAGGCATCGAACGGCCGCAACTGGCGTTGGCCGCGGAATAAGAGGTGGCAACCTCGGATCATCCGCCATCGGTGAAGGCCGGTGGCGGATGATCCACATCACAGGCGACCGCGTCGGGCGAAAATGCTCCGCGGCAAGGCTTCCGCAAAACAGAATTCCTTTCCAGCAGCGCAATGCGGGCCGATCCTGCGCCGATATCGGAGCGGCAACGCTCGTCATCGCTGGATCATTGCCCATGTCAGAACAAAAGCAACTGCGCCTCGGCGCCTTCATGCGCCCCGTCAGTCTTCACACCGGCGCCTGGCGCTATCCGGGCGCTTATCCCGACGCCAACTTCAACTTCGCGCATCTGAAGCGTTTCGCGCAGACGCTGGAGGCGGCGAAGTTCGACGCCTTCTTCATGGCCGACCATCTGGCCGTGCTCAACATGCCGATCGAGGCGCTGCGGCGCAGCCACACGGTGACGTCCTTCGAGCCGTTCACGCTGCTGTCGGCGCTTGCCGCCGTCACCGATCATATCGGCCTGGTCGCCACCGCATCGACCACCTTCGACGCGCCCTATCACATCGCCCGCCGTTTCGCTTCGCTGGACCATATCAGCGGCGGCCGCGCCGGCTGGAACATCGTCACGACCTCCAATCCCGACGCCGCGCAGAATTTCGGCCTCGACGAGCATGTCGAGCATGACGAGCGCTACCACAGGGCGCGCGAATTCTACGATGTCGTCACCGGGCTGTGGGACAGCTTCGCCGACGACGCCTTCATTCGTGACGCGGAAAGCGGGCTCTACTTCGACCCTGCCAAACTGCATGTGCTCAACCATAAGAGCGAGCACCTATCGGTGCGCGGGCCTCTTAACATCGCCCGGCCCATCCAGGGCTGGCCGGTCATCGTCCAGGCCGGCGCCTCGGAAGCGGGGCGGCAATTGGCGGCTGAGACTGCCGAGGTGATTTTCGCCGCTCATGGCGATCTCGCGGCCGGCCAGCGCTTCTTTGCCGACGTCAAAGGCCGGGCGCAAAAACTTGGCCGCGCGCGCGACGACATCAAGATCCTGCCCGGCGCCTTCGTCATCGTCGGCGACAGTGTCGAGGAAGCGCGGGCCAAGCGGGCGAAGCTCGACAGCCTGGTCTATTACGAGAGCGGCATCGCCTCGTTATCGATCGCGCTCGGCCACGACGCGTCGAGTTTCGATCCGGACGGTCCGTTGCCGGACATTCCGGAAACCAACGCCAGCAAAAGCAGCCGCGAGCGAGTCATTGAACTGGCGCGGACGGAGAGCCTCACCGTCCGCCAGCTCGCCCAGCGGCTCGGCGGCTACTCGGGCCTCGCTTTCGTCGGCACGGCCAAGACCATCGCGGACGAGATGGAGGAATGGCTCCTTGCCGAAGGCTCCGATGGCTTCAACATCATGTTTCCCTACCTTCCGGCTGGCCTCGACGATTTCGTCGAGAAGGTTGTACCGGAGCTGCAGCGCCGAGGCATCTTCAGGCGGCAATATGAAGGATCGACGCTGCGCGAGAATCTCGGCCTGAAACGGCCGCCCAACCGGTTCTTCGAACAAGCGGCGGTCCGCAAGGCAGGTTGATGCCGGGATCAGGAAGATCGGCAAAAAAAGAGAGACGGGTGCGCCGAGGCGCGCCCGTCTTCTTTCAGGCCGTCGTGTCAGATGACGAACACCCAATTGGCGATCAGCATCACCACCACGCCGGCGATCAGCGTCAGGTAGGGCAGCATGCCTGCCTTCTTGACCGAAAGGTCGGCTCCCGCCATGCCAAGGTCCGCCAACATGTGTTCGGGGAATTTGCCGCCGTCCTGGATGTAATGACGGAACCAGAACACCGGGATGATCAGCGCCGCGGTGATCAGGCCGGCCCATAGCGCCATCGGGTTCCACACCTTGGCGCCGGCACCCATGAAGATCGCATTGACATAGGCGAAGATCGCCCCAACCCCCAGGAGCCACGAGGGCGCCTTCCAGGGTCGGACGATTTGGCCGTTGTCGATGCGGTGGATCCACCCGGCGTTGAGGTTGAGGAAGTTGAAGATGATGTAGCCGCAGTTCGACACGGCAAGGATGAAGAAGAAGCTCGTCGCGTCGGCCGAGGCAATGGCCAGCACGATCAGGTTGAAGACGAGGTCTGTCCACATGGCGCGGGTCGGCGCCCCGTGTTCGTTGACATGGCTGAGATAGCGCGGCAGCCAGCCGTCGACCGAACCCTGGTAGAGCGTGCGCGAGGAGCCGGCCATCGCCGTCATGATGCAGAGCACCAGCGCCAGGATCATCAGCATCACCAGCAGGCTGTGGATCATACTGCCGCCGCCGACCATGCCGGCCAGCGCGTCGGCGACGCCCGAGCCGTCGACGATCGGCGTCGCCAGCATGCCGTTCAGGCCAAGCACGCCCTGGAAGGTGAAGGGCACCAGGATGAAGAGCAGCATGCAGAGCAGGCCAGAGTAGAAGATGGCCTTGAAGGTGTCGGTGCCGGGGTTCTTGAACTCGGACGTATAGCAGACCGCGGTCTCGAAGCCGTAGGTCGACCAGGCCGCGATGAACATGCCGCCGAGCGCCAGTGTCCAGCCGGCGATGTTCCAGGAGCCAGGGTCGGGTGCGTAGGCGGCGGCCAGCGGCACCAGCGGCGAGAAATTCGCCCAGTCGATCTGGCCGGTGAAGATCGGCACGACGCCGACGATCAGCATCGGGATGATGACCAAAAGGCCGATATATTTCTGCACATTGGCCGTGCCGAGGATGCCGCGATGCTGGATCGAGAAGATGATCAGCATCAGCACCGCGCCGATGAAGAAGGTGGCGTTGAAGGTGAAGGACACCGGGCCCAGCGTATGGCCCCACAGCGACCAGGTGCGTATGGCGGGCGTCGCGGCCGCGGTCACCGCGGCGATGGCATCGGCCGGAGCAGTTCCGACATGCGCCGCGATGTAGGCGACCACTTCCGGCGAAGTCTCGCCGAAGATCGGCACCGGCGCCAACGCATTGAGGATATAGGCGGCTGCGATCGAACAGCCGAGTGACAGCACCGGCGACCAGGCGAACCAGTTGCACCACACCGACAGCGGCGCGATGAACTTCGAGTAGCGCAGCCAGGCCGTGGCACCGTAGATCGAGGCGCCGCCGGACTTGTTCGGGAACAGTCCAGCGATCTCGGCATAGGTGAAGGACTGCAGGAAACCCATGATCATGGACACAGTCCAGATCAGGAAGGCGAGTTTCCCGGTCGTGCCGGCAATGCCGCCGATCGAGAACAGGACCAGTGCTGGAACGCCGCTTGCCACCCAGAAGGCGCCACGCCAGTCGATATGCCTGAGCAGCTTGCTTTCGGCAGGCTGCTCCAGGGCAGTGCTTATCGTGCTCATATCTTGTGTCTTCCCCTTTTTCTATTCCCCGCCGGCGACGCTTCGGCTCTCGCGAAGCTTGCTCCCCGGCAAATCACCATCCGGCTGTCGTGTTTCCACTCAGTCGTATTTTTTTCTTAAGAGTGAAGATTGATCCGACGCGCTTTCGCGTCAAGCGTTTTGTGGATGTCGTGCACATCAGGTTTGCGAAACATCGATTCACCCGCCGCCGGCGGGCGGCGGCGGGGGCAGATCTGCGCTGGGAGGCGATCAGGAACGCGGCTTGGTCTTCTGCGGATCGTAATGGGCGAAGGCCACGACGCGCGCCGGCAGCCGCTTGGCATGGCCGTCGAGTTTGCCGATCTCGACCTCCGTTCCGATCTCGGCATGGGTGATGTCGAGCCTGGCCAGCGCGATGGTCTTGCCGAGCAGCGGCGAGCGCATGCCGGAGGTGACGACGCCGATCTGGGCGCGGCCGACATGGACGCAGTCGCCATGGCCGACGGCGACATTGGCATCGATGTCGAGCCCGACAAGCTTGTGCTGCGGATGCTCCTTGCGCCGGATCAGCGCCGCGCGGCCGATGAAGTCGTCGGCCTTGGTCTTGAGCGGCACGGTAAAGCCGATGCCGGCCTCGAACGGATCGGTCTGGTCGGAGAACTCGTAACCGGCGAAGATCAGCCCCGCCTCGATGCGCACCATGTCGAGCCCCTGCAGGCCCATCGGCTTCAGCCCATGCGGTTGGCCGGCTTCCCAGATCGCGTCGAACACCTTTTCGGCGTCGCGCGGATGGCACCAGACCTCATAACCGAGTTCGCCGGTATAGCCGGTGCGCGAGACGACGACCGGAACGCCGATGCGGGCGACGGCGAAGCGGAACCATTCGAGTTCGCCGATCGAGGGTTGCACTGGCGAGGTCCAGACGACCTCCTTGAGGATGTCGCGGCTCTTCGGCCCTTGCACGGCGATGTTGTGCATCTGGTCGGTGGAGGAGCGCACCAGCACGTTGAGGCCAAGCTTCGTGGCGGTCTCGCGCAGCCATTCGCCGGAAGGATCGTCGCCGCCGACCCAGCGGAAATTGTCCTTGCCGAGCCGCAGAAGCGTGCCGTCGTCGATCATGCCGCCATGCTCGTAGCACATCGCCGAATAGACGACCTGGCCGACGCCGAGCTTCTTGACGTCGCGCGTCAGCGTGTATTGCAACAGCGCTTCGGCATCCGGTCCGGTGACTTCGAACTTGCGCAGCGGCGAAAGGTCCATGATCACCGCCGCCTGCCGGCAGGCCCAGTATTCGGCGATCGGCCCTTCCTTGGCGAAGGAATTGGCGAGCCAGTAGCCCCGGTATTCGACGAAGTCGCGCGTGTGCTTGGCAAAGCTCGAATGAAAGGCTGTCTCGCGGGTCATTTTCGGTTCCGAGTCGGGCTTCGTGCGTCTGGCGATCGCTCGCGAGAATTTGTGCTGGCCGGAATAGCTGCGCACATGGATGTCTGTCAGGTTCCAGCCATTGGCGGGCGTGGTGTCGTCCGGGCAGGCCGAGGACACGCAGACGATGTCGGTCAGGGCCCTCAAGAGCACATAGTCGCCCGGACGCGACCAGGGCTCGTCCGACACCATCAGGCCATGCGCGTCGATTGCCGTGTTGAAGAAGAAGTTGATCGCCATCCAGCCGGCGCGGGGCGTGACACCCTTGTCGGCGAGCGCCTTGTTGAAATTCTCCGAGCAGTTGACGTGGCCGGGATAGCCGATGTCGTCGTAATATTTGGCGGCGCAGGCGAGCGCGAACGCATCGTGCCGGCCGCATGTGTCCTGCACCACCTCGACCAGCGGCTCCATGTCCTGGTCGTAGTATTTCGAGTGCAGGCCGGGCATCGGATAGCTCGATCCCATCAGCGTGCGGGTCGTCGTCACATCGAGCGGCAGATCGCGTCCCTTGTCCAGCTTGCGCGCCGAAAAGCACTGGAAGTCCGTGCATTGCCGGCCATCGACGTCGATGATCTGCAGATAGTCGCCAGCCTTGACGAAATAGGATTCCGCCGTCGCCGAATGCACCCTGAGATCGAGCACCGGATCGGCGAGCGGATCGGCAAGCTGCGATCTCGTCTTCAGCCGGATCGTGGCGCGGCGCACCATCACGGTGAGCGGTGTCGCGGTGTTGTGGCCGTCGACCAGCATCGGCCCGCCCGGGGCAGCGATCAGCAGCGCGCCGTCGCGCTGTACCGAAAAGCTCTGCTCGGTCCCGGCCGGCGTGGCACCGCCGAAGACGCGTACGGCCATCGGCTGGTCGAGCTGTACCTGGCGGCGTTGCAGGCTGAGGCGCAGCGCGGAGAGGCTGTCGTCGCCTTCGGCCAGCAGCGCCTTGATGCCGGCCGCGTTGCTGTTGGACCGTTCGCCGAAAATGCCGGGATCGGTGGCGCCGGATTTGTCCCAGGCCAGCAGCTCGCATGGCTGACCGCCCTCGACATTGGTCACGCTGACGCTGTCGCCGGCCTCGACGTCGATCAGCACCGCGCCATTGCCATGCACGGTACAGCGTTCCACGCCCGGCGGCAGGCTGATCTGGCCGGGTCTCAGGATCAGGCTCGGACGCGGCGGTCCGGACAGGACGGCAGGGTAGGGCGACTGGCTCATCTCAAACCCTCCTCCGAGCGAGAAACAAGTTTGCCTGTGTGTGAAAATATTTTAGCAGCAAGAATAGCAGCGCGATGGCGTTTGGCAAGCACTGGCTCCCCCTTCTCCCCCTGTGGGAGAAGGGAAGGGCGCGTACCGCTACGCCAGGTCCTCGGAATGGCTGATTGTCACGCCATGCTCCGCGGCTGAGTCGAGAATCGTGTGCCACAGGCTCTCGGCGAAGGTCGCGAACACCAGGAGATTGAACACTGCCTGTCCGCTGCGATCATTACCCCGCCACAGCGTGACACTCGTGTGGTCCATCGACGTGGCCGCAGCAGCGCCTACACCGAACACATCGGGATGAAGATCGATCGAGGAGACCTTGGCGAGCATCGCGCGCGCCTTCTCTCCGGAGACGCTGATCAGCACCCGCGCATGCGACTGATCGGAAAGCGAAGCCGATCCGGCAAAGACAGGCGCCAGCGCGTCAATCCTGTGCTTGCCACCTTTCGGCAGGACAAAAAACTGGTCCGGTCCGGACCAGATCAGCGTGGCGTCGGACGTGCCGACCGCCTTGGGCGTTTCCGGTGCGGCGGCGCCGAAGCGTGCCTTCGCGGCCTTCGCCATCTCACCGGCCTTGCCGCGCCGCGCCATCACCTGGACGAGGTCGAAATTGCGGATCTCGGCCAGCGACACGCCGGCATCGCCTCGCGCGCCGTAAGCGCCGGCGACCAGCGCGCGGTCCAGCGGGCTGCGGACGTCCCAGGAAAAATCAGCCACGCTGGCGTCCTCCATCCGGATCGTAGAAGACGGAATTGCAGAGCTCGACATCGTAGTCCTCGCCGCGCAGCGGGTCATGAGCGTGCACGATCTCGCCGATGCGCTCGCGACCGCGCTCGACGAGGCCGAGCCCGATCCACTGGTCGAGCACCGGCGAGAAGCACACCGAGGTGACATAGCCCTGGTCGTTGTCGGGGCCGGGCGTCTCGCCCTTCGGAACGATGTGCGCGCCGGAGCGCAGGCGCCGCGCCTTGTCGGTCGGCTTGATGCCGACGACCACCTGCCGGTTCGGCGCCACCAGCGCCTCGCGGCCGGCCATGACGCGGCCGATGAAATCCTTCTTGGTCGACATCATCTTGCCGAGGCCGAGATCGGCCGCGGTGGTCGTGCCGTTGAGCTCCGGCCCGGCGACATGGCCCTTTTCGATGCGCATCACGCCGAGCGCCTCGGTGCCGTAGGGCGTCACGCCGAATGGGGCGCCAGCGATCATCAGATTGCGCGCCATCGCCTCGCCGTAGCGCGCTGGCACCGAAATCTCGAACGCCATCTCGCCGGAAAACGAGATGCGGAACAGCCTGGCCTTCAGGCCGCCGCGCAGCTTGACCTCGCGCGCGCCCATGAACGGGAAACCTTCGTTCGACAGGTCCTCGGACTCATCAACGATCTGTTTGAGCAGTTCCCGCGCACTCGGCCCGGCGATGGAGAATTGCGCCCACTGGTCGGAGACCGAGGTCAGCTGCACATCGAGTTCGGGGAACAGCACCTGCCGGCAGAATTCGAGATGCTGCATCACCAGTCCGGCTTTCGCCGTGGTGGTGGTGAGGAAGTAGTGGTCCTCGGCCAGACGCGAGGTCGTGCCGTCGTCATAGACGATGCCGTCCTCGCGCAGCATCAGCCCGTAGCGCGCCTTGCCGACGGCGAGGCTGGAGAAGGCATTGATGTAGACGCGGTCGAGGAAGGCGCCGGCGTCGGGGCCGTGCACGTCGATTTTGCCGAGCGTCGAGACATCGCAGAAGCCGACGCCGCCGCGCACTGCCTTGACCTCGCGGGTGACTGATTCCAGCCAGTCCTTCTCGCCAGCGCGCGGGTACCACTGGGCGCGCTTCCACAAGCCGGTGTCGACGAAGATCGCGCCCTGTTCGGCCGCCCAGTGATGCGATGGCGTCAATCGCGTCGCGTGGAAATTCTCGTCGCGGTGGTGGCCGGCGAAGGCGCCGATGGCGACAGGCACATAAGGTGGCCGGTAGATGGTCGTGCCCGTCTCGGGAATGGACTTGCCGCTCACCGCAGCCATGATGGCGAGGCCGGCGACATTGGATGTCTTGCCTTGGTCGGTCGCCATGCCGAGCGTCGTGTAGCGCTTCAGGTGCTCGACCGATTGAAAGCCCTCGCGCTGCGCCAGTTCGACGTCGGATGCGGTGACGTCATGCTGCTGGTCGACGAAGGCCTTGCCCTTGCCCGTGACATGCCAGAGCGGCGTCAGCGAAAAGGCCTCGTCGTCGGCGACCGGCATCGAGCCTGTGCCGCCGCTGCGCCCGGCATCCAGTGCGGCCGCGGCCCCGGCCTCAAACCCTTCGCGCAGGCAGGCACCGAGACCGAAGGCGCCATTGGCCGCGCCCGCGGCGACCATGCCGGGCGGCGCGCCGTCCGGCACGAAGGCGGCGATGTCGTCGCGCCATTTCGGCCGGCCGCGATGGTAGGAGGTGAGGCCGACCGCCGGGTTCCAGCCGCCCGAGACCGCAAGCCCATCGGCCTCGACCTCGGCGCGCGCGCCGCCGGTCAGCGAGACGGAAATCTTGCGCACGCCGTTCTTGCCGCCGTCGACGCCGTTGACGGAGCCATGCAGCACCGGGAAGCCGCCTTTGCTGGCAAGCGAGCGATGGGCTGGCGAAACGTCCGGCCGTGCATCGATCACCGCTGCAACCTGCAATCCAGCGGCGATCGCCGTTTCGGCTGTCCGCCAGCCGTCCTCATTGTTGGTGAAGAGCGCGATGCGCCTGGACGGCGTGGCGGCGTAGCGGTTGATGTAGCTGCGCATGGCCGACGCCATCATCACGCCCGGCGTGTCGTTGCCGGCAAAGACGATGGGGCGTTCGATCGAACCGGCCGCGACGACGCAGCGCTTGGCGACGATGCGCCACAGCCGCTGGCGCACCTGATGCTCCGGCGGCACCGGCAGATGGTCGTTGACGCGTTCGATCGCGCCATAGGTACCGCCGTCATAGACGCCGAACAGCGTCGTGCGGGTCATGATGCGCACATCCGGCATCGCCGTCAGTTCGGCAACCGCGCGCGCGACCCATTCGGCGGCCGGCAATCCGTCGATCGTGCCGCCATCGGCAAGCAAGCGTCCGCCGAGGACAAAATCCTCTTCGCAGAGGATGACGCGGGCGCCGCTGCGGCCGGCCGCAAGGGCAGCGGCCAGGCCAGCCGGACCCGAGCCCGCGATCACCACGTCGCAATGCGCCCAGGCCTTGTCATAATGATCGGGATCGGGAAGGCCAGCCGCGCGGCCGAGGCCTGCGGCGCGCCGGATCGCCGGCTCGTAGATCGCTTCCCAGAACTTCGCCGGCCACATGAAGGTTTTGTAGTAGAAGCCGGCGACGAAGATCGGCGCGAACAGCTGGTTGACCGCCATCACGTCGAAATTGAGCGACGGCCAGCGGTTCTGGCTGGCGGCTTCCAGGCCCTCATAGAGCTCGACCGTCGTAGCCTTGGTGTTCGGCTCGCGCCTGGCGCCGCTGCGCAGCTCGACCAGGGCGTTCGGCTCTTCCGAGCCGGCCGTCAGGATGCCGCGCGGACGGTGATACTTGAACGAGCGGCCGACGAGCTTGACGCCGTTGGCGACCAGCGCGGAAGCCAGCGTGTCGCCCTTGAGGCCGAAGAAGGTCTTGCCGTCGAAGCGGAAGCTGATCTCTTCCGACCGGTCGACGAGACCGCCATTGTTCAGCCGGTTTGCCTGATTGCCGCGCATCACGCACCAACCTTGGCGGCGCCGGCACCCGCCGCCGGCTCGACAGCCGAAATCTCATGCGTCAGCGTGTTGCGTGTGACCTTCAGCCAGGCCCGGCAGCCGCCGCCATGGTACCAGTGCTCGCTCATCACGCCGGCGATATTGTCGCGAAGATAGACGTAATCGTAGACGGCGTCCTCGCCGGCATCGGCCGCGGGGCGTTGCGGCTTGGCATCGCCGAGATAGGTGAACTCGCCGAGTTCGCGTTCGCCGCAAAAGGGACAGACTATGCGCATCTTGTTGCGGCCGCTTTCAATGCAGGTTCGGTTGGGCGCCCTGGCCCTTCTCGTCGATCATGGCGCCGCGCTGGAAGCGGTCGAGGCGGAACAGCGCCGCCTCCTTGTGCGACTCGTCGCGGGCCAGCAGATGGGCGAAGACCAAGCCCGAGCCCGGCGTCGCCTTGAAGCCGCCATAGCACCAGCCGGCGTTGATATAGAGGCCGTCGACCGGGCTCTTGTCGATAATCGGCGTGCCGTCCATCGACATGTCCATGATGCCGCCCCACTGGCGCAGGAGCCGCACGCGGCCGATCATCGGGATCAGCGCCATGCCGCCTTCGCAGACATCCTCCACGACCGGCAAATTGCCGCGCTGGGCATAGGAATTGTAGCCGTCGATGTCGCCGCCGAAGACCAACCCGCCCTTGTCGGACTGGCTGACATAGAAGTGTCCGGCGCCGAAGGTCATGACATTGGGCAACAGCGGCTTGATTGCCTCCGAGACGAAGGCCTGCAGCACATGGCTTTCGATCGGCAGACGCAAGCCCGCCATCGCGGCGACGCGTGACGAGGAGCCCGCCACCGCCATGCCGACCTTGCCGGCGCCGATCCTGCCGCGCGAGGTCTCGACGCCGGTCACCTTGCCGTTGGCGTCGCGGGTAAAGCCGGTGACCTCGCAGTTCTGGATGACGTCGACGCCGAGTTCGCTCGCCGCATGCGCATAGCCCCAGACGACCGCATCGTGTCGGGCCGTGCCGCCGCGCCGCTGCAGGAGTCCGCCCTGCACCGGGAAACGCGCATGGTCGAAGTTCAGGAACGGCATCATCTTCTTCAGCGCCGCCTGGTCGAGCAGCTCGGCATCGATGCCGTTGATGCGCATGGTGTTGCCGCGCCGCGCATAGGCATCGCGCTGCGCGTCGGAATGATAGAGATTGATGACGCCGCGCTGGCTGACCATCGCGTTGTAATTCAAGTCCTGTTCCATCCGCTCCCAAAGCTTCATCGACAATTCGTAGAAGCCGGTGTTGCCGGGCAGGCCGTAATTGGAGCGGATGATGGTTGTGTTTCGGCCGGCATTGCCGGAGCCGATCCAGCCTTTTTCCAGCACCGCGACATTGCGGATGCCGAATTCACTGGCCAGGAACCAGGCCGTCGCCAGCCCGTGGCCGCCGCCGCCGATGATCACCACATCGTAGCGGTCCTTGGGCGCGGCGTCGCGCCAGGTCGGCTTCCAATTCTTGTGGCCGGAAAGGGCGGCGCGGGCGAGCGAGAATATCGAATATTTCATCAGTTCATTCCGAGGTCGCTCGCACCGCCGAGGGTCTAGATATCCAGCGTGTGGTCGCGCTCCCATTGCGTGAAGTGCGAAGCATAGGAATTCCATTCCTGTTGCTTCAGCTTTAGATATGCCGACGAAAATTCCTCACCCAGCGCCGCCTTGAGCGATTTGTCCTGGTCGAACTCGCGCAGCGCGTCGAGCAGGTTGAGCGGCAGTTTCGGTGCGTCGGTGACGGTATGGCCGAACTGGTACATGTCGATGTCGTAGCGCTTGCCGGGATCGGCCTTCGAGCGGATGCCGTCGAGGCCGGCGGCGATGATGACGGCCTGCAGCAGATACGGGTTGGCGGCGCCGTCGGGAAGGCGCAGTTCGAAGCGGCCGGGTCCCGGTACGCGCACCATGTGTGTGCGGTTGTTGCCGGTCCAGGTCACCGTGTTCGGCGCCCAGGTGGCGCCCGAAATGGTGCGCGGGGCGTTGATGCGCTTGTAGGAATTCACCGTCGGATTGGTGATCGCGGCAAGCGCCGAGGCATGTTTCATGATGCCGCCGAGGAAGTTCTTGCCCTTGGCCGAGAGGCCGAGCTCCATCGCGTTGTCGGCAAAGACATTGGTCTTGCCGGTCTCATCCCACACCGAGATGTGGGCATGGCAGCCATTGCCGGTCAGGCCCTGGAACGGCTTCGGCATGAAAGTCGCGCGGAGACCATGCTTTTCCGCGATCGACTTGACCATGAACTTGAAGAACGAGTGCTTGTCGGCGGTCGCCAGCGCGTGGTCGAAGGACCAGTTCATCTCGAACTGGCCGTTGGCGTCCTCATGGTCGTTCTGGTACGGGCCCCAGCCCAGAGCCAGCATATGGTCGCAGATCTCGGCGATGACATCGTATCGGCGCATCACCGCCTGCTGGTCGTAGCAGGGCTTCGAGGCGGTGTCGTATTGGTCGGAGATCGCGCTGCCGTCCGGCGAGATCAGGAAGAACTCGGCCTCGACGCCGGTCTTGACATGCATGCCGTCGCGGGCGGCCTCGGTGATCAGCCGCTTCAGCGTGTTGCGCGGCGCCTGGTCGACTTCCTTGTCGTCCATGATGCAGTTGGCGGCGACCCAGGCGACGTCCTTCTTCCACGGCAACTGGATCACCGATGCCGGATCCGGTACCGCCAGCATGTCCGGATGCGCCGGCGTCAGGTCGAGCCATGTCGCGAAACCGGCAAAGCCCGCGCCGTCCTTTTGCATATCGGCGATCGCCTGCGCCGGTACCAGCTTGGCGCGTTGGCCGCTGAACAGGTCGGTGTAGGAGATCATGAAATATTTGACGCCGTTCTCCTTGGCGAATGCGGCGAGATCGTTCCCCATTATAATTCCTCGCAGTGGTGTTTTTGCTGATGTCCTAGAAGCCGTTCTTCCCGGGTATCCAGTTGGTGCCGGCTAAAGGCACGCCTGCCATGGCGGCGGCCTCGATCGAGAGCGCGACGAGATCCTCAGGCTCGAGATTGTGCAGGCTGTTCTTGCCGCACGCGCGGGCAATCGTCTGCGCTTCTAGAGTCATCACCTTGAGGTAGTTGGCGAGCCGCCGTCCGGCCGCGACCGGGTCGACCCGCTTCATCAACTCAGGGTCCTGCGTGGTGATGCCGGCCGGGTCGCGGCCCTCGTGCCAGTCGTCATAGGCGCCGGCGGTGGTGCCGAGCGCGTTGTAGTCCGCCTCCCAGCGCGGGTCGTTGTCGCCGAGCGCGACGAGCGCTGCCGTGCCGATCGAGACAGCGTCGACGCCGAGCGCCAGCGCCTTGGCGACATCGGCGCCGTTGCGGATGCCGCCGGAGACGATGAGCTGCACCTTGCGGTGCATGCCGAGGTCCTGCAGCGCCTGCACCGCCGGCCTGATGCAGGCAAGCGTCGGCTGGCCGACATTCTCGATGAACACTTCCTGGGTCGCCGCCGTGCCGCCCTGCATGCCGTCGACCACGACGACGTCGGCGCCGGCCTTCACCGCGAGCGCCGTGTCGTAATAGGGCCGTGCCCCACCGACCTTGACGTAGATCGGCTTTTCCCAGTCGGTGATCTCGCGCAGTTCGAGGATCTTGATCTCGAGATCGTCCGGCCCGGTCCAGTCGGGATGGCGCGAGGCCGAGCGCTGGTCGATGCCTTTGGGCAGCGTGCGCATCTCGGCGACGCGGTCGGAAATCTTCTGGCCAAGCAGCATGCCGCCGCCACCAGGCTTGGCGCCCTGGCCGACGACAACTTCGATGGCGTCGGCGCGGCGCAGGTCGCGCGGGTTCATGCCGTAGCGCGATGGCAGGTACTGATAGACCAGCGTCTTGGAATGGCCGCGCTCTTCCTCGGTCATGCCGCCGTCGCCGGTCGTCGTCGAGGTGCCGGAAAGCGTGGCGCCGCGCCCCAAGGCTTCCTTGGCCGGGCCGGAGAGCGAGCCAAAGCTCATGCCGGCAATCGTAATCGGGATCTTCAGCTCGATCGGCTTCTTGGCATGGCGCGAGCCCAGTACCACCGAGGTGTCGCAGCGCTCGCGATAGCCTTCGAGCGGATAGCGCGAGATCGAGGCGCCGAGGAACAAAAGATCGTCGAAATGCGGCAGCTTGCGCTTGGCGCCGGCGCCACGGATATCATAGATGCCGGTCGCCGCCGCGCGGCGGATTTCGGAAAGCGTGTAGTCGTCGAAGGTCGCGGACTTGCGCGGCGTCGTCGGCGGGTTGCGGTAGGTCATCTTGCCTCAATACGCGTCGGCGTTGTCGATATTGAAATTGTAGAGTTTTCGAGCCGAGCCGTAGCGCTTGAACTCCGATGCCTTGACGCCGGTGACGCCGGCCTTGTCGAGCAGGCCCTGCAGCAACTCGATATGCTCGGGCCGCATCTCCTTGGCGATGCAGTCGGCGCCGAGGCTTTCCACCTTGCCGCGCACGAACAGCCGCGCCTCATAAATGGAATCGCCCAGCGCGTCGCCGGCGTCGCCCAGCACCACGAGATTGCCGGACTGCGCCATAAAGGCCGACATGTGGCCGATATTGCCGTGCACGACGATGTCGATGCCTTTCATCGAGATGCCGCAGCGCGACGAGGCGTTGCCCTCGATGACCAGCAGCCCGCCACGGCCGGTGGCGCCGGCATACTGGCTGGCGTCGCCCTTGATGACGATCGAGCCCGACATCATGTTCTCGCCGACGCCGGGGCCGGCCGAGCCGTGCACGGTAATCGCGGCGCCGTCATTCATGCCGGCGCAGTAATAGCCGACGCTGCCGCGCACATCGATGGTGACCGGCTGGTCGACGCCGACGGCGACGGAATGGCTGCCCCTTGGGTGAAGCACTTCCCAGGCCGTCTCGTTCGAGCCGGGCGTGAGCTTGTGCAGCGCCTGGTTCAATTCGCGCAGTGAGTGTTCGGAGAGGTCGAAGACCCTCGCGTGGCCTTGCTCGCGCTCGGCCTTCGACATTGTGGTTGCCGGCATCAGCTCAATGCTCCCAGAAATAGACGGTTGCGGGCTCCGGTTCCCAGACCCGCGCGTTGTCGATGCCGGGCAGCTTGGTGAGCGCGCGATATTCCGAGCCGAAGGCGACATACTGGTCGGTCTCGGCCATCACGGCGGGCTTGCAGGCAATCGGATCGCGAACCACGCCGAAGCCGTTCTTGGTGCCGACGACGAAGGTGAAGAAGCCGTCGAGATCGGAGAGCGTGCCTTCCAGCGCCTCGCCGAGATTCTTGCCGTGCGCCATCCGGTTGGAAAGATAGGCGGCCGCCACCTCGGTGTCGTTCTCGGTCTCGAAGGTCATGCCGTCGCGGATCAGTTCGCGCCGAACATTGTTGTGGTTGGACAGCGAGCCATTGTGCACGAGGCACTGGTCGGCACCGGTCGAGAAGGGATGCGCGCCCATCGTGGTCACCGCCGATTCCGTCGCCATGCGGGTGTGGCCGATGCCGTGCGTGCCCGTCATCGCGCGCACCTCGAAGCGATCGACGACGGCTTCCGGCAGGCCGACTTCCTTGTAGATTTCCACAGCCTCGCCCGCGCCCATGATGCGGACGTCCGGCCGCAATGTCTGCAGCGCCTCGCGCGCGGCATCGACCTTGTCAGGCGCGGTCCGGATCACGGCATGGGTGGACTTCGCGGCAAGACTGACCGGCGCGCCGATCACCTTGGCGAGTTCGGCGTCGAGGCCGCCGAAATCGCGCTCCGGCCTGGCCGACTGAATGGTGATCTTGGCTTCATTCTTGGAAGGGGCGCCATAGATGGCGATGCCGGCGCTGTCAGGTCCGCGGTCGCTGAGCGACACCAGCATCTCCGACAGCATCGCGCCGAGCTTCGGCTCCAGCGCCTTGTCCTTCAAGAAAAGTCCGACGATTCCGCACATACCCGCCTCCAACGTTTTTTGGCTCTCAGATGATGTACCCAATGAGTTTGCCGAATTCAATGGTATGAAAGAAATTTTCCTGTCGTTATATATTCGAAGGCGCATCGCGTTGGCCACTATCGCCGTCGGGGCGCCCCTTGTGAACCCAGACCGCATGACGGACGCGCGCGATCTTGTAGGCGTCGAGGATCGAGAAGGCATAGATCAGGAAAGCGCCGGCATGGCGGCCGATGAAGCTGGCGTCGGCCGGCGCCAGCTTGGTCGTTATCCAACCAAGGATCACCATGAAGAACAGGAACTGCAGCCCGCGTACCGGCATGCCGAGCATGACATGGCCGCTTGCCGGCAAAACGATCGCCGCGCCGAGCACGAGATACGGATTTGCGGGAGCAGGCATGTCGGTCCTGTCGGTCATGCGGCCTGCCGTTCGCGCTGGTTGATCGCATCGCGGAGCCCGCACGTCACCGCGAGCAGCCTTTCGATCAAGGCGGCGTCGATGCCGGCATCGCCGAACGCGGCCTGGCGGAACACGCCGTAGCGTGCGCGCTCGGCCTCGGCCAGCAGCCAGACGATACGCACGCCCTTCGGCGTGATCAGCAATTCCTTGGCGCGGCCTTCGGCAAAAATGTCGGTATGCGCGGCGATCAGGTCCTGCGGAAAGGCGACGCCCTTGCGGTCGGTCTTGAGCACCGCATCAGCGGGAAAGCCGAGCACCTTAGGCAGCGTGTGCGCAAGGTGGTCGAAGTTGGAAAATGTCGTCGCCGAATTCGGCCGCATCATCATGTCGAAAATACCCGGCACCGCGACCGGCTCGGTGATCGAAACGGCGAGCCAGCGCGTCGGCAGCTTCCGCGTCGCCAGCGTGTCGACGATGGTGCGCAGCTGAACGCGCTGACCGTTCCAGGAGCCGGCCCAGGTGACGACACCGGCCGTGCCGTCGGAAATGTCGGTGGCATCTGGAATGACGCTGCGAACGCTCGCCGTGTCGGCGGCCAAAGCTGCCTTTGCCCTGTTGCGGCCGGCGCGCGCGAGCCAAGCGACATGGGCGACGACGCTCAATGCGATCGCCCCGGTAAGCAACACTGACGTCAGCTCGGACATTTCGGTACGCCATGGCCCGCCACGAATAGGCGGGCCGTTACTCTACTCAATAACCCTGCGGCTTCGGCCACGGCATGGAGAACTGGTCGCCGCGCCGCACGAACTTGTAGCGGTAGAAGTGGAACCATAGAGAAATCAGGAAATAGAAGACGGTCATCGCGATCAGCTGCGAGCCGAAGCCGAGGAAGATGGCAAAGAAAGTCACCATGCACAGGCAGAACAGGACGATCGCCGGCAGCGGATGGAAGGGGTGCGTGTAACCGCGGCGGATCGTGCCCAACGGCCACTTCCTGCGGAACATCATGATGTTGATGCTCATGAAGGTGTATTGCAGCACGCCCGACAGGATCGAGAAGGTAATCGCCTGGTTGAGGTCCGCGATGAAGGCGAAGGCCAGCGCGATCGGCAGCAGGAACAGGATCGAGCGATAAGGCGTGCGGTACTTCGGGTGCACCGCCGAGAACCAGCTCGGCAGATAGCGGTCGCGGCCGAGCGAGAACCAGGCGCGCGCCGCATCGTTGATGCAGCCATTGGCTGAGGCAAGCGCTGCCAGCAGCGTCGCGATGAACAACAGGTTTTCCAAGAGCGGGCTGCCGGTCAATTTGCCGGCGTCCCACAGCGGATAATAGGTGATGCCAAGATATTCCCAGGGCATCAGCGAGGCGCAGACATACCAGGTCATCGCCGCGGCGATCAGCAGCGTGATCATGCCGGCCATGGTGCCGTAGGGCAGGGAGCGTGCCGGCGAGCGCACTTCCTCGGCCGCCTGGGTCGTGCCCTCGATGCCGAGATAATACCAGATGCCGAACTGGAAGGCGGCGATCACACCGATCCAGCCATAGGGCAGCGCATTGCCGGGGGTCACCAGCTCGTTGAGCTTCAGCACCGCGCCTTGCGTCCACGGGCTGACGGAAAAGAACAGGATCACGATCGAGACATAGGCGATCGCGGTGATGTTGAGCCAGGCGAGCACGACGATGGTGGCGGCGATGAAGGAATTGTGCGTCAGTCCCTCGACGCCGGCCTTGGCGACGATCGTGTCGCCCAACAGGATCGCGTCCGAGACTTCGAGCATGGTGTAGGCAAACACCAGGAACAGCGCGACGTTGAAGGCCATCAGCGGCCCGACGATATGCTTGGCCTGCGCGTACTGGCCGCCGGCGGCGGCGACGGTGGACGTCACCTCCGAATCGATCATGGCGACCGAGGTGTAGAGCAGCCCGACGATCCAGCAGACGATCAGCGCTGCCAGCGCGCCGCCTTTGTCGGCCGAGAAATTCCAGCCGGTGAACTCGCCGACCAGCACGATGCCGACGCCGAGCGCCCAGACATGGGCGGGGCCGAGCACCCGAAGCAGCGAAACCCTGTCGCCGTGGATCGTCGTCGTTTGTCCCGTATCAACCGCAGCCGTCATGTCAGTCCCCACTCAGATCCGGTGCTTTTCGGAAACGGCTTCAAGCTCGCCTTCGCGAGACGAGGTCAGCACGTCCTCGGAATAGGTCGTGTCGACCTTGAACCAGTCGTAGAGCATCCACAGCGCCAGTACGACCGAGATGCCCCAGCAAACGTAAGACAGTCCCACCCACATGGTTTTTTCCCCTGTCGTCGAAGGTCTATTTGTCGTCAAACTTCTCGTTGATGACCTCGCGATATTCGCGATCGGAGGCACGAAACAGGAAGACGAAATAAGCGATCAGCACGACCGCCATGATGATCAGCGTCGGCCAGTCGATGATGTAATGGAAGCGGTTCTGGATGATGTCGTGCGCGGTCTCAGGCGTGTAGCCGAGCTTCTCCCAGATCGAGGCCATGGTCGCGTTCTGGCCGAGCGCGTCCCAGGTCTTGGCGTCGAGCGGGTCGATTGACTTCGCCGCCCCGGCGAAGCCGAGCTTCAGCGGCAGCCAAAGCGCCACGAAAATAGCGACCACCACGACCGCGATGTCGAAGACCTGTCCGGCCTTGCTCTGCTCCGGCGGGATATAGCGGGCCATGGTTTCTCCCTTCAGGATTGACGGTTGCGGGCGGCGTCGGCGTTCTTGATGTCGAGCCCGTAGATGAAATCCTTGTCTTCCTTGTAGTGGTTGATCATGGCCAGGATCGCCGCGGTGTTGAAGATCAGCACGGCTGCGGCTGCGACCGCCACCACGATCTTGATCCCGCTGTCGGGAATGTATGGCCATGTCATCAGGAGGACGAAGAGGATCGTCGCCCACAGGCAGACGATCAGGAGCACGGATCCGCGCACGTCGGAACGGTACAGCGCTTCGATGCGCTGCTGCAGGTCGGACATCGGTTTTCCCCTTCTGGCGACGTCCGGCCTCGAAAGCGGCCGGGCGTCCCACTCTTTCAACAGAGTGAAATTTTTTTCATAAATTCCGTCCGATCTCCGGAATTGTCAAGTCGGATTTACGCACCGTGAACCGTTTGTTTCAGGTCAAGAAATTTGCCTGACAATGAAATTATTTGCTTCAAGGGGATTGCGGGGCCTCGCCGTTTGCGGTCAATATTCGACCAAGCTCCTCCGCCAAGCAGGAGCAGGGAACAGCAACGACCTAAAGCGACTTAAATCGCACGGAGGACGATCGGATGACGGCATCCTGGAGATTCTCGACCCTGGCGGATCGCCATCGCGCGCTCGGCTCGAAACTCGAGGACTGGAGCGGTATGGGCACCGCCTGGACCTACGACAAGGACGCCGACGAGGAATATATCGCGATCCGCACCAAGGCCGGCCTGATGGACGTGTCCGGCCTGAAGAAGGTCCACATCACCGGGCCGCACGCCTCGCATCTCATCGACCTCGCCACCACGCGCGATGTGGAAAAAATCTATCCCGGCAAATCGGCCTATGCCTGCATGCTGAACGAGGCCGGAAAGTTTACCGACGACTGCATCCTCTACCGCACCGGTCCGAACTCGTGGATGGTCGTGCACGGCTCCGGCACCGGCCACGAGGAGCTGCAGCGTGCTTCGGTTGGGCGTGACGTGTCGCTGCGCTTCGACGACAATCTGCACGACCTTTCGCTGCAGGGTCCGACGGCGGTCGACTATCTGGCCAAGCACGTGCCGGGCATCCGCGACCTCAACTACTTCCATCACATGCAGACGCAGCTCTTCGGCTTCCCGGTGATGATCTCGCGCACCGGCTACACCGGCGAGCGCGGCTACGAGATCTTCTGCCGCGGCCAGGATGCCGGCACGATCTGGGACCGGATCCTCGACGAGGGCAAGAGCGCCGGCATCATCCCGTGCCGCTTCACCACGCTCGACATGCTGCGCGTCGAGAGCTACCTGCTCTTCTACCCCTACGACAATTCGCAGAAATATCCGTTCGAGAACGAAGGCCCCGGCGATACGCTGTGGGAGCTCGGCCTCGATTTCACCGTCAGCCCGGGCAAGACCGGTTTTCGCGGCGCCGAGGAGCATTACCGGCTGAAGGGCAAGGAACGCTTCAAGATCTATGGCGTGCTGCTCGACGGCAAGGAGCCGGCGGACGAAGGCGCGCCGGTCTATCGCGACGGCAGACAAGTCGGCGTGGTGACCTGCGCCATGTATTCGCCGCTGGTCGAGAAATCGATGGGCATCGCCCGGCTCGACGTCGATTGCGCCGTCAAGGACACCAAGCTCGATATCCGCAACAAGAGCGGTTCCATCAAGGCGACGGCGCAGCCCTTGCCGTTCGACGATCCGAAGAAAACCAAGCGCACCGCTAAGGGTTGAGGCATCATCAACAACCGGGAGGAGTTTCGAGGGCACTAGAGCATGATCCCGAAAAGTGGGAACCGGTTTTCGGAAAAGATCATGCTCCAACAAGGAGTTAGATCACCATGGCGTTTCAACGAAACGCCATGGTGATCTAAGGAAGAATGGCAGCCAAGACGATCATCAGCCGGCCTATCTACGGGACCCTGTCTCCGCGGCCCGGCAAGCATCATCTCTTCATCGCCGATGCCGAAGGCGCGCTCGCGATAACGGACATGGCCGGCAAGGCTCCGTCCGGCTTTTTCGATGGCGCGGAAATCGTCTTCATTCCAGGCCCCGAGGGCAAGCACATCGCGGCCCTCGAAGCGCTGAAGCCGAGGCAGCTCCATGTCGCGCCGTCCTTCGCCAGCCTGCTGCCGCGGCTGAAGCAGACGTTGACCAACGCCCATATGGGCCTGCGCGTCTATCTTGCCGGCACCGAGGGCCTGATCGGCCGGGCCATGCAGGTAGCGCTCGAAGCCGGCATCGATCACACCTCCATCGAGACCGACCATCGCGGCTCGCTGGCGCGGCGCATGCACTGCGTGCACTGCAAGGGCATCACCGAGAACGTGACGACGCAGCCCGCCACTTGTTCGCATTGCGGCCTGCTGCTCCTGGTGCGCGATCACTATTCGCGCCGGTTGGCCGCCTTCCAGGGCGTGTGCATCAACGCCGAGGATCGCTCCGAGATTCCTCCGATCGAGGAGGCCTTCCCATGAGCACCGGCACCACCAAGCTCGACGTCGTCGTCAGCGACGTCGTTCTCGTCAACGATCTCGTCACCCGCTTCCATTTCCGCCGCCGCGACGGCGAGCTGTTGCCGACCTTTTCGGGCGGCGCGCATGTCGTGGTCGAGATGCAAGACGGCGACCGCACCAGGCTCAATCCCTATTCGCTGATGGGCTCGCCGCTCGACACGCGCGAATACACGATATCGGTGCGTCGCGACGATGTCGGCCGCGGCGGCTCGCTGTTCATGCACCGGCAGGTCAAGCCTGGCCTGGAGATGGTGATCAGCTATCCGGTCAACCTGTTCTCGCTCGATCTCAGGGCAAAAAAACACCTGATGCTGGCCGGCGGCATCGGCATCACGCCGTTCATGGCGCAGACCGCGCAACTGGCAGGCGCCGGCGGCAATTTCGAATTGCACTACACCTGCCGCACGGCTTCGCTGGGCACCTATGCCGATGTGCTGCGGGAGCGCTACGGTAACCGGGTCAGGCTCTACCACGACGACCGCGAGGAGCGCATCGATCTCGAGCGGCTGTTGTCCTCGCAGCCGCTCGGCACGCATCTCTACGTCTGCGGCCCGGCCGGCATGATCAACTGGGTGCGTGGTCGCGCGGCGTCACTCGGCTGGCCGCCCGAAACCGTGCATTTCGAGCATTTCGCGGCGCCCCAGCCGGGCGCGCCCTTCGATGTGACCTTGGCCGTCAGCGGCAAGACGATCCATGTCGGCGAACAGCAGAGCCTGCTCGAAGCCATCGAGGCCGCCGGCGTCGACCCGCCCTATCTGTGCCGCGGCGGCGTCTGCGGTCAGTGCGAGACCAATGTGATCTCGTATGACGGCAAGTTCATCCACAACGATCACTGGCTGAGCGAGAAAGATCACCGTTCCGGCTGTAAGATCATGCCTTGCGTCTCGCGCTTCGAGGGCAAGTCGCTGGTCCTGGAAAGATAGGAGGCGAGCATGGGCATCACCTTTCGCAAGGAAACGTTTCGCGACGACTTCACCTTCAAGAACAGCCCGGAGCACATCAGGCGCTTTCCGTTCCCGTTCAACGAAGACGCCTACATGTACGCGGTCAACATCGAGCCGCATGTCGTCGGGCCGAAGGGCAGCGTGCTGGAAAACCTGATCGACGTGGACGAGCACTATGTCGCCGAGATGCAGGATCGCGCGCTGGTCTTGGCCGAGGATCCGCTGCGCTGCCAGTCGCTGCCGCACATGACCTTGGCCGGCTGGGACCTGCTCGAGCTTCTGATGGAGCAGCAGGCGCTCGGCTATCCCGAGCATTTCACGCTTGAGCGCAACGGCGACCGCTGGCGCTGGATCAACCGGCCGCTCGGCATTGACGACACCTTCACCTTCGGCGACACCTCGACGCTGCCTTACGGCCCGATGGAATACATCACCCGGCAGAGCCAGGGCGATTTCTGCATCCTCGACCAGCGCGACGGCAATCTGTGGATGGATGCCGGCATGGTCACCACCCAGGCCGACTGGTCGCTCGATTTCGATATCGGCATGAATTTCTTCGAATGGCACGCGCCGGTGCCGCTGGCGCATGAGAAGGGGATTTTCACGCGCGCGCTGAAATTCCTCACCAACATCCAGCAGGGCAAGCCGGCAAGGCGTCTCAACTGGACGATGACCATCAATCCACGCCTCGACACCAGCCCTGAGAATTATCACAAATGGGGTCCCGACCGCGCCACAGTCACGCCGGAGAATGTCGGCGACAAGGTGCATCTGCGCGTCGAATTGCAAAGCTTCTGGCGGCTGCCGCGCTCCAACGGCATCGTCTTCCCGATCCGCTGCTACCTGATCAAGATGGACGAACTGGTCACGCAGCCGAAATGGGCGCGCCGCCTGCACCGCGTCATCCGCGACCTGCCGGAAGAGCTTGCCACCTACAAAGGCTTGACCCGCTATCGCCCGACGCTGGTCGAGTGGCTGTCCAAGCTGGATGACGGCAGCCCGACTTCACCCGGTTTCGGGCCGGACTGAGGTGTATTGAAATTCAGGTCAGGCCGAGTCGAAAATGGTGGCTTCCGAGAACCGGAGCGGAGCGTACTTAAGTACGTGAGCACCGGAAGCGCAGGAAGCCGGCATTTGCAGGCCGGCCTCACCTGAATGTCAGTACACCTCAACCCGCGCTGTTTTGCGGATAGCAGATAATCGACAAATAGCGCATCGGCAGCTTTGTCAGCTCTTCCGGCCCATGCGGCGCATCGGCGTCGAAGAACAGGCTGTCGCCCGGCTTCATCGGATAGAGATTGTTGCCGTGGCGATAAACGACCTCGCCTTCGAGCATGTAGAGGAACTCCATGCCCGCATGCTGGAAGGTCGGGAACACGTCGGAATTCTCGGTCAGCGTGATGAGATAGGGCTCGACGACGACGCCGCTGGTGTTGGCGCCGATATGGCCGAGCAGATTGTATTGATGCCCGGCGCGCGTGCCGCGCCGTTCGACATCGACGCCTTCGCCGGCCTTGACGAAGACGGCGCTATGCTCTTCCTCGAAACGCCGGAAGAAGGCGGTCACCGGAACCCCAAGCGCCCGCGACAGCGCCTGCAGCGTCGTCAGCGATGGAGAGGTGATGCCGTTCTCGATCTTCGACAGCATGCCCAGCGAAATGTCCGTGGCGGCGGCGAGATCGGCAACCGTGATGCCGAGCTTCTTGCGGAACGCCCGCACCTCATGCCCGATCGCCACTTCCAGAACTTTTTCGCGCGTGTCGCGGATGGCATGCGGGTCTTGCATCAGCGGCGTGCGGATCGTGCGCCCGTCCGCCGACACAGGCTTCGACGGCGCCTTGCTCTTGATCGCCGCATCGGTGGGCCTGGTACCAGAAGTCTTGTTCGCCATGTCGCCCCCGATTCACGCGGATTTATTTCACTCAAGGTGAACTTATTCGGTCGCGATACAGGAGCGCAACCGCCATCGCAAGCCATCGGATGTCGCAGGGCTCGCCGGCCTGAACGCAACCGCCACCGCCTTTGCGCACAAAAACCATTTCGCGCAAACGCCGTTGCCTCAGATGTTTGTTGACAGCACCGAGGACCTAATTACTGTCACTGTCAGTGAAATTTGTTTCGCTGGGGAAATCAAAAAAAGAGGAGGTCCACCATGAAATCCCGTGTCGCCGTCATCGGAGCCGGACCGTCTGGCCTGGCGCAGCTCAGGGCCTTCAAGTCGGCCGCCGACAAGGGCGCCGAGATCCCGGAAATCGTCTGCTTCGAAAAGCAGAGCGACTGGGGCGGCCTGTGGAACTACACCTGGCGCACCGGCCTCGACGAGCATGGCGATCCGGTGCACGGCTCGATGTACCGCTATCTTTGGTCGAACGGCCCGAAGGAATGTCTAGAATTCGCCGACTACACGTTCGAGGAGCATTTCGGCCGGCCGATCGCCTCCTATCCGCCGCGCGCCGTGCTGTGGGATTACATCAAGGGCCGCGTCGAGAAATCGGGCTTGCGCGAATGGGTGCGCTTCAACAGCCCGGTGCGCATGGTGACCTTTTCCGACGAGACGAAGAAATTCACCGTCACCGCGCATGACCGCACCAACGACGTGACCTACTCGGAAGAGTTCGACAATGTCGTGGTCGCGTCGGGGCATTTCTCGGTGCCCAACGTGCCGTTCTTCGAAGGCTTTGCCACCTTCAACGGCCGCATCCTGCACAGCCATGATTTCCGCGACGCCATGGAGTTCAAGGGCAAGGACATATTGATCATCGGCCGTTCCTATTCGGCCGAGGACATCGGTTCGCAATGCTACAAATACGGTGCGAAATCGATCACCTCCAGCTACCGCTCCAAGCCGATGGGCTTCAAATGGCCGGAGAACTGGAAGGAAGTGCCGCTCCTGCAGAAGGTCGCCGGCAAGACGGCGCATTTCAAGGACGGCACCACCAAGGACGTCGACGCCATCATCCTTTGCACCGGCTATCTGCATTCCTTCCCCTTCCTGACCGACGACCTCAAGCTCAAGACCGCCAACCGCATGTGGCCGCTCGATCTCTATGAAGGCGTCGTCTGGGAGAAGAATCCGAAGCTGTCCTATATCGGCATGCAGGACCAGTTCTACACCTTCAACATGTTCGACGCGCAGGCCTGGTACGCGCGCGACGTCATCATGGGCCGCATCAAGCTGCCTTCCGCCGAGGCGATGGCCGAGCATGGCGCCAAGTGGCGGGCGCGCGAGGAAACGCTGGAGGACGCCGAGCAGATGATCTGGTTCCAGGGCGACTACACCAAGGAGCTGATGGACCAGACCGACTATCCGGGCTTCGACGTCGAGGCGGTCAACCACACCTTCATGGAGTGGGAGCACCACAAGATGGAAAACATCATGACCTTCCGCGACAACGCCTATCGCTCGCTGATGACCGGCACCATGGCGCCGGTCCACCATACGCCCTGGCTGCAGGCGTTGGACGATTCGATGGAGAGCTATCTCGAGGTGAAAGGCGTGGCGGCCGAGTAGCGGCTCGGCTCACACGTCGCGTATGTCGTGAAACGGTCAACCGATCGGGCGTCCCACCGGACGCCCATCAGCGACGTTTCGTTCTACCAGCAGACGTAGCCGCCGTCGACGATCAGGTCGAGGCCGGTAACGAAGCTTGACGCACGGCTGGCCAGGAACACGGTCGGTCCGACCATTTCCTCCGGTGCCGCCATGCGACCCATCGGCGTGTCGCGTTTGAAGATTTTTACTTCCTCCGCCACCTCGGGCCGCTTGTTCATCGGCGTCAGCGTGTAGCCCGGGCTGACGACATTGACGCGCAGGCCGCGGTCCGCCCATTCCATGGCGAGGCTCTTCGACATGTGTATGACAGCGGCCTTGGAGGAGTTGTAATGCGCCTGCGTCAGTCCCCGGTTGACGATGCTGCCCGACATGGAAGCAATGTTGATTATGGACCCCATGCGTCGGGGAAGCATGGCGCGGGCTTCTGCCTGACAGGACAAGAATACGCCCGCGACATTGACGTCGTGCACCTTGCGCCATTTCTCCAGCGACATGGTCTCGGCCGCTTCCGAGCCGGCGATGCCGGCATTGTTGACGGCGACAGTCAGTGCGCCGAGTTCGGCTTCGACACGATCGATCGCCGTTGCGAGATCGCTTTCGGAAGTGACGGTGCCAATCACTACCAACGCTTTCCTGCCAAGGTCCGTGATCCTTTGAGCGGTTTCCTCAAGCCCGCCCTTGGACGCATGGCCGAAGCAAGCGACGTCGGCGCCAGCTTCAGCCAGGCCGATCGCGATTGCCCGACCGATACCGCTGCCGGCGCCGGTGACCAGCGCGACGTCGCCATCCAGGCTGAAAAGATCCATCGCTCGCCCTCCCTTGTTCCAGGCAGGGTATGCGCTGAACCGCGCCTCGATCAAGTCGTGCCGATGCCGGTGGGTTCGGCGTCGTGCAGGCTCAGAAATAGCCGTCCGACGCCGCCGTCGCTTCCTTCGGGATTTCCACCCCGTCGACCAGGATCTTGTCGACCAGCTCGTGATGGAAGCAGACCAGCCCCTTGATGCGCTCGGCCTCATGCACCGGCTCGGGATAGTACCAGACGAGGTTCTCGTGCCGCTTCTTGGGCGTCGTCACATGATAGTAGTTGGAGATGCCCTTGTAGGGGCAGCGCGAGATGTAGCGGCTGGGCGAAAACATATCGAGCCGCGTGTCCGAGATCGGCAGGTAGTGGCGCACCGGATGTCCCGTCTCGAACAGGAACACGCCGCGCCGTGAATCGGCCACCTGCTCGCCGTCGAGGATCACCTGGACCCGCCGCGACGAAGGCAGGCAGTCGACGCGGCGGAACGGGTCGCGGGCGTGGACGAAGATCTCCTCGTCCTCTTCGTACCAGTGGGTCATCTTCGGCCAATAGAAGGAGATGTAGTCCGCGATCGGCGGACAGCCCTTGACGGGATCGAGGTAGCGCCAGGCGCCGTCCTCGACCAGCGTGATGCCGGTGTTGAGCGAATAATGCGTCGCGACGCCCTTGAACGGGTCTTCCGTCACCGTCCTGCTTGGCAGCAGGAACTCCTCGCGTACGTCGCTCATCGGGAAGTAATAGACCGGCAGATGATCGCTCTCCTGGAACACCAGCGCCTTGGTGGTGTCGGCGACGATCATCGACCCCACCTGCACGCGCAGCCGCTTGGGCGAGGGCATGGTGAAGGCGACGTAGCCCGGTTCGAACTCATACTGCACGATATTGTCGAGCACCGGGAAATGCGGCCCGCGGCCACGCAGATGGGGCTTGCGCATGGTCGTCGTCCTCTTCTCGGCGTTTGCGGCTAGAGCATGATGCCGAAAAGTGTGAAGCGGTTTTCGGACGACATCATGTTCTATCTCTTTGATTTTAGAGCCGGACGATTTCAGGTCGGCCCGACCTGAAATCGTCCGGCTCGGGTTCTTTCGCGCAACCATGGTCATGAGGCCACCGATACGCGATCGAGCAGCAGGCCGGCGGCGATCGGCGGCAGGCCCGTCACGTTCTTGCGCACCGGCACCAGAAGGTCCGGGAAATAGCTGAAGATCACCGGTGTCTCGTCGAGCAGCAGCTTCTGGATGTCGGAAGCGGCCTTGCGCTGCGCGTCGAGGTCGAGCGCCTTGAGATAGCCGGTGACCAGCCCGTCATAGGTCGCGTTCTTGAAATGCGCCGCATTCCACGGACCGTCGCTGACCAGCGGACTTTTCAGGAACACGTTCGGTACGCTGCGATGCGCGTAGTCGGTGATGCCGAGCGGGCTGTCCAGCCAGTCCGACTGGCCGAACACCGCCTTGCCGTAATATTTGTCCTGGTCCTCGATGTTGAGCGAGATGCGGGCGTCGATCTCCTTGGCGAAGTTCTGGAACAGCTGCGCATAACCCGGAATGTCGGAATAGCGCAGCGTCGTCAGCGTCATGTCGAAGCCGTTGGCTAGGCCCGCTGCCTCCATCAACTGCTTGGCCTTGGCGATGTCCTGCGTGCGCTGCGCCACCGACTTGTCGGTGGCCGGGAAGGCCGGTGCGAACGGGCTGTCATTGCCGGTGGCCGCCATGCCGTGGCAGAGACCGTCGACCAGCTTGGAACGGTCGATGCAGAGCGCCAGCGCCTGGCGCACGCGCTTGTCGGTGAACGGCGCCATGTCGCAGCGCATGTGGAGCTGGCGATGCGCGGTCGAGGCGACGCGTAGCACCGTGATATCGGGGTTGCCCAGTACCACCTGGCTGACGTCGAGCGGGATGGCGTCGAGCACGTCCACCTCGCCCGCCTGCAGCGCCAGGATGCGCGGCTGCACATCGCCATAGAACTTGAATTCGAGCCGGTCGGGCAGCGCCTTCTCGCCCCAGTAGTCGGGGTTGCGCACGAAGCTCGCGCCGACCTTCGGCGTATAGCTTTCGAGCCTGAATGGACCGGTGCCTTCGAAAGTCTTCTCGTAGTCGCCCTTGTAGCTCGCTGGCAGGATGACGGCGTTGTAATTGTCGATCGACACCGAATAGGGGAAGCTGCCGTTCGGCGCATCGAGGTGGAATTCGACGGTGTGGTCGTCGACCTTGCGCGTGCCGCCCTTCGATAGCAGGCCCTTGAACACCGAGAGCGCGTTGGACGTGCCGCTCGGATCGGCAAGACGATCGAATGTCGCCACGACATCGTCGGCCTTGAAGTCCTCGCCGTTGTGGAATTTCACGCCCTTGCGCAGCTTGAAAGTCCACACGCTGCCGTCGGCGTTGGGCGACCAGCTCTCCGCCAGCACCGGTTTTAGTGTGAGGTCCGGCTGCGTGATGCAGAGAAATTCCGCGGTCTGGAAGACCAGCTGATAGCTGCCGCTGTCATAGAAGGTGACCGGGTCGATGGCGCCGCCGGGCACGGCAATGCCGGCACGCACCGTGCCGCCGGGCTTGCCTTCGGCGCGCGCCTGCGGAGCGCCGAGGCCGACCGCCGAAGCGATGCCGCCGAGGAAGGGCAACGACAGGCCGAGCACGCTGCCATGGCGAAGGAACTCCCGCCTGCCGATCCTGCTGCCGAGCAATTCATCGATAGCGGAATTTTCGATTGCGCTGAGAGACTTGCGGGCGGCGTCGATGGTCCTGAAATGCTTCGGCATGGCTGCATTCCTCGCTTCTTGCGGATATGCCGCCATTTAGGTCACTGTTGACCACAGGCGGAAAGCGATATTTTTTGATTGCAGCCATCGAAATTTTCGATGGCGGTCCACCGAAAGGCTGCAAACAATGGACACCGAGAATCTGCGCAGTTTCCTGGAGGTCGCGACGCATGGCAGCTTCACCGTCGCGGCCAATCGGCTGAATCTCGCACAGTCCACCGTTAGCGCGCGCATTCGCGGCCTCGAAGAGCAGTTGGGCCGCAAGCTGTTCGTCCGCGACAGCGACGGCGTCACGCTGACGCCGGCCGGCCGGCAGTTCCTGCCGCATGCCTCGACGATCACCCGTACCTGGGAGCAATCGCGGCAGGACATCGCGGTTCCCGATGGCTATGAGACGCTGCTCAGGCTGACCGCGCCCGCCTATCTTTGGGACAGCATAACCTCGCCCTGGATCGCCTGGATGCGGGAGAGGCGGCCGAATGTGGCGCTGCGGCTGGAAGGCAGTTTCCCGGACCTGGCGGTCGACCAGATAGCCGAGGGCCTGCTCGACATCTGCATCCTCTATCTGCCGAAGCCGCATCCGGGCATCGTCTATGAGACGCTGGCGGTCGATCAGGTGGTGCTCGTCCAACACACGGGGCAGCCCGGATCGTGGACCGACAACTACATCCTGATGGATTGGGGGCTGGAGTTCCGCATCGAGCACGATCGTGCCTTTGCCGGTGTCGTGAAGCCCGCCATCTCGGCCGGGCTGGTGTTCATCGGGCTACAGCACGTCCTGTCGCAGAAGGCGGCCGCTTACCTGCCGCTCAGCGCGGTGAGCGCGCATATCGAGCGCGGCGAGCTGAAGCGCGTCGAGGGCACGCCCGTGTTCCAGCGCCCGATCTACCTTGCCTACCCCGCCAACCCGGCGTCGTCCGACGCTCTCGACATTGCACTAAAAGGCCTGCGCATGCTGGTCAGGGACTGGTCGGATGCCAGCGGCTTTGCCGAGGGCGACCGCGCCCTCGGCATGGCGGATGCGCTCCACGCGCCTTGATCGCGGTCACGCCGGCTCCGCGGCCTTCTGCCTCTGCAGCCGTGCCAGTTCGGCATAAGGGATATGGCAGCGGATTGTGTGGCCGGGCTGGGCCTCGGTGAGTTCCGGCTCCTGCATCTCGCAGATGGCGCCGATCTTGCGTGGGCAGCGCGTGTGGAAGACGCAGCCCGTCGGCGGGTTGGCGGCGCTCGGGATTTCGCCGTCGAGGCGGATGCGTCCGGTCTCGGTCCGGTCGAGCTTGGGTACGGCCGACAACAGCGCTTCGGTGTAGGGATGGTGCGGGCCGGAGAAGACCGCTTCCGACGGTCCGAACTCCATGATGCGGCCGAGATAGAGCACGGCGATCTTGTCGGAGAGATAGCGCACTACGCCGAGGTCGTGCGAGATGAAGACGTAGCTGACATCCTGCTTCGACTGCAGGTCGGCCAGAAGGTTGAGGATCGCCGCCTGCACCGACACGTCGAGCGCCGAGGTCGGCTCGTCGCACACCACGATGCGCGGATCGCCCGCGAAGGCGCGCGCGATCGCCACGCGTTGCTTCAGCCCGCCCGAGAGCTGCCGCGGCTTGACCGCCAGATGCCGGTCGGTGAGCCGCACCGAGCGGACAAGCTCTTCCAGGCGCGTGTCCAGCGTCTTGCCGGTGAGCCCGCCCAGCCGCTTCAAAGCCCGGCCGAGGATGTGTCGGATCGAATGCGAGCGGTTGAGCGCCGAATCGGGATTCTGGAAGACGATCTGCACCGCCTTGACCTGGTCTTCCGAACGGCTGGCAAGCCGTGGCGCGAGCTTCTTGCCTTCGAGCTCGATCGAGCCACCGTCATCGGGCGGCACAAGGCCAAGCAGGAGCCTGGCGAAGGTTGTCTTGCCGCTGCCGGATTCGCCGACCAGGCCAAGCGTCTCGCCCGGTGTCAGGCTGACCGAAACGTCCTTGACCGCCCTGAGCGGATGACCGTGACTGGCGTAGGTCTTGTTCAGCCCCTCGACCCGCAGCACCGGCGGCGCATGCTTGGGTGCGGCGGCGGGAGCGTTGGCGGGCGTGGCGCGCGGCAGCGACTGCGCCTTGTCGTGATAGTGGCAGCGCGACAGGCGGCCATCGCCGAGCTCATAGAGCGGTGGCGGTTCCGCGCGGCAGCGCTCGGTCGCCAGCGCGCAGCGGTCGGCGAAGGCGCAGCCGATGATGTTGGCGCCGATGCCGGGCAGGAAACCGGGGATGGTGTCGAGCCGGCCCTGGTCCTTGCGCTGGCCGCCACGTGGCAGGCAGCGCAGCAGCGCCACCGTGTAGGGATGGCGCGGGTCGTTGAAGACATCCTTCGTCGAGCCTTCCTCGACCAGCATGCCGGCATAGAGCACGCCGACGCGGTCGCACATGTTGGAGACGACGGCGAGGTTGTGGCTGATGAACAGGATCGAGGCCGACAGCTCGCGCCGCAATTGCCCGATCAGGTCCAGCACCTCGGCTTCGACCGTAGCGTCGAGGCCGGTGGTCGGCTCGTCGAGTATCAGCATCGAAGGGTCGTTGGCCAAAGCCATGGCGATCGCCACGCGCTGCTGCATGCCGCCGGAAAGCTGGTGCGGATAGCGCTGCATGACGCTGACCGGATCGGAGATGCGCACCCTGTTCAGCATCGCGGTCGCCTTGTCGGTGGCCGCCTGTCCGGTGATGCCGGCGAGCTCGAAAATCTCGGTCAGCTGGCGGCCGATTCGCAGCGACGGGTTCAGCGCCTTGCCGGGATCCTGATAGACCATCGACACGCTGTCGGCGCGGGCACGACGCAGCGCCTCGCCGTCAAGCTTCATGACGTCCTTGCCGTCGAGCGCGATCGAGCCGCCGGTGATCGAGCCGTTGCGCGGCAGGTAGCGCACCACCGAAAGCGCCACGGTCGACTTGCCGCAACCGGATTCGCCGACCAGCCCGTAGGCTTCGCCGGCCTTGATGGTCAGGTTGACGTCGCGCAGCACCGCGCGGTTGCGGCGGCCGACGCGATAGGCGACCGAAAGGTCCTTCAGTTCGAGCGCGTTGGCGGCTTGCCTGGGCTCAATCATTGAACGCTCCATGCACGCCGTCGGCCACCAGGTTGACGCCGATCACCAGCGAGGCGATGGCCAAAGCATCGAACAGCACCGTCCACCAGAAGCCGCCGCCGATCATGCCGTAATTGGAGGAGATCGACAGGCCCCAGTCCGGCGAGGGCGGCTGGATGCCGAAGCCCATGAAGGAGAGCGTGGCGACGGCGAAGATGGCATAGCCCAGCCGCACCGTCGTCTCGACCAGGATCGGCGGGATGACGTTGGGCAGGATCTCGACGAACATCGTATGCAGCGCCCCTTCGTGGCGCAGCTTCGCCGCCGCGACATAGTCGAGCTCGCGTTCGGCAAGCACCGCCGAGCGCACCGTGCGGGCGATGATCGGCGCGAAGCTCAAGCCGATCACGACGATGACGGTCACCTTCGAGGTGCCGAGCGCGACGATGGCGAGCAACGCGATGATCACCACCGGTATCGCCATGAAGGCTTCCAGCACGCGGCTGATGACATCGTCGACGATGCCGCGGAAATAGCCGATGACGAGGCCGAGCGCGGTGCCGGCGATGGTCGCCAGGATGGTTGCCAGCGGCGCCACCGTCAGGATGTCGCGCGAGCCGACAATAACGCGCGAGAACACGTCGCGGCCGAGCTGGTCGGTGCCGAACCAGTGATCGGCCGCCGGCGGCGTAAGCGCGTTGATGATGTCGCTTGCCAGCGGGTCGTAGGGGACGAAGTGCTGGCCGAACAGCGCGCAGACGACCCAGAACGCCAGGATGAAAAGCCCGGTCAGGAAGGTTCCGGACCTCGCCAGCGAATGCAGCACCTCGCCCCAGGGGCTGCGCCCCGCGGTGTCGGGTGCGGAGGGCGCCGGCATGCCGACGGGCGTGTCGGTTGCGCTCATTGCTCTGCTCCCAGCCGGATGCGCGGATTGAGCACGGAATAGAGGAAGTCGGCGACCAGAGTCGCCACCGCGTAGACGATGCCGATGGTGAGGATGCCGGCCTCCAGCATCGGAAAGTCCTTGCCGCGCGCGGCGGTGAAGATCAGCGAGCCGATGCCCTGGTAGCGGAACAGCGTCTCGATCACGACCAGGCCGCCGATGAGATAGCCGGTCTGGGTGGCGATCACGGTGATGGTCGGCAGCAGCGCGTTGCGCAGCACATGGCGCCAGATCACCGTGCGCCACGGCAGGCCCTTGAGCACCGCGGTGCGCGTGTAGTCGGAATCGAGCGCCTCGATCATGCCGGACCGCGCCATGCGCGCGATGTAGCCGAACAGCACCAGGAACAGCGGCAGCGAAGGCAGGATGAGATAATAGATCTGGGTGAAGAAGCCGGCGCCTTTCGGCCAGGCGGCGGCGATCGGCAGCCAGCGCAGCCAGACCCCGAAGATCAGGATCAGGATGATGCCGGTGACGAACTCCGGCAGCACCGTCACCGACAGGCCGCCAAGGCTGATGATCCGGTCGAGCGGGCGGTTGAGGTTGAGCGCCGCGACAACGCCGCCGAGGATGCCGATCGGCACCACCAGCACGAAGGCGATCAGGGCCAGTTTCATAGAGTTGCCGAGCGCGTCGACAACGAAGGGCGCCACCGGCGCGCGGAAGACGTAGGACGTACCCATGTCGCCGTGCAGGAAGTTCCAGATCCAGCTTCCGTACTGGACGAGTAGCGGCCGGTCGACGCCGAGCGAATGGTTGAGCGCATCGACCGCGCGCTGGTCGGCGAACGGCCCGAGGATGGCCCGCCCTACATTGCCGGGCAGCACCTGGCCGCCGAGGAACACCATGACGCTGAGCAAAAACAGCGTGACGAGCGACAGAGCCAGGCGCCGGACGAGGAAGACGAGGATGGCGAATACTCCTATTGAAGCCGGCTCTCCGTGGAGAGCCGGCTGCCAGAAATATGCTTGTTCGCTCGCGTCAGGCCTTCGAAGCCTTCTCGAGGAACAATTGCGACATGGCGGTGGGCTGCACGCCCGCCACGCCTTTCGCCGTCGCCGTCAGGTAGTCGTAGAAATAGCCGAAGATCACAGGCGTTTCCTCGAGCAGCAGCTTCTGGATCTTGCTGGCGCTGGCCTTCTGCGCCTCGAGGTCGAGCGCCCCGATATAGCTCGCCGCCATCTGGTCGTAGTCCTTGTTCTTGAAGTGGGCGGCATTCCAGGTGCCGTCGCTCTTCAAAGGCGCGGCGAGGTAGACGTTGGGAACGCCGCGGTGGCCGTAGTCGGTGATGCCCATCGCCGAATCCAGCCAGTTCGACTTGCCGAACACGGCATCGCCGTAATAGGCGCCTTGGTCGAGGATGTTGAGTTCGAGCTCGATGCCGATTTCCTTGACCCAGTTCTGGATGAGCTGGGCGTATTCCGGGATTTCCAGATAGCGCTCAGTGGTGAGCGTCATCTTGAAGCCCTGCGCGAGGCCGGCCGCTTCCATCAACTGCTTGGCCTGGGCGATATCCTGCTTGCGCTGCGGCACGCTGGTGTCTGTCGAGGGGTAGACGGCGGCGAACGGGCTGTCATTGCCGAGCGCCGAGCGTCCCTTCATCAGGCCGGCGGCCAGTTTCTCGCGGTCGAGGCAGAGCGCGATGGCGCGGCGCACGCGAGCGTCCTTCGTCGGGCCCTCGTCGCAGTGCATATGCAACTGCTGATGCGCGGACGACTTCAGGCTGATGATGTCGACATTCGGATCGTTGAGGACGGCGACGCCCGCCAACACCGGCATCTGGTTGATGATGTCGATCTGGCCGCCCTGCAGCGCCAGGATCTGCGGCTGGATGTCGGTGAAGAAGGTGAATTCGGTGCGGTCCGGCAGGGCTTTTTCGCCCCAGTAGTTGTCATTGCGCACGAAGGAGGCGCCGACCTTGGGCGTGTATTTTTCGAGCTTGAACGGTCCGGTGCCGTCGAAGCTCTGTTCATAGCCGCCCTTGTAGCTCGCCGGGATGATGACGGCGTTGTAGTTGTCGGACGACACCATGTAGGGGAAGTTGCCGTTCGGCGCGTCGAGATGGAATTCGACGGTGTAGTCGTCGACCTTCTTCGTGTTGCCCTTCTGCAGGATGCCGGTGAACACCGACAGCGCGTTGGACGAGTTGGCCGGATCGGCGAGCCGGTCGATGCTGGCGGCCACGTCATCGGCCTTCATCTCGCCGCCTGAGTGGAATTTCACGCCCTTGCGCAGCTTGAAGGTCCACACCGTGCCGTCGGTGTTCGGCGACCAGCTTTCAGCCAGTGCCGGCTTCAGCACCAGGTCGGGGCCGTCGACGCAGAGGAATTCGGCCACCTGCTGCATGACAAGCAGGCCGCCGGCGTCCGCGATGGTGACCGGATCGATCGCCGCGGCCGGCACGCTGCTGCCGACGCGGATGGTGGCGCCCGCCGCACCGGCGGCACGAGCGAGCGATGGCGCGGCGCCGAAGCCGGCCGCCATGCCGATACGGCCGAGCAGCGGCAGCGACAGGCCGAGGAGACTGCCGTGGCGCATGAATTCGCGGCGGCTGACGCGGCCGTCGATCAGGCCGTCGATGAGGTGATTTTCGAGCGGCGTGCGGCTGCGCCGGATGAGATCGAGGATGCGGTAATTCTTGCTCATGGGTCTAAGCCCTTTCCCCAGTTATTGTGGTTGGCGAGTGCATTCCAGTTGACGAGTTCCGTGGAGTTCTCCTGTCCCGGCACCCGTCAGTATTTGTCGATGTACAGTAGCATGCGGTTCCGACCGGTCCATCCGCTGGTTGAAGCGGAAAAGTCAGATTTTCTTGATGCATTGTCTGCCGGCCAGGCGACCGGGACGAACCCGTGGCCGCCCCTTTTTCTCGATATGTCCTGCTTGCTTTTCGGTATCCTCCTAGCTCAGCGGCAATCTGCGGTAAGTCCCGGGCTTTTCCGGGTCGTGATATTTGTTGCAGGGTCCATTCTCGACGACGTCGCGATGGCAGGCGGCGAGCTTGTCCTGCGACAGCGTGACTCCAAGGCCGTGCCCCTCCGGCACCCGCACGACGTTGTTCTTGGGCGCGAACGGGCCTTCCTCGATGATGTCCATCGGCTGCATGCGAAACAGCGACTGGTTGGGTTCCCTGATCCAGCCGAGCGCGGCGCACAGATGCAGGTAGCAGGCGCTGCCGATGCCGGTGTCGCCGCTGTAGCACCAGTAATCGATGCCGGCATGCTCGCAGGCTCCGACGAAGCGCAGCATGCGGTTTATGCCGCCATGCGCCGTCGAATTGCCGACGAAGGCGTCCGGAACTTTCAGCTCAATGGCGCGGGCAATGTCGATATTGTGGGTCGAGAACGGGATCGAGCTGTGGCGGCGCAATTCCCGCATCTCCTCGATCGTCGCCACTGGATCTTCCCAATTGCGCACGCCAAGCTCTTCCAGCGGCCGCGCCAGCTGCCTGGCAGTGGCCAGCGAATAGGCCTGGTTGGAATCGATGCGGATCATCGCATCGTCGCCCAGTTTTTTGCGGATCAGCTCGACCATCTTCAGCGACAGCTTCGGATCCTGCGTCGAGAACTTGCCCTCGAAGAAGGTTGTGCCGTGGCGCTCGTGCAATTCGACGCAATAGTCAGCGACTTCTTCCGGCGACTTCTCGCCCTTGACCTTCGCTCCATCGCCACGCAGCGAGAAATAATCGGTGAAGGGTATCTCCTTGCGCACCGCGCCGCCGAGCAATTGGTAGAGCGGCTGCTTCCAGGCCTTGCCGCGCAGGTCCCACAACGCCATCTCGATGGCGCCGAAGGCCATGATGCGCGTGCGGTCGTTGATCGATTGCACGCCGCTCCAGAAGGGCAGGCAAACTTCCTCCGCGCCGGCGATGTCGAAAGCGTCGCGGCCGGCGAGCCTTGGCGCCAGCACGTCGTTGATGACGGCCGCGGCAGCCGCCGTCGGCGCCTCGCCGATGCCGACAAGCCCGTCCTCGGTCTCGACCTCGACGATGGTCGGCGAGAAGCCGTCGAGCTCGCCGAAGACCCAGACATAAGGGGCCTCCAGCCTGTAGTTGATCGGGGTTGCCTTGACGCGCCGGATCTTCATCTTGAGCCGATCTCGAAGAAGGGCTTGCCGAGCAGGCTCGGGTCCACGTCGATGCCGAGGCCCGGGCCGTCAGGAATGCCCATGCGGCTGCCGGTCACCGGCGGCTTGTTGGTGGCCGTGCGCACCGTGACCCATTCATGGAAGGCGATGGCATGCAGCCGGCGTTCTTCCGGCGTCGACAGCGACAGATGCGCCATGGCGGCGGTATCGATCTCGGCGCCGCCGGTGTCTTCCACCGTGATCATGAAGCCGAGATCGACGGCGACATCGCGGATCAGCCGCGTCTGCGTCACGCCGCCGAGCCGCGAGATCTTCAGCGTCAGCCCGTCGGCCGCGCCGCGTCGATGGATTTCCAGCATCTCGTCCAGCGAGGTGACGGATTCGTCCAGCACCATCGGCTTGTCGAGCATGCGGCGCACCGACATGTTCTCCTCGATCGTGCTGCAGGGCTGCTCGAACGTGTAGTCGATGCCGCGCGTGGCGTCGGCGAACTGGCGCGCCTGATAAGGCGTCCAGCCGGCATTGGCGTCGCAGAAAATCACCGTGCCTTTCGGCACGGCCGAGGCGACCGCCGTGACCCGCTCGATGTCTTCTCGCACATTGCCGCCGACCTTGACCTGCAGCCGGTGGTAGCCTTCGGCCACGATACCCTTGGCAAGTGCGGCCATCTGATCGACGGTGCCATGGGTGACGACGCGGTAAAGCTCCGCCGTCTCGCTTTCGCGGCCGCCGAGCATGGTCACCAGCGGCACGTCTGCCGCGCGGGCGGCGAGATCCCAGCACGCCATGTCGAGCGCCGCTTTGATATAGGGGTGGCCCTTGAACACCGTGTCCATCAGCCTGCCGATACCGGCAAGGCCGCGCGGGTCGTGGCCGATGAGATGCGGCGCGATTTCGGGCACGCCCGTGCGTGTTCCCGCCGGAAACGCGGCCGAGTAGAAATTGCCGAGCGGCGCCATCTCGCCCCAGCCGGTCACGCCGCTGTCCGACGTGATGGCGACGATCACCGCGTCGAAGCAGTCGGCGACCCGCCCCTTGGACATGCGGTAGGGCCCATGCGCGAAGGGCTGCACGACATGATAGGCCTTTATGCTCTTGATCTTCACTTGCTGTCCGTCGTCCGCTTGTGTCAGTTCTTCGACGTGCGCTTTTCGAGGCTGCGCGCATAGGCGAGAAGCTCTTCGAAATCGAGGTCGATATGCTCGCGCGCATGGCGCTGGGCGGCGCCCATGTCCGAGCCCTTCATCAGGGCGACATAGGTCTCGTGCACGTCTTCGGCCGGAACCGGTTCGTTACGCGCCCGCTGATGCAGGGCGAAATACATCTGCAGCCGGCTGGTCAGCCGCTGCCAGGTCTCGAGCAGCACCGAATTGTCGGCCCATTCGTAGATCAGCCCATGCAATTGCAGCGCCGTCTCGATCTGGCGAGTGGTGTCCATTGCCCGTGTCGCCTGCTTCACCGCCTCGTGGCGGCGATCCAGCTCGTCGAAGAAACGCGGGTCGCGCTGCGGCCAGGTCTGCTCGATGGCGAATTCGTCGAGCACCTTGTTGAGGGAATAGGCGTCGATGATGTCCTTGGCGGTGACCTCGATGACGAAGGTTCCGGCATAGGGAATGCTGGTCAGGATGCCTTCCTGCACCAGCTCGCGCATGGCCTCGCGCAACGGCGCGCGGCTCACGCGCATCTGCTCGGAAATCCTGAGCTCGTTGAGCTTTTGGCCCGGCTCCAGCTGTCCGGTCAGTATGGCTCGCCTGAGCAGGGCGACGATCTCCGCCCTGCGCGTCGTATCCGCGATCGGACTGAAATCCAGCTTTGCCATAGGTCGAGTCCCGGGAGGAATTTCTGCAAGACAAGCAGATTGTCGACAATCTAACAAGAGCCGATTTCTCGCGAACCCATTTTGGATAGACAGCAGAGCCTTCAGGGGTCCCAACTATGGGGGCAACATGCATCAGAAAAACGCGGATCGACCTTCGCCCGGAATTGCCTGAGCCTGGACAACAAAACGGCGCCCTCGACGTGGGTGTCGAGGGCGCCGTCGGACCGGAAACTGATGGGGGTTATCAGCTGGCCGGTTTCGGTTGCGGCAAGGGAGAAACCGGCATTCCGGGTCCGATCTTCTGCAAATTGCCCGTGATCACCTGGTCGTTCTCGGAGATGCCGGAGGTCACGGAAATCAGGTCGCCGTCGGTCGGGCCGAGCGAGACCAGCTTCTGGTCGACGGTGTTGCCCTTGCCCAGCACGTAGAGGTACTTGCCGAGCTGGCTGGAACCCAGCGCCACCTGCGGCACCATCAGCGTGTTGGGCTGCTCCTTCACATGCAGCCGCACGCGCACATACTGGCCGGGCAGCAGCGTGAACTTGGCGTTGCCGATCGTGGCGCGCGCCGTGATTGTGCCGGTCGAATGGTCGATCGTGTTGTCGATGAAGGTGAGCTGGCCTTTCTGGCTGGGCTGGGTCTCGCCGGGCAGGAGCACGTCGACGGCGATCGGGCCCGCGGCCTTGGCCTGCTCGATCTGCACGAGGTCGGTCTCGCTCGGATTGAAGGTCACGTAGATCGGGTCGAGCTGCACCAAGGTGTTGAGCACCGTGCCGGCGACGCTGACCAGCGTGCCGACCGAGGCCTGGTTGCGGCCGATGCGGCCGGGGAACGGCGCCTTGATCTCGGCATAACCGAGATTGAGCTCGGCCGTCCGCACCGCCGCCTGGTCGACGGCAAGGGCCGCCTGGGCCGTCCGCAGATTGCTGGTGCGCTGGTCGAAGCTGTCCTTGTCGAGGTAGCCTGCCTTGGCAAGGTCGGTGCCGCGGCCGAGATTGGACTTTGCATAATCGAGCGTTGCGGCGTCGCGCTGCACCTGCGCCTTCGCCTGGTCGAGCGCGGCCTGGTAGTCCTCCGGCGCGATCCGGTAGAGCAGGTCGCCCTGTTTGACGTTGCTGCCGTCGGCCGCGGTCTGCTCCTGCAAATAGCCCGGCACGCGGGCCTGCAGCGTGATGCTGCGGATCGACTCCACCCGCGCGGCATAGTCGAGATAGATCGGCAGCGTCTTCTTGACGACGTTCACCACCGGCACCGGCATGACGAAGGCCGCCGGCGCGGGCGCGGCACCCGCCGTGCCTCCGCTGACGTTGCCCATGTCGAGCAAATGCACGCTTGCCACCGAGATTGCGCCGAGCGCAATGGCCGTTCCCAAAGCGATTTTCCATCTACGCATGTTGGTCTCCAATCCTATTCGGCCGCCTGGGCGAGCGGCTGAAGCGCCGGCTCGGCGGTCGGTTCAATTTCATCTGGCTGAGGGGCGTCATGATGCCCCTTGGCTGTTTCTTTCCCGCCACGGCGCTCGCGCAGCTGCTCGATCACCGCGTAGAAGACAGGCACGAAGACCAGCGACAGGATGGTCGCCGCCACCATGCCGCCGAAGACGGTGGTGCCGATCGACTGCCGGCTGGCCGCACCTGCGCCGGTCGCGAACATCAGCGGCAGCACGCCGAGGATGAAGGCGAAGGCCGTCATCAGGATCGGCCGCAGCCTCAGACGCGCCGCTTCCATCGACGCCTCGACGATGGTCAGGCCTTCCTCGCGCCGGCGTCTTGCGAACTCGACGATCAGGATCGCGTTCTTCGCCGCCAGGCCGATCAGCATGACGAAGCCGATCTGCGAGTAGACGTCGATCTGCATGCCTCGCAGCAGAAGCACCACGAAGGCGCCGAACAACGCGAGCGGCACGGCGAGCAGCACCATGAAGGGCATCGCCCAGCTTTCATACTGCGCCGCCAGGATCAGGAAGACGAAGACGATCGCCAGCCCGAACACGACCGAGGCGATCGATCCGGCCTTGAGCTCCTGATAGGTGATGCCGGTCCATTCGTAGCCAAAGTCGCGCGGCAGCACGTTCGCCGCCGCCCGCTCCATGGCCGCCACCGCCTGTCCGGACGAGAAGCCGGGAGCAGCGCCGCCATTGATCAGGGCCGAGGCATTGTTGTTGTAATGCGGCACGGTCTCGGGGCCGACGATCGGCACCAGCTTGCCCAGCGTGCTCAGCGGCACCATGCCGCCCGACGCGTTGCGCACATAGAGCCTGGAGATGTCGGTCGCGTCGGCGCGCGCGTCCTTGTCGGCCTGGATCGTCACGCGGAAAGTGCGGCCGAACAGGTTGAAGTCGTTGACGTAGAGCGAGCCGAGATAGATCTGCAGCGTGTTGAAGACATCAGGCAGGTTGAGCCCGAGCAGCTTCGCCTTGCTGCGGTCGAGGTCGTAGTTGAACTGCGGCGTCGACGTCGAGAAGGACGAGAACAGCTGCTGCGGATTGAGCTCGGGCTGCTTGCGCGCCTCGGCGATCAGCGCCTGGGTGACGTCGTTCAGCGCAGCGCTTCCGCGCCCTGACAGATCCTCCACCTGGAATTCGAAACCGCCGGTGGTGCCGATGCCCGGGATCGATGGCGGATCGAAGGAGAGCGCGAACGCGTCCGGCATCTGCATCAGCTTGCCGCGCACCTGCTCGACCAGTTTCGACGCGCTCTGCTCGGGGCCGCGTTCGTCCCAGGGTTTCAGGATGGCGAACTCGACCGCCGAATTCGACTGCGCGGCGCTGGTCAGGAAATTGAGACCGCTGATCGAGCCGACGATGTCGACGCCGGGCGTGTTTTGCAGGATGTCGCGCGCCCTCTGCGCCACCGCGTCCGTGCGCTCCAGCGAAGCGCCGTCCGGCAACTGGATGACGACGAAGAAATAGCCCTGGTCCTCCACGGGGAGGAATGTCGAGGGCAGCTTCTGCCAGACGAAATAGGTGGCGACGAGGCCGGCCGCGAACAGGCCGAGCATCGCCCAGCGCAGCTTGATCAGGATGCGCACGCCATGCGCGTAGGCATGCGACAGCCAGTCGAAGCCGGCGTTGAACCAGCGGAACAAGATGAACTGGGTCTCGCCGCGATGGCGCAGGAAGGCGGCGCTCAGCGCGGGGGAGAGCGTCAGCGAATTGAAGGCGGAAATGCCGACGGAGATCGCGACGGTCAACGCGAACTGGTTGTAGAGCCGGCCGGAGACGCCCGGGATGAAAGCGACGGGAACGAACACCGCCATCAGCACCGCGGTGGTGGCGATGATCGGCCCGGTCACTTCAGCCATCGCCGCGCGCGTCGCGGCAAGCGGCTTGAGGCCGGCCTCCAGTTGTCGCTCGACATTCTCGACGACGACGATCGCATCGTCGACGACAAGGCCGATCGCCAGCACCATGCCTAGCAGCGACAGCATGTTGAGCGAGAAGCCCAGCATGTACATCACCGCCAGCGTCGCGACGAGCGACACGGGGATGGCGATGGTCGGGATGATGGTCGTGCGCCAGCTCTGCAGGAAGATGAAGACCACCGCCACGACCAGCACCAGCGCTTCGCCGAGCGTGATCAGCACGTCATGCATCGAGGCCGACACGAAGCGCGTCGTGTCGTAATGCATGGCGTAACTGACGCCCTTCGGGAAGCGCTGCGACAGTTCCTGCATCTTGTCCTTGACCCGCTGCTGCAGGTCGAGCGCGTTGGAGCCGGGCATCTGGTAGACGGCCAGCACCACGGTTGGGTCCTTGCCGAAGAAGGCGGACGAGGAATATTGCAGCGCGCCAAGCTCGATGCGGGCGACGTCGCGCAGCCTGACCAGCGAGCCGTTCTGCGAGTTCGCACGCACGACGATGTCGCCGAACTCCTTCGGGTCGCTCAGGCGGCCGACGGCGTTGACCTGCATTTCGAAGGCGGTGCCGGCAGGCGCCGGCGACTGGCCGATCTTGCCCGCCGCCACCTGAACGTTCTGTTCGGCGATGGCGTTCTGGACATCGACGGCGGTGATGCCGAGATTGGCCAGCTTGTCCGGGTCGAGCCAGACGCGCATCGAATAGCGGCGCTCGCCGAAGATCTGCACATCGCCGACGCCGGGCAGGCGCTTCAGCGGATCGACCACCTGCAGATAGGCGAGGTTGCTCAGCGCCACCGGATCGACCGAGCCGTCCGGCGAGGTGAGGTCGACGATCAGCACGAAATTGGGATTCTGCTTCTTGATCGTCACGCCGCCCTGGTTGACGATAGCCGGCAGGGAGGATGCCGCTTGCGAGACGCGATTCTGCACGTCGACGGCCGCCGTGCTCAGCGGATAGCCGACATCGAAAGTGATGGTGATGGTCGAGGAGCCGTCATTCGAGCTCGTCGACGACATGTAGGTCATGCCTTGCACGCCGTTGATCTGCTGCTCGAGCGGCGTGGTGACCGTATCGGCCACGACCTGCGCGCTGGCGCCCGGATAATGGGCGCTGACCACGACCTGCGGGGGCGTGATGTCGGGGAATTGCGAGACCGGCAGCAGGAAATAGGCGATAGCGCCGGCGAGCACCATGATGATGGCGATCGCCGACGCGAAGATCGGGCGGTGGATGAAGAAATTTACCATGACGCGGATGCCTCGCCGAACGGTCTTGCCAAGTGGCGCATGCGCCGGGCCCGGCCGGAGCCGGGGTCCTCCAGGAAGGTAAGCGGGATCTCGTCGTCCGGCGCCTGGTCGGCCGCGCGCGAACGCAGCATCCGTTCCAAGGCCTTGGGATCGACCCCGTCCGCCTTCATCACCAGCCGGATCATCGGATCCCGGATGGCTTCGTCGATGGTCAGGTCTTTGCGCTTTTGCATAGGAGCAGCTCCTTGCTTGCGGCCCGCATCGGTTGATCACGGGCTGCTTTTTCGAATTCACCGGCCGAAGCCGCATGACAGGCAGGTTTTTGTCCTATCTCATTCTGGCAGGGCCATCGGTGGGCCTTGTCGTTGACGGGGAATGATATAGGTGTTACCAGTAAGTAACATTCTGGAAGTTACAGACCGGTAACACCCTAGTCAAGAGGTGGCCCGGGTTTTTTTGGAAACGACGAAAGGAGAGCATGATGACTGACGGCGTTGCGGAGCGTTCCCGCCCGCGGGACCGTATCCTGGAGACGGCGCAGGACATGTTCCATAAGCACGGCATCAAGGGTGTAGGCGTCGACGCCATCACCGAGGCCGCCGGCACCAACAAGATGACGCTTTACCGTCATTTCGAGTCCAAGGACGAACTGGTCGTCGAATGCCTGCGCGCCACGGCGGCGAAGGCTTCAAGGATGTGGGACGAGTTCGAAGCCCAGCATCCCGGTGACAAGCTCGCTCAGCTGCATACTTGGGTCCGCAAGGCCTCGGAACTGCTCAGCGCCGACAGCCGCGGTTGCGACATGGCCAATGCCGCCGTCGAGCTCACCGAGACCGATCATCCGGCCAGGCGCGTCATCAAGGAATTGAAGGAAGCTCAGCGCGAGAAGCTGGTTGCGCTTTGCCACGACGCCGGCATCGGTCAGGCGGAACTGCTCGCCGACACGCTGTCGCTGCTGCTCGAAGGCGCGCGTGTCTCCATGCAGAGCGTCGGCGCGGAAGGCCCGAGCGCGCAGTTCGTGCGCATGGCCGAAAGCCTGATCGCCTCTTTCCGGGCGCGCTAGGGCGCGGCTCCCCCTCATTCGGCCGCTTCGCGGCCACCTTCTCCCCGAGGGGAGAAGAGAGAAATCCGGCGCCAGTGATCCCCTCTCCCCATGGGGAGAGGTCGGATTGCCCGAATTGCTGTTGCAATTCGACTTGGCAATCCGGGTGAGGGGCTGGCGCCGCATCCAAGCAGGCAAAGAAAAAGCCCGCTGCCGGGAGGAGGTGGCAGCGGGCTCGATTTCGAATACGGCACGGGAGGAGGTGTACCGTACTCAGCGTCGGCATCACATCTGGGAGGAGGAGACGGCCGACACCCAGAGAAATACGGGTTGCCTAACGATTCGGCAATTGCGAAACGTGCATAGCTGCTGTGCAGAATCGCGGGATCAATCGTCAGACAAATCCGCGAAGCAGCCGCCCGCGCGTCACTGCACCGGCACGTTTTCCTTGAAGATCAGCCGCGGCTCGATGAATTTCTTCGTCAGATAAGGCGCCGACGAGGCGATGGAGCCGAGCAGACGGATCACCGACTGCTCGGCGATCAGCCGCGCATTCTGGTCGATGACGACGTCGGCGAGATCGTCGACGAGGTAGCGGCGCGTTTCCTTGGTCAGGTCATGGCAGATGAAGACGGGCTTCCTGAGCGGCCTGACCTCGAGCAATGCCTTGGCCACACCGGAGCGTCCCGCGCCGACGCAATAGATGCCGAGCAGGTCCGGTTCGTTGTGCAGCGCCTTGACGGTGGCCCTGTAGCTGGCGTCCGGGTCGTCGTTGCTTTCGACGGCACTTGAGACGGTGAGGTTGGGAAACTCTTCGCTGAGCACCGAACGAAAACCCATCTCGCGCTCCTCGTGGCCGCGATAGGAACGCGAGCCGACCACCATCGCCAGATGTCCGGTGCGGCCGCCGAGGAAGCGGCCCATCAACAGTGCCGCCGTACGGCCCGCCACGCGGTTGTCGATGCCGACATAGGCCGAGCGGGGTGCCGCGGGCACGTCCGAGATCAGCGTGACCAGCCTTATCCCGGCATCGACCAGCTCGCGCAGGATGTTGCGCGTGCGCGGGTGGTCGACGGCGATGACGCCGACGCCATTGGCCTTGAGCGACAGATTCTCCACCGCGCCCTGCAGCGCGCCCGGCGAAATGCCGGCAAGGTTGTGGATGCGGCAGGAAGCGACCAAGGGCAGGCGCTGGGCATAGTCCTCGATGTGATGGGCGAGATCGGCCATGAAGGCGTTGGATCCGATCGGCAGGAAGAATTCGAGATGCGCCGGCTTCGACGGCAGCACGACCTGGTCGAGTGTCGGCAAATAGCCGAGCTGCTTGGCCGCCTCCATCACCCGCTGCCGGTTGGCCGCGCTTGCGCCCGGTCGGTTGTTGAGCACCCGGTCGACGGTCGCGGTCGACAGGCCGCAGCTCCTGGCGATGTCGGCTACGGTGGCTTTCATGGGTCCAGTCATAGGATGGGATGCGGGCCCCTGTCAGGCCAAATCAACGTCAGGCCAAATCAGCCGTGCTGCTGCCGGCCGTCGGCGATCGCGTCACGGATTTCCTTGTCCGACATGCCGGTGATGACACGCTCGACCTCGGCGACGGTGGTCTTTTTCGGATCGATGTCGTCGGCCACCACCTTGCCGCGGCGCATCACCACGATACGGTCGACCACCTGGAAGACGTGATGGATGTTGTGTGCGATGAAGATGCAGGAATGGCCGGAATCGCGGGCGCTGCGCACAAAGCTCAGCACGCCTTGCGTTTCGGCGACGCCGAGATTGTTGGTCGGCTCGTCGAGGATGATGAGGTCGCTGTCGAAATGCATGGCGCGCGCGATCGCCACCGCTTGCCGTTCGCCGCCCGACAGTGAGCCGATCGGCGTCGTCGGCGGGATGTTCTTGGTAATGCCGACTTGTCTGAGCAGGTCGCGCGCCACCGTGTTCATCGCCTCCTGGTCCATGCGGTTGAGGAAGCGCGGCGACTTGATCGGCTCGCGCCCGAGGAACAGGTTGCGCGCGATCGACAGCTGCGTCACCAGCGCCGAATCCTGGTAGATCGTTTCGATACCCTGGGCGATAGCATCGCTGGTGCTGCGCAGCGTGACCTTCTCGCCGCGGATGTAGATGTCGCCGCTGGTCAGCGGCACGGCGCCCGACAGCACCTTGATCAGCGTCGACTTGCCGGCGCCGTTGTCGCCGAGCAGGCCGACGATCTCCTTTTCGTTGACATGGAAGTTGGCGTCCACCAGCGCCTGCACGCGCCCGTAGGACTTGCGGATATTTTCCATGCGGATCAGCGGTTCGGCCATGGTTTCACGTCCCTGCCTGGTGCCGGCGTTCGAGCCATGAATGCAGCGCCATCATGCCGAGGATGATCGCGCCGATGAAGATGTTGTAGGCGAGCCCCGGCACGCCGATCAGCACGATGCCGTTGCGCATGACGCGCAGGATCAGGATGCCGAGCACCGTGCCGATGATGGTGCCGCGCCCGCCGGTCAGCGCCGTGCCGCCGATCACCACCATGGCGATGACCTCCAGCTCGTAGCCGGTGCCGCTGTTGGGGTTGGCTGCGGATGTGCGCAGCGACGAGATCACGCCGGCGAGCGACGCCATCACCGCCGACAGGATGAACAGGCCGACCTTGACGCGGCTGACGTTGACGCCGCGCGCACGCGCCGCATTCGGATTGCCGCCCGCCGCCTGAATCCAGTTGCCGGTGCGGCTCTGCGTCAGCACATAGCCAAGCGCGATCGCAGCACCGATGAACCAGAACAGCGAGGCGTAGATGCGGAACGGGCCGACATAGAAGTCGCCGACCAGGATATTCGCCAGCCAGCTGCCCTCGGCGCTCCAGGTCCGCTGCGGAAAGCCGTCGGTGACGAACAACGCCGTGCCGCGCACGACCAGCAGCATGCCGAGCGTCACCAGGAAGGACGGGATCTTGAGCTGCGTGACGAACCAGCCATTGACCAGCCCGATGAAGCCGGCAACCACCAGCGCGATCAGCAGGCCTAATTCCAGCGAAGTGGCGCCGCTGTTGTAGAGCGTCCACATCAGCACCGGCGAGAAGCCGAACAGCGAGCCGACCGACAGGTCGAATTCGCCCGATGTCATCAGCAGCGTCATCGCCAGCGCGATCAGGCCGAGCTCGACGGTGAAGGCCAGGATGTTGGAGATGTTCTGCGGCGACAGGAAATCGGGATTGATGCCCCAGAAGACAGCCAGCTCGACAATGAGCAGCACCAGCGGACCGAATTCCGCTCGCGCGATCAGGCGTTGGATGAGGGAACGGTTTTCCATTGAACCCGCGACATGAGGGCCGGCCTGCCTGTGAAGGCAGGCGCGGCGGGACAGGAAAAAGGCGGTCGCGACCGGTGAGGCCGCGACCGTTTGAGTTCAGGGATTACTTGCCGGACAGGATCTTGTCGTAGACGCCGGCGGTGTCCTTCTCGTAGAGCGCGCCGGTGATGACGTTGAAGCCCGGAGGGATGCCGCTGGCGGCCATGTTGGCCATCGACAGCGCGATATAGCTGGTCGCCTGCGGATCCTGCCACTGGCCGGCATTGACGTAGCCGTTCAGCACTTCCTGCGTGGTGTCGAGCGAATTGCCCCAGCCGACGACCGGGATTTCGCCCGGCTTGACGCCAGCCTGGTCGAACACCCGCTTGATCGAGCCGGTGACGAGGTCGCCGAGGCCGATGATCGCCTTCACCTTGCCCTTGTGCGCGGTGAGGTAGTCGACCATGCGGTTGATCGCCTCGGCCTGATCGAGCGTCGCCTCGGTCACCTCATAGGTGATGCCGGCCGGCTCGAACACGCTCTTGATGCCTTCCTCTTCCTGCACGCCGTAGGTGGCGCCGGGGATCTCGACCGGCATCCAGACGAAGTCGCCCTTCTTCACCAGACCCTTGTCGACCAGGTACTGCGCCCAATGCTTGCCGAAGGTGACGTTGTCGCCGCCGACATAGGCGTTGAAGTCGGCCTTCGGGTCGGGCGTGTTGAAGTTGATGATCGGAATGTTGGCCGCGCGCGCTTCCTTGACGATCTCGACGAGGCTGCCCGGATCGGGGCTGGTGGTGACGATGCCGTCGGCCTTGGCCGAAATGGCGGCGCGAACGGCCTCCTGCTGCGACGCGACATCGCCATTGTGGAACGAGGTGTTGACCTTGCTGCCTGTGTCGGCCGCCCATTGCTTGGCGCCGGCCAGGAAGTAGGTCCAGACCGGATCGGCCGGGCCGCCATGCGAAATCCAGTAGAACGTCTTGGCCTCGGCCATAGCCGGAATGGCGATGGCCGCGATCAAGCCAAGCACGAGTAGTCTTAGCCGCGAAAGCATTCGATTTCCTCCCATGTTGAAACTCTCCTCCTGGATCAAGCGCGACGCGGCCGTGGACCGCATCTCCTGCCAGCGCTGACCGGAACGTCTAGAGCATTCTCTTTTTCGGGCGGTGGCAAGCCTCCATCGCCAATGGATGTCGGCACAGGCGCGCGCGCCATCAGCAATCCCATCAGATTGCATCAGTTGCGTGATATATTCGCAAGCGAGTTGTTTATCCTCGGCGAGGCGTTTGCGAGATGTGCGGGACAGAGGGGCGGTGCCAAGGAACGCCAGCGCGCTCGTTCTGTATCGCTGCGTTTTTCCCGCTAGATCAAATCCGCCTTGGCCAGGTCGCGCATGAGGTGACTGGCGCCGTAGGTCCAGTGCGGACAATCCGGCGACAGCCGCACGCGGTTGGTGAGTGCGCCGAGCTTTTCCGACGAGATGGTGACGATGTCGCCGACCTTGTGGGTAAAGCCCTTGCCCTTCTCACCACGATCCTTCGAAGGCACGAACATGGTGCCGAGATAGAGCGCCAGCCCGTCAGGATACTGGTGGTGCGGCCCCATCGCCGCCTTGACCAGCTCTTCCGGCGAGCGGCTGATTTCCGCCATCGAGCTCGCGCCCTCCAGCGAGAACCCATCCTCGCCCTCGACGCTGAGCCGCACCGTGGCGCGCTTCACGTCGGCGATTGAAAAGGTCTCGTCGAACAGACGGATGAACGGACCGAGCGAAGCAGAAGCATTGTTGTCCTTGGCCTTGCCCAGCAGCAGCGCCGAACGTCCCTCGACATCGCGCAGATTGACGTCGTTGCCGAGCGTCGCGCCGACGATGCGGCCCGAGCTGTCGGCGATCATGGCGATCTCTGGTTCCGGATTGTTCCAGGTGGAGACGGGATGCAGCCCGACATCGGCGCCAAAGCCGACCGAGGCCATCGGCTGGCATTTGGTGAAGATCTCGGCGTCCGGGCCGATGCCCACTTCCAGATATTGCGACCATGCCCCGCGCTGGATCAGCTTGGCTTTGATCTCCATCGCTTCCGGCGAGCCGGGCTTGAGCTTCGACAGGTCATGGCCGATCAGCCCGGCAATGTCGGCGCGGATGGCGTCGGCCTTTTCCGCCGAGCCACGCGCCTGCTCCTCGATGACGCGCTCCAGCAGGCTGACCACGAAGGTGACGCCGGAGGCCTTCACCGCCTGCAGGTCGACGGGCGACAGCAGGACCGGCTTCTTCGGATCGCGCTTGGCCTCGAAACTGTTCGCCGCGATGTCGGCGAGCGCGCCGATCGGCTTGCCCTTGGCCGAACGCAGATAGCCGGCCGGATCCTTCAACTCGCAGACGTCGCGCACCGTGGGCGCCGCGCTCGAGGTGATGTCGATGACCTGACCATCGCGCACCGTGACCACCAGCGGATGGGAGGCTTCGCTGGTTCTGGCGCGGCCGACGAAAAGGCCCTCGGCGGGCAGGCGGGTCGGATCGGTCATGGCGATGCTTCCTCTCGATTTTTCGCGCGCGGCACTTTTCCCCGATTTCGCGGAAAGGTCTATCCCGCCAGACGCAACATTTATGACCATGCCTGTGCTGTCACACAGTCACAGCCGAACTGGCCCATCGATGTGCTCTTTCAAATCCATGAAATCGACAATAGAATTTTCACGACGCTCCAGCGCTCAGGTGATCTTTGACCGCAGCCTTTTCCGATCCGATCTGGCAAAAGCCCAAAGCAGCCCCGGTCTTCCAATCCGAGCTCTCGGCCCGCGGCACACTCGACGCCGTCATCATTGGCGGCGGCATCATGGGATTGTCGACGGCGCTGCATGCGGCGCGCGCGGGCCTTTCGGTTCAGGTGCTTGACGCCGGCGCGATAGGGCAGGGCGCTTCCGGCTTGAATGGCGGCCAGGTCATCCCCGGCCTCAAATACGACCCTGAATGGCTGCTCAGGCACTTCGGCAAGGAACGCGGCGAAGCGCTGGTCGAGTTCGCCGCCTCGACGGCGGACGCGGTATTCGATGTGATCCGCGACGAGAAGCTGGCCGTGCCGTTCACGCGCAATGGCTGGATCCAGGCCGCGCACACCGAGACCGCTTTGACCGCGGCGGCGAGCCGCGACCGGCAATGGCGCTCGCGCGGCGCCAATGTCGAGCTGCTCGACCGGGCCGGCATCGCGGCGATGACCGGCGCCAGGGGCTATCTCGGAGGCTGGCTCGACCGCCGCGCCGGGGTCATCGATCCGCTGTCCTACACGCTTGAACTCGCCCGCGTCGCCTCGGCCGCCGGCGCCGGGATCGCCGAGCGGCAAAGAGTGGTGAAGCTTAGCAAGGAGGCTGGCGTCTGGCGGGTTTCGACCCAAGGCGGCACCGAGTTGCGCGCCAAGTCGGTCGTGCTCGCCACCAATGCCTATACGGACGGCCTGCTGCCCGGTCTCGCGCAGACCATCGTGCCGCTGCATTCCTTCCAGATCGCCACCGCGCCCCTGCCGGCTGACCTTGCCGCGAGCATCCTGCCCGGCGGGCAAGCGGTTTCCGATTCGCGTCGCATCCTGGTTTACTACCGCCGGAGTCCCGACGGCCGGATGGTGCTGGGCGGGCGCGGCCGCATGGCGCTGCCTTCGAGTGCTTCCGACTGGGCGCATCTCGAACGCGCGCTCATTCGCCTCTATCCGGCGCTTGCCGGCTTCGCCGTCGAAAAGCGCTGGTTCGGCCGCGTGGCGCTGACGCCGGACCACCTGCCGCATCTGCATGAGCCGGAAAAAGGGCTGCTCGCCGTCGTCGGCTGCCAGGGCAGGGGTGTCGGCCTGATGAGCGCGCTGGGCAAGCGCATGGCGAGCTACCTCGCAAGCGGTGATGCCAGGCAATTGCCGTTCCCGCTGTCGCCGATCAAGCCGATCCCGTTCCACGCTTTCCGCCAGGTCGGCGTCGCCGCGACCATCGCCTGGTACCGGATGCTCGACGCATTCGAGCGCTGACGCCGAACGCGTGCAGCGCACAAGCGATTCAGCTTGACAGTTTCATGAATATGAAAAAGCATTAGCCGATTTCAAAAATCGGTGGACAGCCAGATGTCGACCATCATTGCAACACGGCCATTGCCGGAAAACCGCATCTCGCCGGTGTTCCGCTTCGCCATGCTGCTGCCGGGCGGGCTGGTCACCTTCTTCCTGATCCTGTTTGCGCTTGGCCTGGTGGTGTTCCTCGCCTTCCGGGGCAATGACAACTCGCTGCTTGGCGTCGGGCTGACGGCGGAGAATTTCGTCACGGTCGCTACCGACCCGCTCTATTGGACGGTCACGCTGCGCTCACTGGTCATTGCCGGCCTGGTCACGCTCGCCACCGTCGTCACCGCCTATCCCGTCGCCTACTATCTCGCCTTCCATGCCGGCCGCCGACGCAACCTGCTGCTCTTCCTGGTCACGCTGCCGTTCTGGACCAGCTATCTGCTGCGCGTCTTCGCCTGGAAGATCGTGCTTGCCTACAACGGCGTGTTGAACTCGGCCTTCATCGAGACCGGCCTCTGGTCGGAGCCGACACTTGCCTTCCTCAACACGCCGGCCGCGGTGGTCGTCACGCTGGCCCACGCCTACGCGCCTTTCGCCATCCTGCCGATCTATGTGGCGCTGGACACGATCCCGAAATCGCTGCTCGAAGCCGCGTCCGATCTCGGGGCGCGGCCCTTCACCAGCTTCCGCCGCGTCGTGCTGCCCAATTCCATGCCGGGCGTGCTGGCAGCCGCGCTGGTCGTGTTCGTGCCGACGGTCGGCGACTATGTCACGCCGGCCATGGTCGGCGGTCCGGCCAGCACCATGATCGGCACGCTGATCCAGTCGCAGTTCGGCAAGGCCAATGACTGGCCGTTCGGCGCCGCGCTTTCGGTCTGCGTCATGCTGGTCATCCTGTGCGTCGTCCTGGTCGCGCGCGGCGCCGATCGCAGATTTGGCAGCCGCACATGAGCAGCGTCCGTATCGATGCCAATGCAGGCGGCCGCTGGCTCGGCCTCTATGTGCTTGGCTATCTCGTCTTCCTCTATCTGCCGGTGCTGCTCATTCCGCTGTTTTCCTTCAACGACTCGATCCAGGCGGCGTTTCCGCTGCAGGGTTTCACGCTCGAATGGTACCGCACGCTCTACGGCAATCCGGCGCTGTCCGGCGCCTTGGCCAACAGCCTCGTCATCGGCGCCATCGCAGCCTCCGGCGCGACGCTCTGCGGCATCACCGTTTCCTACATGGACCTTTACGGCCGCTCGCCACTGGCGGCCACGATCAGCGCCATCGCCCGCCTGCCGATCCTGATCCCCGGGGTCATCGTCGGCATTTCGCTGTTGATCCTGGTCAACCTCATCGGCCTCGGCCCGTCGCGCGTTTCCATCGTGCTCGGCCATATCCTCGTCGCGCTGCCGACGACGGTCGTGGTGATGCGCAGCCGCCTCGCGGCTATTCCAAAAACCATTCGCGAGGCGGCGCTCGATCTCGGCGCTTCCGACTGGACGACGTTCCGGCGCGTCATGCTGCCGCTCAGCCTTCCGGCCGTGCTGTCGGCCTTCATGCTCTCCTTCCTGATTTCCTTCGACGAGTTCATCGTCGTCTTCTTCCTCGCCGGCACCGAGCCGACGCTGCCGCTCTACATCTGGAGCCAGCTTCGCTTCCCGCGCTCGCTGCCGACGGTGATGGCGCTGGGAACCGTGATCCTGACCGTGTCCTTCATCATCGCTGCCTGCGCCGAAATCCTGCGCCATCGCGGCCTCGGCGCCGCGCGCCGCAATCCAGCCTGAACCACAACAAAGAAAGAGGAGAACGAAAATGACATTCCACCTGAAATCGATCACCGGACACAAGGCCCGTGCCGGCCTTGCCGCGCTCGCTTTGGCGCTGTCGTCGACCGTCGCTCTGGCCGCCGACAAGCTGCAATACTTCACCTGGTCCGGCTACGAATTGCCCGACTTCAACAAGAGTTTCCTCACCGCCCATCCCGACGGTGTCGAGGCGACGATCTTCGGCGATGACGACGATGCCTTCACCAAGGTCAAGGCCGGCTTCCGTCCCGATATCGCGCATCCCTGCTACGACAAGCTGGCGCGCTGGAACAAGGAAGGCCTGCTGCAGCCGATCGACACCAAGCGTATCAAGAACTGGGATTCGATCTTCCCGGTGTTCAAGAACCTGCCCGACCTCCAGGCCGGCGACGGCAAGGTGTGGATGGTGCCGTGGGACTGGGGCAACACCTCGATCCTCTACCGCACCGATCTGGTGAAGAACCCTGAGGCAAGCTGGAACCTCCTGTGGGACAAGCAATATGCCGGCCGCATGGCGACCATCGACGCCGTGCACGACACGCCGATCGTCGCGGCGCTTCTGGCAGGCGTCAATCCGTTCGACATGACTGCGGAGCAGATGGACAAGGTAGCCGAAAAACTGCGCGAGCAGCGGCCGCTGCTGTCGAGCTACACCACCGACATGACCTCTGTCGAGCAGGCGCTGGCAAGCGGCCAGCTGGTCGCCGCCATGACCTGGAACGCGTCCGCCACCTCGCTCAAGAAGCAGGGCGTGCCGGTCGAGTTCATGAAGCCGAAGGAAGGCATGCTGACCTGGGCCTGCGGCTTCGTCATGCTCAAGGACGCCAAGAACGTCGATCTCGCCTATGACTTCATCAACAGCCGGCTCGATGCCGATTCGGGCAAGTTCCTGATCCAGTCTTACGGCTATGGCAGCTCGCTCGGTACCGCCTTCGCCGACGTGTCGAAGGAAGAACTGGACAAGCTGCAGCTGCCGGCGGATCCGGACGTGATGCTGAAGAGCACCATCTTCACCGGGCCGATGAAGCAGAACGACGATATGGCCAAGATGTTCGAGAAGGTGAAGGCAGGCGGGTGAGGCTGATCTTGCCTTCTCCCCTTGTGGGGTGAGAAGCGGTCCGCGTTAGCGGACGAAAAGCCAATTGCTTGGCTTTTCGAGCTTCGAACGCCCTGAGCCTGCGAAAGGCCGGGCGGTGGCCGCGCAGCGGCCGGATGAGGGGTGTTCCAGGGAAAGCTGACGTCTCACTCCGCTGGAACACCCCTCATCCGTCTCGGCGCTTCGCGCCGATCCACCTTCTCCCACAAGGGGAGAAGGGAAGACAACGAGGACCATTGCATGGACATACTTGATGAAGCCGCCGAAAAACCGAAGGACGAGGCCGACGTCCGCGTCGGCCGCCGCGTGCGAGCGCTGCGGCTCGAGCGCAAGCTCTCATTGGCCGAGCTTGCCGCCAAGGCCGGCATCTCGATCGGCGCGCTCAGCCAGATCGAGCGCGGCATGTCCTCGCTGCGCGTCAAGGTGATCTGGCCGCTGGCGGCGGCGTTGGACATCGAACCTTCGGCGCTGATCGCCGATGGCAACGAGGCGGTCAACGACCTCTATTGCGTGCGCGCCGACAAGCGGCGCGCGATCCCGGTCAAATCCGAGGGCATCGCCAAGGCGCTGTTGTCGCCGCCTGGGGCGACGCTCACCGGGATGCTGGTAACGGTCGAGGCCGGCGGCGGCACGGCGGAAGCCTACGCCCATGCCGGCCACGAATTCGGCTTGGTGATAACCGGGGAAGTCGAGCTGGTGGTGGACGCCACCACCTATGTGCTGAAGGCCGGCGACAGTTTTGCCTTCAAGAGCACACTGCTGCATGCCTTCCGCAACCCCGGCGCCGAGCGCTGCCAGATCCTCTGGGTCAACACGACAAAACCGTCCGAGGTGCGCGATGGCGCCTGACGCCTCAGAGCAATTCCAGGAAAAGAGCGACGCGGTTGGGCTCGGCAGCTTCGCCGTAGCCTTCCGTCCGGAATTGCGGGAACCATTGGTTCGGCTGCAGAAAGTCTCGAAGGTTTTTCCCGGCGGCGTGGTCGGCCTTGATGCCGTCGATCTCGATATCGCTCCCGGCGAATTCCTCACTTTGCTCGGGCCTTCCGGTTGCGGCAAGACGACGAGCCTGCGCGTCATCGCCGGCTTCGAGAGCCCGACCGGCGGCAACGTCCTGCTCGAGGGCCGCGACATCACGGGCCTGAGGCCCTTCGACCGGCCGGTCAACACCGTCTTCCAGGATTATGCGCTGTTCCCGCATATGGACGTCGCCGAGAATGTCGGCTTCGGCCTGTCGTTGCGAAAGCTGTCCGGCACCGAGCAGGCCAAGCGTGTCGGCGAGGCGCTTGAGATGGTCGGGCTCGCCGACAAGATCGGCGCCCGCATCCTGGAACTCTCCGGCGGCCAGCGCCAGCGCGTCGCTTTAGCCCGCGCCATCGTCTGCGAGCCGCGCGTGCTTCTTCTCGATGAGCCGCTTTCGGCGCTCGACGCGCATCTGCGCGAGCAGATGCAGGTCGAGCTGAAGCGGCTGCAATCAAGTCTCGGCACCACCTTCGTCATGGTCACCCACGACCAGACCGAAGCGCTGTCGATCTCCGATCGCATCGTCGTCATGAACAAGGGCCGTATCGAGCAGATCGCGCCGCCGGCCATGCTCTACGATCGGCCCGCCACCAAGTTCGTTGCCAGCTTCATCGGCACGATGAACCTGTTGCAGTCGCGCTTCCTCGGCCGCGACGGCGAGCGCCTGCGCTTCGCCGCCGGCGAGCTGCCGTTGGAGGCTGTCTCCGACACCGGCGAGATGCCGGCCGCGGGCGACATGCGCACCATCGGCGTGCGTCCGGAGGATCTGCTCGTTGTCACCGAAGCCGCCGACGGCACGGCGCCGGCGCGGGTGAGCGGCATCGTCTTCCATGGCCGAACGCTACGCCTTCACGCCGAGCTCGGGCGGGGGACCTCGATCGTCATCGACGCCCCGCGCCGTGCGGACGGCTTCCAATTCAGCGTCGGCGACGTGGCGCATGTCAGCCTGCGGCGTGGCGCCAACTGCCCTGTGCTCGCGAGCTGACGCGACAGAGAGCCTGGCTCTACGACGCCTTGGCGAAAAATCCCTGATAGTCGGATTTGGCCTGCAGCAGGCGCAGGATGTTCTCGCGCGAGCCGCGCACATGCGCGCGGGCGCGCTGGCCGGCCAGAGCGACGTCGCCGGCACAGATCGCATCGACGATGCCGGTATGCTCCTCGCGGGTGAGCTTCCATTCATCCAGCCACAGAAGCTCGGTCCAGACATATTGCTGGCATTTGTCGAGGATGCCGCAGAGCATGCCGTGCAGCATCTCGTTGCCGCTGATTTCGGCGATCATCCGGTGCAGGTCGATGCCGACCTGCAACTCCTCGAACTTCTCCCTGGTGCTGCGGTCAGGGATCGCCGCCAGCCGCTCACATTCGGCCAGCATCTCGCGCAGCTTCGCCTTGTCGGCGGCGGTCGCGTTGGCGGCCGCCAGCTCGGTCGCGCGTCCGTCGAGCAATTCGCGGATGTCGAAGGCCTCGCGGAACATGGTCAGGTTGAATTCGGCGACGATATAGCCTTGGCGCGGACGGCCGATCACCAGGCCGTCGCGCTCCAGCCGGTTGAAGGCTTCGCGGACCGGCGTGCGGCTGACCCTCAGACGCTCGGCGATCTCATTTTCCGTCACGCGGCCGCCGGGCGGGATCTGCCCGGTGATGATCAACGCCTTCAGCGACTCGAAAACAGAGTCGCGCAGCGTGTTCTTTCTTTCCTTGCTCAAGCGTCCCGCCTCCAACGGTCAGTCATGGATTCGTCAGTCTAGTGCCTTTTAGCGCCTGCTTGAAACAGGGCCGCTTCGATAGGAACAAACCCTCGACGCCGTGCTCTTTTCATCGCCGCCGAAAAACGCAAGTCCCATGTTGACATCGGCTTCCGAAAAATTACACTCCAAATTGTATACAAATTCGCATACCAAATCAACGATAACGGGAACACCGGTTGGAGAAGCGAAAATGACGAAGAGACTTTGTATTCAAGGCTTGGCCGCTGCCGGGCTGCTGGCCTCGGTCGCCGTTCCGGCGTCGGCCGCCGACACCATCACTGTCGCCTCGTGGGGCGGCACCTATCAGGAGGCGCAGACCAAGGCCTTCTTCGATCCGACGGCCAAGGATCTCGGCATCACCATCAAGCAGGACACCACCAACGGCCTCGACGACGTGCGCCTGCAGGTCAGCGGCAACGCCGTCAAATGGGACATCACCGAGCTCGGCGCCGACGAATGCGCGCGGGGCTCCAAGGAAGGCCTGTTCGAGAAGCTCGACTACAACGTCATCGACAAGAGCGGCATCAATCCGAAGCTCGTGCATGACGACTGGGTCGGCATCTCCTATACCTCCGTCGTCCTGATCTACCGTACCGATGTCTTCGGCGACAAAGGCCCGAAGACCTGGGCCGATTTCTGGGACGTCGAAAAATTCCCCGGCCGCCGCGCCCTCTCCGGTAGTCAGGCGACGGAAACGCTGAGCGTCGCGGCTTTGGCCAAGGGCATTCCGATCGACAAGGTCTATCCGGTCGACATCGACGGCGCGCTGCAATCCGTCGACAAGGTCCGTGGCCATATCGATGCCTGGTGGACCTCGGGCGCGCAGGCCATGCAACTCGTCAAGGACGGCGAGGTCGACATGGCGAGCATCTGGAACGGCCGCGCCGGCACGCTGAGGAAGGAAGGCGCGCCCGTGAGCTTCTCCTTCGACCAGGGCGTGCTGACCGCCGACTGCATGGTCATTCCGAAGGGTTCGAAGAACAAGGACGTCGCCATGAAGGCGCTGGCCAAGTTCGTCAGCCCCGACCTTCAGGCCAACCTGCCGCTCTATGTCGACAACGGCCCGGCCAACGAAAAGGCCTTCGAGACCGGCAAGATCCCGCAGGACCGTATCAAGGACATCAACTCCGCGCCCGAGAACGTCAAGAAGCAGGTGCTGCAGGATCCAGCATTCTGGCGCGACACCCTCGTCGAGGCGACCGAGAAGTTCAACAACCTGATCCAGCAATAGCGATCGCATAGGAGCGGTGCCGATGAGGCACTGCTCCGCATCGTCTCGCGAAAAATGATCCGGAGTTGAAGGAGATGCTCTTGTCTCTCGCGCAGTCCGCGCTTCCCATCGGCATCAGCGGTATCGAGAAGCGCTTCGGCGGCGTGTCGGTCCTGCACGATCTCGGCCTCGACGTCGCCGCGGGCGAATTCCTGACGCTGCTCGGACCGTCCGGCTCGGGAAAGACGACGCTGCTGATGATCCTCGCCGGTTTCGTGCGGGCCAATGCCGGCTCCATCAAGGTCGGCGGCGAGGAGATCATCACCATGCCGCCGCACAAGCGCAACATCGGCATGGTGTTCCAGAACTATGCGCTGTTCCCGCATATGAACGTCTTCCACAACATCGCCTTTCCGCTGAAGCAACGGCGGGTATCAGCCGCTGAAACAGCTGAACGCGTCGAGAGGGCGCTGGACCTGGTGCAGTTGAAAGGCCTCGGCGAGCGCCGTGTCGACCAGCTCTCCGGCGGCCAGCGCCAGCGAGTTGCCTTGGCCCGCGCCATCGTCTTCGAGCCGCGCATCGTGTTGATGGACGAGCCGCTGTCGGCGCTCGACAAGAACCTGCGCGAGCACATGCAGATCGAGCTGCGCAACCTGCATCGCCGGCTCGGCATGACGACGGTCTATGTCACGCACGACCAGCGCGAGGCGATCACCATGTCGGACCGCGTTGCCGTCATGAATGCCGGGCGCATCGAGCAGATCGATCAGCCCGAGGCGCTCTACGCCAGGCCGAAGACGAAGTTCGTTGCCGGTTTCATCGGCGAGTCCAGCTTCATTCCTGTCGAGTGCCGCAATGGCGGCGTCTGGCATGAGGGAAGCAAGCTGCGCATGAAGGACCCGGCACCGTCCGCCGGCCGGCACTTGATGGTGGTGCGGCCGGAAAAGCTGCGCCTGATTGACGGCGCGGAGCAGGCGGGCGACGTCAACGCGCTGCCGGCAATTGTCGGCGACGTCATCTACCAGGGCGACAGCTTCGTCTGCTACGCGACGCTCAAGGATGGGCGGCAGGTGACTTTGCGCGACTATTGCCGCCCCGAAGTGCTGGCGAAATTGCCGGCGCCAGGCGAGCCGATAACGCTCGGCATCGATGCACAAGATGTCGTTCTGGTGGCCGATCAATGAGCATCGGGTTCGCAAGCATTGATCCTGCCCGCGGGCCCGATCGCGGCCTCAACGCCGATGCTTTGCGCGCCGACGCGCGGCGGGAATCGCGTGGCCTGCTGGCACTTTTGTCGCCGGGGCTGCTTCTGGTCTTCGCCGTCATCATCGTGCCGATCGGCTGGCTGTTCTGGCTCTCGCTGTTTGACGAAACCGGTCAGCTCAGCGCGGCCAATTATGCGCGCTTCTTCGAGCAGGCGTCCTACATCAAGACCTTCGCCACCACCTTCAAGGTGGCCTTCGTCGTCACCGGCGCCTGCGTGCTGTTCGGCTATCCTCTGGCCTATATGCTGTCGCAACTGCCACGCCGCGCGGCCTCGATCTGCCTGATCTTCGTCATCCTGCCGTTCTGGACCTCGGTGCTGGTGCGCACCTATGCCTGGTTGGTCATCCTGCAGCGCAAGGGCCTGGTCAACAGCTGGCTGATCGATCTCGGCGTCATCGGCCAGCCGCTGCCGCTCGCCAACAATTTTGCCGGCGTCGTCATCGGCATGACCCACATCATGCTGCCGTTCCTGGTGCTGCCGCTCTACGCCTCGATGAAGACGATCGATGTCGATTGCCTGCGCGCCGGCATGAATCTCGGCGCCAGCCCGGCGGCAACCTTCCGGCAGGTCTTCTTTCCGCTGTCGCTGCCCGGCCTTGCCTCGGGCGTGGTCATCGTCTTCGTGCTTTGCCTCGGCTTCTTCGTCACCCCGGCGCTGATGGGCGGCGGCAAGGTGATTATGTGGGCCATGCGCATGGAGCAGACCACCAGCCTCTATTCCAACTGGGGCGCGGGCGCGGCGCTCGGCGTCGTGCTGCTTGCCGTGACGCTGGCCCTGCTTGGGATCTTCCAGCGGCTGCTGGGCGCTCGCGCCACCGGGGTCTGGAGCCAGCGATGAGCATGGAAAACAGCCTGCCCATCTCGCATCGGCAACGCCTCTGGCTCTATGCGCTCGGCGGGCTCGTCATGCTGTTCCTGATCGCCCCGTCGGTGATCATCGTCATCATGTCCTTCTCCGGCTCGACACTCCTGCAGTTCCCGCCGCAGGAATGGTCGCTGCGCTGGTATGAAAGCTATTTCGGCTCGGTCGAATGGCGCGACGCCACCATCGTGTCGGTCAAGGTGGCGGTGATGACGGCGATCGTGGCAACGCTGCTCGGCACCGCCGCCGCCTACGCCATCAACGCCCGCACGCTGCGGCTGACCGGCGCCATCAATGCGCTGCTCACCGCCTCGCTGATCATCCCGGTCATCCTGATCGGCATCGGCACCTTTTTCCTCTATGCCCGCATCGGCCTCAACAACACGCTGACCGGCCTCGTCATCGCCCACACCGTGCAGGCGCTGCCGCTGGTCGTGTTGACCGTGCTTTCGGGCTTGCGGTCTTATGACATGAACCAGGAGAAGGTCGCGCGCAGCCTCGGCGCCGGCCGCTTCTCCGCCTTCTTCCAGGTGACGATGCCGCAGATACGCTTCTCGATCGTCTCGGGTGCGCTGTTTGCCTTCATCACGTCCTTCGACGAGGTGGTGGTGTCGCTGTTCATCTCCGGCGGCGAGACCACGACCTTGACGCGCCGCATGTTCAATGCGCTGCGCGACCAGATCGATCCGACGATCGCCGCCATTTCGACTTGCCTGATCGTGCTATCGATCGTCTTGTTGTCCGCCGCCCAGCTTTTCGGCCGCGGACGTTGAACACAGGGATACCGACAACCGCATGCGTGACTTCCAGTTTCCAGGCCGCTCGCCGGTCCGTGCCACCGAGGCGATGGCCGCGACCTCGCATCCGCTCGCCACGCTTGCCGCCATCGACATGCTTCGCTCCGGCGGCAACGCCATGGACGCCGCCGTTTGCGCGGCCGCCGTGCAGGCGGTGGTCGAGCCGCAGTCGACCGGCATCGGCGGCGACTGTTTTGTCCTCTATTGTCCGAAGGGCGAGGGGAACGTGCTTGCCTTCAACGGATCCGGCCGTGCGCCCGGGGCCGCGACGGTCGACTGGTATCGCGAGCATGACTTCAGCGAATTGCCGAAACAGGGCCCGCATGCAGTGACAATTCCCGGCGCGGTCGACGCCTGGTGCCGTCTTCTGGACGATCACGGCCGCAAAGGCATAGCCGATGCCCTTGCGCCGGCCATTCATTACGCCGAGAACGGCTATGTCGTGCACGACCGTGTCGCCTTCGACTGGGCTGATCCGGAAACCGATCTGTCGACCGACGAGGTGGCGGCGCGCATCTTCCTGCCGGGCGGCAGGCCGCCAAAGGCCGGCGATATCCACCGCCAGCCCGAGCTGGCGGAGACGTTGCGCGTCATCGCCAAGAAAGGCCGCGCCGGTTTCTATGAGGGCGCGGTGGCCGAGGACATCGTCGGGCGGCTTCGCGCGCTCGGCGGGCTGCACACGCTGGACGACTTCGCCGCGACCAAGGGCGATTACAGGACCGCGATCAGCACCTCCTATCGTGGCCACGACATCCACCAGATGCCGCCGAACAATCAGGGGCTGACCGCGCTTCTGATGCTCAACGTTCTCTCCGGCTTTGATCTCGGCAAGCTCGATCCCGACGGCGCCGAGCGTCTGCACCTCGAGATCGAGGCCGGCCGCCTGGCTTACCAGGATCGCGACGCATTTTTCGCCGATCAAGATCATGTCGACGTGCCGGTCAACGCGCTGCTTTCCAGCACCTATGCCGACCGGCTGCGCGCGGCGGTCGATCCCGAGCGCGCCATGACCGATCTGCCGCGGCTCGACCTGCCGGGCAGCGACACGGTCTATATCAGCGTCGTCGACCGCGACCGTAACGCGGTGAGCTTCATCAACTCGACCTACTATTCCTTCGGCAGCGGTGTCGTCGGCCCGAGGACCGGCGTGATCCTGCAAAACCGCGGCTCCAGCTTCCGCCTCGACCCGAAGCATCCGAACGCAATAGCGCCGGGCAAGCGGCCGATGCACACCATCATGCCGGGGATGATGACCAGAAACGGCCGCGCCGTGATGCCTTTCGGTGTCATGGGCGGCGGCTACCAGCCTTTCGGCCATGTGCATCTTTTGACCAACATGATCGACTTCGGCATGGATCCGCAGCAGGCGCTGGATGCAGCGCGCGTCTTCTACAACCACGATGTCGTCGAGGCCGAGCGGAGCGTGCGTGCCGAGACGATCGGGGGCCTGCGCCGGCGAGGCCATAAGGTGGTGGAACCGGATCATCCGTTGGGCGGCGGGCAGGCGGTGCTGATCGACTGGGAAAAGGGCACGCTGACCGGCGCCTCCGATCCGCGCAAGGACGGCCTGGCGCTCGGATATTGAGCAGCGCTGGACATCGGCCGATCGTTCGAAACATAGTCTGAAACCATGACAAACAGCGAAAACGCCACCGATCTTGCCCATCGCCTTGCACCCGGCGCTGAGGATGCGCCGGCCATCGCCGCGCCCGAGCGGGCAGCCCTTTCGCATGGCGGGCTGCGCCTCCTGATCCGCGATACCGCGGCGCGGCTCAACGCGCTCGGCATCGGCCGTGGCGACCGGGTCGCCATCGTGCTGCCGAACGGCCCGGAAATGGCGACGGCCTTCATCGCGATCGCCGCTGCCGCATCCACGGCGCCGCTCAATCCGGCCTATCGCGCCGACGAGCTCGATTTCTATCTGAGCGATATAGGCGTCAAGGCGATCCTTGTCGGCAAGGACGAACAAGGGCCTGCGGTCGAAGTTGCCGAGCGCCTCGGTATCCCCGTGCTGCGGCTGGTGGTGCCTAGCGGCGCCTTGGCAGGTGTCTTCACGATCGAGGGCGATCCGGTTGGGCCGGCGGTCGTATCCGGACTGGCCGGGGATGGCGACATTGCGCTCCTTCTGCACACCTCCGGCACGACCTCGCGTCCAAAACTGGTGCCGCTCAGCCACGCCAATCTCGCTGCGTCGGCGGCGCATATCGGCGCGACGCTCGGCCTGACGACGTCGGACCGCTGCCTCAACATCATGCCTTTGTTCCACATCCACGGATTGATCGCCGCGGTGCTGTCATCGCTGGCGGCCGGCGGCAGCGTGTTTTGCACGCCGGGCTTCAACGCGCTGCGTTTCTTCCAGTGGCTGTCCGAGGCCAAGCCCAGCTGGTACACCGCCGTGCCCACCATGCATCAGGCGATCCTGCCGCGCGCGGCGCGCAATCCTGAGCAGCTCGCCGAGGCAAAGCTGCGCTTCGTGCGCTCGTCATCAGCTTCGCTCCCGGCGCAGGTGATGGCGGAGCTTGAGGCGACGTTCGGCTGCCCGGTGATCGAATCCTACGGCATGACCGAGGCCGCGCATCAGATGGCGTCCAACCGCTTGCCGCCTGGCCAGCGCAAGCCGGGCAGCGTCGGCGCATCGGCCGGACCCGAAGTCGCCGTCATGGCGCCGGACGGGCGGTTGCTCAAGGCCGGCGAGATCGGCGAGATCGTCATTCGCGGCCCGAACGTCACGGCTGGTTACGAGAAGAACCCGGACGCCAATGCCAGCGCCTTCGCGCATGGCTGGTTCCACACCGGCGACCAGGGTGTGCTCGACGAGGACCGCTATCTGCGCGTCACCGGCCGGCTGAAGGAGATCATCAATCGCGGCGGCGAAAAAATCTCGCCGCTCGAGGTCGACGGCGTGTTGATGGATCATCCGGCGGTGGCGCAGGTCGTTACCTTCGCCATGCCGCATGACAAGCTTGGCGAGGAAGTGGCCGCCGCCGTCGTGCTGCGCGAAGGCCAGAGCGCCAGCGAGGCCGACATCCGCGGCTTTGCCGCGACCCGGCTCGCCGATTTCAAGGTGCCGCGCAAGGTGGTGATCCTGGACGAGATCCCGAAAGGCGCGACCGGCAAGCTGCAGCGCATCGGCCTTGCCGCAAAGCTCGGGCTCGGCTGATGCGCATCACCATCTTCGGCGCCGGCGCCATTGGCGGCTATCTCGCCGCTAAGTTGGCGATCGCCGGCTCTGTCGATCTGTCGGTCGTGGCACGCGGCGCGCATCTGGAAGCCATCAAGGCCGATGGCCTTCGCCTGATCGAGGGCGGCAAGGAAACGGTGGCGCCGGTGAAGGCGGCGGCGCACGCCGAGGAACTCGGCGTGCAGGATTATGTCGTGCTGGCGCTGAAGGCGCATTCGCTGGCGCCGGCACTTGAGCAGATCGCGCCGCTGCTGGGTGAGGGGACAGCCGTCGTCACCATGCAGAACGGCGTGCCCTGGTGGTATTTCCATAAGGCGGGCGGCGCGCTCGAAGGCACGCGGCTCGATGCGGTCGATCCTGGTGGTGCGATCTGGGAGCGCATAGGGCCGGAGCGCGTTATCGGCTCCGTCGTCTATCCGGCCGTCGAGGTGGATGCACCCGGCCTGATCCGTCATGTCGAGGGCGCGCGCTTTTCGCTGGGAGAGCCGTCAGGTGAGAAGAGCGAGCGAACCACCGCGCTGGCGCGCGAAATGGTCAAGGCAGGGCTGCAGGCGCCCGTCCGCGAGGACATCCGCTCGGAGATCTGGGTAAAGCTCTGGGGCAACCTCTCCTTCAACCCGATCTCGGCGCTCACCGGCAGCACGCTTGCGGCGATCGTCGCCGACGAAGGAACCCGCGCCGTTGCGCGCGCGATGATGCTGGAGGCGCAGGCGATCGGCGAGAGCCTCGGTGTGCGCTTCCTCATCCCGGTCGACCGCCGCATCAAGGGCGCCGGCGACATCGGCGAGCACAAGACCTCGATGCTGCAGGACCTCGAACGCAGCCGCCCGATGGAGATCGATGCGTTGGTCACCGCCGTGCAGGAGCTCGGGCGGTTGACCGGCCAGCCGACGCCGACCATCGACACAGTGCTGGCGCTGGTGCGGCGGCTGGCGATCGAACGCGGATGCTATTCGCCCTTGTAGATGTTCCTGTTTTGTTCTAAGTTGATCCTTTTGGAGGATATCCGAAAGGGATCAGCCATGAACGAGGAGCTTACATTCGGGACGCACGACACCGGCCAGACTTATTTCGGCTGGCGCGAGTTCAGGACGAGCAAGAATCGGAGGCAGCTGAAAGAGCCGCGTCTGTTTTATGGAGTCATGGTCGAAGGGCCGACAAATGTCCTGCTAGCCGATCAAGGCGAGAGTTACTGTCGGGAGTATGGGCTACTCAAGGCTTGGCTAACTCCCGCCAAGCTGACGCACATAACCTTGATGGGCCTCGGCCTTTGACGTTTGTTTCGACAGATTGTTGGCTTTCGGCGGTGGAGCGCTGGTGCTTCGCAGTGGCGATCATTCGCCGGCGCTGCAAGATTTCTGGCGCAAACTCTCAGCCGTAGTTCACGACAGCCCGCTGCAGCCTTTCGTAACCAATTCGCTGGAGCCGCATGTGACACTGCTTCGAGATAGAGATGGCGTATCAAAGATACCGGAGCGGCTCGTCGAGCCCGTCAGGTGGACCGTGCGGAGTTTCGCGCTGATCCACAGCCACGGGGGGAGATACGATTTCCCCGGTACTTGGCAACTGAACGGTCAGGACGACGCGCATGCTGTCATGTGAGCATCTCAAATCGCCTTTATCGTCAGCACCGGCACCGCCATCCTGACACGAATTGTCACCTGCAGAGCAACGTCCCGGTGGCAGGCGCACAATCGGTCCCCTACTTGATGTCTGGTCCAAACCGGGAGGAAATCATGACCACTGCCGACATTGCCAAGGATTTCACCGAACTCCTCAAGCAGGGCGACAGCCACGGCGCTGCCGCGAAATACAATGCCGACGACATCGTCAGCTACGAGGCGATGGAAGGGCCGATGGCCGTCTGCAACGGCAAGGAAGCCGTCAAGCAGAAGGGCGAATGGTGGGAAGCGAACCATGAGGTTCACGGCGGCTCGATCGAAGGCCCCTATGTCAACGGCGACCAGTTCGCCTTGCGCTTCACCTTCGACATAACGCCCAAGTCGACCGGCAAACGCGTCACCATGGACGAGGTAGGCCTCTACACGGTCAAGAACGGCAAGATCAGCGAAGAGCGCTTCTACTATTGAGGCCGATTTAGCTCGCGGCGTCCCGCGTCCTTTCGCTGCATGATTTGAAGACAGACACGACGGCCAGGATGATAGTCCGGCCGCCGTGCCGTTCTCTCAAATCGTCTTCACATAGTTCGCAAGCTGGTCTGCCACTGTGCCCCAGCCGTCGAAGAAACCCATCTCTTCGTGATTGTTGCGCGTCGCCTCGTCGCGGTGGATGGCGGTGGCGGTGTAGCGCGTGCCCTTGCCTTCGGGCGTCAAGGCGATGACCGCGGTGATGAAGGGCTCGCCGGACGGCCGGTAGCCGGGCAGCAGCGCATCGGTCCACACCAGCCGCTCGTCCGGCACGATCTCGAGATAGCAGCAATGGCGGTCGCTCACCTCCTTGCCGTCGGGCGACTGCATGCGTGTGCGGAACAGACCGCCGGGCCTGAGGTCGATCTCGCAATCGGTGATGATCCACGGCTTCGGCGTGAACCACTGCTTGACGTGCTCAGGCGTCGTCCAGGCGCGCCATAGGAGTTCGCGCGGCGCGTCGAGGAAACGCTCCAGCGTCAGGTCCAGTTTCGGGTTCGGCTTGAACGGATCGCTCACTTCTCACTCTCCTTGAGGCTCATCACATAGTCGTCGAACTGGTCGAGGCGGCGCTCCCACAGCGCGCGCTGTTCGGCGAGCCAGCTTTCCGCAAGCTTCAGCGGTTCGGGCGCGAGACTATAGGTCCTGACGCGGCCGGCCTTTTGCGACTGCACCAGCCCGCAGCCTTCCAGCACCTTGAGGTGCTCGACGAAGGAGGGCAGGGCCATGCCGAAGGGCTCCGCCAACTCGCTCACCGAGGCGGGGCTTCTGTTCAGCCGCTCCACGACACGCCGGCGCGTCGGGTCAGCAAGCGCGCGAAAAATGCCGTCGACGGGCGGCACGCTTTGGCCGACGGTCTCAAGGCTCATGGCTATTCCCTTCGCACTAGGTCGCGTACATTTTGAAAGATACTTAGGAAAAAACCTTAGTGTTGGCAAGAGCCAAAACCGGGCCATCGCGAAGCGCTGGCAAAGCCGTTCCGGTGGGCTTAGGTTTTGTTCAGATTCGCAACCGACCGAGGCCTGTCTTGACCATCACCATGTACGGCATCACCACCTGCGACACGATCAAGAAGGCGCGCGTCTGGCTGGAGAGTCATGACGTTCCGTATCGCTTCCATGATTATCGGGCCGAGGGGATCGAGGCGGAGAAGCTGAACGGCTGGGTCGGCAAGGTCGGTTGGGAAAAGCTGCTCAACAAGGGCAGCACTACGTTTCGCGAGCTGCCGGAAGCGGACAAGCAGGCGCTCGACGAGGAGAAGGCCAAGAAGCTGATGCTGGCCAGGCCGACGATGATCAAGCGCCCGGTGCTGGAGGTGGGTGAGCGGGTGCTGGTTGGGTTCAAGCCGGAGGTTTACGAAGAGGCGGTGGGCGGGAAATAGGCTCGACGTCGCGATAATTATGCTTGGGCTTCCAAATATTCCGCCAGCGCTACCGCATTGTTGTGCGCCTCGTCATGCGCGCCGAAGAGCAGCGTCACCTTGCCTTCACGCAAAAGGCCATGCAGCTGCGCCACCGCATCCTTGTTTGCGTCAAGTTCGGCCCGGTACCGCTTCCGAAACTCCGGCCAGCGTTCCGGCTCGTGCCCGAACCATTTGCGCAGCTCGTCGCTCGGCGCGATCTCCTTCAGCCACAGCGTCAGTTCGGCGTCCTTCTTGCTGACGCCGCGCGGCCAGATTCGGTCGACCAGCACGCGCTTGCCGTCCGCCTTCTCGGGCGGCTCGTAAACGCGCTTCACCGCAATCTCGAAGGCCATTGCGCCTCCTTACAAGCAATTCCAGGAAAACTGTGCAGCGGTTGGGCTCGGCGACTTCGCCGTAGCCTTCTGTCCGGAATTGCGCAAAATAGAGTTCCTCAGGCCCACTCGCCCTTGCGCATCACCGGCACGCGGCTGCCGTCCTTGGCCACGCCGTCGATGTCGATCTTGTCGGAGCCAATCATCCAGTCGATGTGGATGAAACTCTTGTTGCCGCCGCGCTCGGCGATCTCGGCCTGGCTGAGCGAAGCGCCGTTGACGAAGCATTTCGAATAGCACTGCCCGAGCGCGATGTGGCAGGCGGCGTTCTCGTCGAACAGCGTGTTGAAGAACAACAGCCCGCTTTTCGAGATCGGCGAGGAATGCGGCACCAGCGCCACTTCGCCGAGACGGCGCGCTCCCTCGTCCGTGTCGAGCACCTTCTTTAGCACGTCCTCGCCCTTCGATGCCTTGGCCTCGACGATCCGCCCGCCCTCGAAACGCACCGAGATATCGTCGATCAGCGTGCCTTGATAGGACAGCGGCTTGGTCGAGGAGACATGGCCTTCGACGCGCCTTGCATGCGGCGTGGTGAAGACTTCCTCGGTCGGGATGTTCGGATTGCAGGTTATGCCGTTCTTCGCCGTCGAGGCGCCGCCCATCCACTCATGGCCGTCCGCCAGCCCGATAGTCAGGTCGGTGCCCGGTCCGGTGAAATGCAGCGCATGGAAATTATGCTCGTTCAGCCATTTCGTGCGCTCGGCCAAGGCTGCATTGTGCGCCTTCCAGTTGCCGATCGGATCCTCGACGTCGACCCGCGAGGCCGAGAAGATGGCATCGGCGAGCTTGACCACTGCGACGTCGTCGGGCTCGCCCGGAAACACCTGTTTGGCCCAGGCTAGATCGGGATAGGCGACGATGTTCCAGTTGATGTCGAAGCCGGTGATCTTCTCCAGCGCCGGCTGGTAGGCCATTGAATTCGCCTTGTTGGCGCGCGCCACTTTGGCCGGATCCTGCGCCGACAGCAGCGACGGGTCCTCGCCGCGCACCGCAAGCCGCGCGGCATTGTTGGCGAAGGCTTTCGCCATGCCTTCGTAGAGCCACCCGGCGGCGCGGTCGAAACCGGCATCGGCGCCGTAGCGGAAGCGCGCCAGCGTGATCTCGTCGTCGTTGAAGATTGGCGTCACCAGTCCGGCGCCCGCCTTGTAGGCATGCTCGACGATGCGGCGGGTCAGCGGCAGCGCCGCGATCGACGAAGTCAGCACCAAATCCTGTCCGGGCTGCAGCTGCAGCCCGACCTTGATGGCGACTTCCGCCAGCCTGTCGAGCTTCACCGGGTCGATGCTTGCCGAGACGCCGCGCGAATGTGTAGTCATGATCGTGCCTGCCATTTGTTGGGGTCTGATTCCAACATAGACCGGCGAGGTTGGCCTTTCCACCGTGATCGACTGGGTCAGGCCGCGCTTTCCAACGCGCGGAATTGCGCCATGGTCGCCTCGATCTCCTCGCGGATCCAGATCTTGAAGTCACGCACCTTGCGGCTCTCGCTCTTCGTGGCCGAGGTGACCAGCCAGTAGCCAAGCCCGCTCTCGGCCCTGATGCCGAAGGGCGCGACCAGCCGGCCGTCGGCCAGCGCGTCGGCGGTGAGCAGTTGCCAGGCAAGCATCACGCCGTGGCCGGCGATCGCCGATTCCAGGCAAAGCATCGGATCGGTGAAGCGCGCGCCCTTGAGGAAGGTGACCGGCTCGACGCCGGCCGCCTCGAACCAGCCGTCCCAGCTGAACATCGCCCGCTCGTCGGTGATCGCGCAGGTCTGGGCCAGATCGCCGATCGACTTCAGCCTGGCCGCGATCGACGGCGCGCAGACCGGAAACACTTCCTGGGCAAGCAGAAGCTCGGCCCGCCCGCCTGGCCATTTCCCGTCGCCGAGCCGGATGGCGATATCGATATCGGAGCGGTCGAGATCGGCGACCCTGGCCGAGGCGTCGATGCGTAGCAGCACATTCGGATGGCGGGCGAAGTGCCGCGACAACCTGGGCAGCAGCCATTTCGAGGCGAAGGCCGGCGCCACGGAAACGACCAGCGTGCACTCGTTGGCCTCGTCGGCCAGCGCCACCGCTTGCGCGAGCTCGCGAAAGCCGGAGCTGAGCCGCATCGTGAAGGCGGCGCCGAATTCCGTCGGCACGAGCCCGCCTGGCGTCCGTTCGAACAGCGCCTGGCCAAGCTGCCTTTCCGTGCGTTTGACCTGCTGGCTGACGGCGCTGGTCGAGACATTCAATTCGGCCGCCGCCGCGGCAAGAGATCCCAGGCGGGCGACGGTTTCCACGGCGCGCAGGCCGTTGAGATGGACGCGGTTCAGCATAGCCATTCAGTTTTTCTAAAGTGAACAGAGTGAAATCTCAATTGAAACCTGATGCAAAAAGGCGGATTTTATTGGGCGTAGGCCTGAGCTTGGAGGCAATCCGATGAAGATTTTATCTTTGCTGAAGGGGCTTTCCGGCGCCGAGCCAAGACAGGTTCGGCCCGATGACGGCGAGGTCGCCCACTGGGTCGTCGATCCGCTGTCGCATCCCGTGCTCGATACCATGTCGGAGCGCGAGCTTGGCGATATGCCGTTCCGGCTGACGGCCGGTCGCACGGCCTACGAGACGGCCTGCCGCTGAAGGCCGCCTGAGCCCAACTGGCCCAACACAAGCGCATTGTTTCGCTCGCGCGCGCACTTATGTTGCGCCGCAATGAACGCCGCCTCGCCATCTCCCTTGCGCCTAGCCATTGCCGGCACGGTCGCGCTCGCCGTCGCCATGGGTATCGGCCGCTTCGTCTATACGCCGATCCTGCCCGGCATGATGGAGGAGTTGCATCTGACGCCGGCCGATGCCGGCTGGATCGCCTCCGCCAACTATGTCGGCTATCTGGTCGGCGCGCTTGCCGCGGCTGGCGGCTGGGCGCACGGCCGCGAGCGCCTGTTGATGTTCGTGAGCCTCGCCGCCAGCGCCGTGCTCGCGGGGCTCATGGGGCTCAACGAGACGATGGCCGCCTTCCTCGTCATCCGCTTCCTCGCCGGCCTCGCCAGCGCCTTCGTCATGGTGTTCATGGCATCGATCGTCTTCAGCCATCTTGCCGCGGCCGGCCGCGGCGACTTGCAGGCGCTGCATTTCGGCGGCGTAGGCCTTGGCATAGCCGCGTCCTCCGCGCTCCTGGCGATTCTCGTCTCCGAACATGCAGGCTGGGCCGCCGGATGGCTTTGGTCCGGAGCGCTTTCGGCGGCTGGCCTGCTCGTCGTCGCGCTGCTCGCCGGCTCCGCCACGCCGGCCAATGGCGTTGACGGGCGCGAGCCGGCGCTGCCGAAGGACCGGTCCCTGGTCAAGGTGATCATCGCCTACGGGCTATTCGGCTTCGGCTATGTGGTGACGGCCACCTTCCTGGTCGCCATCGTTCGCCAGGGCGGCGGCGGGCGCGTCTTCGAGGCCACCGTCTGGATGATCGCCGGCCTTGCCGGCTTCCCCTCGACCTGGCTCTGGCAGAAGCTTGCCGGCCGGACAGGGCTCTACGCCGCTTATGCGATTACCTGCCTGATCGAAGTGGTCGGCGTCACCGCCAGCGTCATCGTCAAAGGCCCCGCTGGACCGCTGATCGCCGGCGTCCTGCTCGGCGGCACTTTCATCGCCATCACGGCATTGGGGATACAGATGGGCAGACAACTGGCACCGCAGGCGCCGCGCCGCATCTTCGCGGTGATGACGGCGGCCTTCGGTCTCGGCCAGATTATCGGTCCGGTCGCCGCCGGCCTGCTCGCCCAGGCTTCGGGCAATTATGTGCTTGCCTCGATCATGGCGGCGGCGGCACTGTTGGCCTCCGGCGTCATCGCCTGGTCGGCTGCGCCAAAATCGCCATGATTGGTGGTCTTGCTTGGTGCCGGGCATCGGGCAGGGCATTTTCTTTCCCACTAATGTGTGACTTTATGCCCGCCGAACAGCAACGCCGCTGATTTGCGGTCAGACCGAGGAAACCAGCCACAGTGTTCGTATCTTTCTTCCCGCAGCCGAAGCTCTTCTTCACCTCGGCCGCCGTCTGGAGCCTTGCCGCAATCCTGTTCTGGTTTTTCGGGGGAGAACAATTGGGCTCGGTCTTCGGCCTCCCGCCGGCCGCGGCGGACATCCCGACCATCATCGGCATCGCGGTCCTGTGGTCGAAGCCGTTCCTGTGGTTCTATATCTACTTCGTGGCCTGCGTGGCGGTCTTCTATGCATTCTGGAGCTGGTACGCCCCGCATCCATGGCAGAACTGGTCGATCCTGATGACCGCTGTCATCCTGTTCTTCATCTATTTCAACGTTCAGGTCAGCGTCGCCATCAACAATTGGTATGGTCCGTTCTTCGACTACGTGCAGGGCCTGATGTCGGGCACGGGGAAATCGACCGACTCGGAATTCTACATAGGATTGGCCGATTTCTCCTGGCTGGCGCTGGTCGGCATGAACGTGCAGGTAATCAACGCCTTCATCGTCAGCCACTGGATCTTCCGCTGGCGCACCGCGATGAACGATTACTTCGTGACGAATTGGGGCCGGTTGCGCCACATCGAAGGCGCCTCGCAGCGCATCCAGGAAGACACGATGCGCTTTTCGCAGATTATGGAGGACCTTGGCTCGACCTTCGTTCAGTCGATCATGACCCTCATAGCCTTTCTGCCGGTTCTGATTCAATTGCAGGCCCATATTACCGAACTGCCGATCATCGGCGCGGTCCCGCAGCCTTTGGTCGTTGCCGCATTGGGCTGGTGTTTGTTCGGGACGATCTCCGTCATGGTGGCGGGTCTCAAGCTGCCGGGCCTGCAGTTCCGCAACCAGCGTGTCGAGGCAGCCTATCGCAAGGAACTCGTCTACGGCGAAGATCATGCCGACCGGGCTCAGCCGGCGACGACGGCACAATTGTTCGCCAATGTCCGACAAAATTATTTCAAGCTATATTTCCACTATATCTATTTCAATGTTGTTCGTTACACCTACCTGCAGGCTGACGGCATCTTCTCGTTGCTCATCTTGGGGCCGTCGCTGGTCGCGCATAAGATCACGTTCGGCGCCCTGAACCAGATATCGAACGCGTTCGGCAAGGTGACGAATTCCCTGCAATTCCTACTGAATTCCTGGTCGACGATTGTCGAACTGCAGTCGGTGCACAAACGTTTGCGTGCCTTCGAGGCGACGCTGCAAGGCGAGCAACTGCCGGTTGTCGATCAGCATTATCTAGAACGCGAGCAAGCTGGCATGCGTCCGGAAGATCAGCCGGCAAGTTAGAGCAATTCCAGGAAAAGTGTGAGCGGTTTTCCGTCCGGAATTGCGTCAAAACAAAGAGATAAAGCGGTTCGCCGTTTCGGTGAAACGGTGAAACGCTTTGGAGCGCGCCTACGTCCAGTCAGCCGCCCACGGTTGCTTGCGCCTGGCCGGCGCGCTGCCGCGCGACATAGTCGCGAAAACTGATGCACTCGACTTGCGACATCACACAGACTTCCCCGGCGAAGCGCTCCAGCGCGTTCCAATACGCGCCGTTGTTCATCAGCGTGAAGTGGAAGCCGAGCTCCAGCGGCAGGCCCTTGCCGTTGTACTCAGCTTCGAAAGCGGCGTGGAACGCCTGATAGGCGCGTTCGGCGAATTCGTCCGCCATCGCCGGCTTCTCGGTGCCGCCCGAGTGGCGGACATAGAGATTGTAGTCCATGGCGACCACCGGTTTCGCCTTCGGTCCTTCCGGGACAAGCGGCAGGGCGAAATGGGTTATGCCGTTCCTGGTTGGCGGCAGGTCGGGGCCGTCCGAAACGCCGCTTGCGTCATATTGGAAGCCGGCTTCGGGCAGCGCCTCGTAAAGCGCGGCGCCGGTTGAAAGATAGGGCGCGCGAAACCCGACCAGGGCATGATGCGCGAAATCGTGCCAGTCGGCCGGCTCCGGGATGCCGTTGATCGCATAGGCGTTTTCGAAGATGCGCCGGGCGGAGGCGAATTCGGCCAGCCAGTCGGCCTTGCTCCACGCCTTGCCGTCGAAATGGCCGCAGGCATGGCTGCCGATGTCGTGGCCCTCGGCGGCCGCGAGCCTGACCTGTTCCAGCCGCTCGGCGACGTCCTGTTTCGAGGCGCCGAAGCCGACATTGGATTTGCCGGCGGCCTTGCCGGGGCCGGCATAGTACTGCCGTGTTTCCGGCGAGAGCAGGAAGACGCAGGACAGGAAATAGGTGAAATGCGCGCCCGTGCGCTTTGCCAGCGCCCGGCTGCGCTCCCATTGCGAGATATCGCGTGCGGCATCGAACGAGATCAGCACGACCTGCTTGGGCCTGGCAGGCGAAACGGCTGGCGATTTCGGCGGATCGGCGAAGGCTGAGCTGGCGCAGGCAAGCGCGGCGAGACCGAACGCAAGGACGCGGTAGGAACGAAGCATTGGCAAACTTCTGGCAGGAGCCCCTCGGCTGATCTGAAGCCGGCTATCGGGCAAATGTGGCGTGGGTGCGTTCAGGCGAGCCTTGTGGGCGCAGGCGCTCTGCACCGATTTTCCGGCCGGCCCCCTTCCATGCCGGCGAAATTTCGCTAAAACGCGGGCACAAGAAGCGCCCCAACCGGGGCTGCAATGGTTTTGATTAATGTCGGACGACAGTTTTATCCGCGAAGTCAACGAAGAGATTCGTCGCGAGCAGGCGCATGCGCTGTGGGATCGTTTTGGCCCGGCCATTCTCGGCATCGCCATCCTGGTCGTGCTGGGTACTGCCGCCGTCGTTGGCTACCGCTATTGGGACGAGACCCGCGCCAACCGTTCGGGCGACGCCTTCTCGGCGGCGTTGAAGCTCGCCAATGACGGCAAGAACGACGAGGCGATCGCCGCGCTCGACCAGCTGGAGAAGGATGGTTACGGCGCCTATCCGTTGCTCGCCCGCATGCGCGCCGCGACCGTCAAGGCCGACAAGGGCGACGTCGACGGCGCGGTCAAGGATTTCGACGAGGTCGCGGCCGACAACGCCATTCCCGCCGGCATCCGCGACATGGCGAGGCTCAGGGCAGCGCTGCTGCTCGTGGACCACGGCTCCTACGCCGATGTTTCCAGCCGGGTCGAGGCGCTCACCGCCGACTCCAATCCGCTGCGCCATTCGGCGCGCGAAGCGCTCGGCCTTGCCGCCTGGAAGGACGGCAAGGCCGCGGATGCTCTCAAACTGTTCGACCAGATCTCTTCGGATGACGGCGCCCCGCGCAATGTGCGCCAGCGGGCGCAACTTATGTCCGAGCTGATCCGCGGGTCGGGCAACGCGTCGTGACCTTAGATGGGTTTCAAAGTCGCCATCATCGGCCGGCCTAACGTCGGCAAATCGACTCTTTTCAATCGGCTGGTCGGAAGGAAGCTGGCGCTTGTCGACGACACGCCGGGCGTGACGCGCGACCGGCGTGTGCATGCCGCCAAGCTCTACGATCTCTATTTCGACGTCATCGACACCGCCGGCTTCGAGGACGCGGCGGCTTCGACGCTGCCCGGCCGCATGCGCCAGCAGACCGAAATCGCCATCCGCGAAGCCGACCTCATCTTCTTCACCGTCGATGCCAAGTCCGGCCTGATGCCGGACGACCGCACCTTCGCCGACGTGGTGCGCAAATCCGGCAAGCCGGTGGTGCTGGTCGCCAACAAGGCCGAGGCGCGCGGCGCTCAAGGGGGGATGCTGGAGGCTTGGGAACTCGGCCTCGGCGAGCCGATCCCGGTCTCGGCCGAGCACGGCCAGGGCCTGCCCGACCTGCGCGACGCGGTGATCGCCGCGCTCGGCGAGGAACGCGCCTTCGGCGAGGACGAGGACGAGGCGGGCGACGAGATCGCCGCCAGCGAGGTGCTGATCGGCGAGGACGTCGCCGATCCGGATGCCGAACCCGCCTATGACGACACCAAGCCGCTGCGCATCGCCGTCATTGGCCGCCCCAATGCCGGCAAGTCGACACTGATCAATGCGCTGATCGGCGAAGAGCGGCTGCTCACCGGTCCGGAAGCCGGCATCACGCGCGATTCGATCTCGGTCGACTGGGACTGGCGCGGTCGCCACATAAAACTGTTCGATACCGCCGGCATGCGCCGCAAGGCCAGGATCCACGAAAAGCTGGAAGTGATGTCGGTGCAGGACGGCCTGCGCGCCATCCGCTTTGCCGAGATCGTCATCATCGTGCTCGACGCCACAATTCCCTTCGAGAAGCAGGACCTGCAGCTCGCAGACCTCATCATCCGCGAGGGCCGCGCGCCGGTGATCGCCTTCAACAAATGGGACCTGATCGACAATCCGCAGGAGCTTTTGGCCGAGCTGCGCGAAAAGACCGAGCGGCTGTTGCCGCAGGTGCGCGGCATCCAGGCGGTGACGGTTTCGGCCGAGACCGGCCGCGGTCTCGACCGGCTGATGGACAGCGTCATCAAGACGCACAAGGTCTGGAACAGCCGCGTCTCCACCGGCAAGCTCAACCGCTGGCTGGAAGGCATCCTGGCGCATCATCCGCCGCCCGCCGTCGCCGGCCGCCGGCTGAAGGTCAAATATGTCACGCAGGCCAAGACCCGCCCGCCGGGTTTCGTCGTCTCCTGCTCGAGGCCGGACGCGATGCCGCAATCCTACGTCCGCTATCTGACCAACAGCCTGCGCGAGGCCTTCGACATACCCGGTGTGCCGATCCGCATGGCGCTGCGCACCTCGGACAATCCGTTCGCGGGCAGGGCGAAGAAGCGCTGAGGCTTAGCCGTTTGCGCCAATCCTCTCCAGTCGTCATCCACGGGCGAAGCAAGGAGCGAAGCGACGCGCGCAGACCCGAGGATCCATTCCGTGACTTAGGAGCGTCGCTACGGTGCAGAATTCTGCTCCGCTGCATTATTTGCGCGAGGTAACGGCATGGATTCTATGGTCTGCGCGCGTCGCTTCGCTCCTTGCTTCGCCATAGAATGACGAAGTCGAAGGGCGTCGGCGAGGAGGCTAAGCGACCTCTCGCAGCCTCTCTTTCATCTCCGCCCCCTCGGGCAGCGTCTCCACCACCGCCTGCAGCAGTATCTCCGCCAGCCGCGCCGCCACCGGATCGAGCTCGGCGTCCTTCTGGTGCAGATGCAACGCCATCGTCGGCAGGGCCGGCAAATCGAGGACTCCCGGCGCGAGCGCCCTGACATTGGCGGGCAGGCCGATATCGGTGCGGATCGTCAGGCCAAGTCCTGCCGCCACCGCCGCCCAGATGCCGCCGAGGCTGGGGCTCGAGAAGGCCATGCGCCAGGCGAGACCGGCGCGGTCGAGCGTTTCGGTCGCGACCGTGCGCAGCAGGCAGGGCGCCTCGAACACCACCAGCGGCAGCGGCTCGCCATTGCGCGGACCTGCCTCGATCGGCTTCGCCGGGCCGATCCAGCGTGCCTGCACGTCGGCGACATGCCGGCTGTAGGGCAGCGTCGTGCCGTCATGCCAGGCGAGCGCGATGTCGAGATTGCCGGAAAGGACACGCTCGGCAAGTTCGTGGCTGCGTCCGATCCGTGCCTCGATGCGAACCTTGGGATGCGCGCGGGCGAAGCGGCCGAGCACGCCGGGCAGCACGGCCTCGCCGAAATCCTCCTGGAGGCCAAGCCGCACCCAGCCTTCCAGCTCGACGTCGCGGATGGCGGCAGCCGCCTCGTCGTTGAGCTCGATCAGCCGCCGCGCATAGCCGAGCATGGTTTCGCCGGCTTCGGTGAGCGCCAGGCCGCGCCCGGCCTTGCGGAAGACCGGCGTTGCCGCCTGTTCTTCCAGCTTCTTCAATTGCGCGCTTACGGCGGAAGTCGAGCGTCCCAGCCGTTCGGCCGCCTTGGCGAAGCTGCCCAATTCCATGCCGGTGACGAATGTTCTGAGGACATCGAGGTCGAATGTGACGCGGCGCATGATATCGTCCTGATTTTCAGGATTGTTGATCAAAAACTTCCTGATTTTATGAATGAAGCTATGGCGCTACCTTCCGTCCGTCAAGCCGTCAGCGGCCACTACGGGAATGGAATCATGTCCGCCATCGTCACACGAAACGACTGCCAGCCGGCCGCGGGGAACATTGCCGCCAACCCTGCTCGCCGTACCTTCGGACCAAATCATCGCTGGAAAGTGCTGGGCATCGGCGTCGCTGCCAATGCCGGCTTCTCCGCCACCTTCTCCGGCATTCCGGCCACCGCGGTGGTGATGCGCCAGGGTTATCATCTCGGCAATGCCGAACTCGGCCTCGCGCTCGGGCTACTCGGTCTCGGCGTGGCGCTGAGCGAACTGCCTTGGGGCGTGCTCACCGACCGCTGGGGCGACCGCCGCGTGCTGTTGACCGGGCTTGGCGCGACGGCGGCATGGCTGTTCCTCATGGCAATGCTCGTCGTGCCGACGAAGCTCTCCGTTCCCAGCGTCACGCTGCTTTCGGCGAGCCTGCTCGTCGCCGGCCTGCTCGGCGGCAGCGTCAACGGCTCCAGCGGCCGCGCCATCATGGGCTGGTTCGGTGAGGGCGAACGCGGCTTTGCCATGAGCATCAGGCAGACGGCGGTGCCGCTCGGCGGTGGGCTGGGCGCGCTCGTTCTGCCTTCGCTTGCGCTGGCTTTGGGCTTCACCGCGGTCTTCGGCCTGCTGGCAGTCGTCTCCGCTCTCTCGGCCTATTTTGCCTGGCGCTGGCTGCACGAACCACCGGCGGAAACCGGCGCTCACGCCGCAGCGACAAGCGGCCCCGCGCCCTTGCGCAACATCGAAGTCTGGCGCATCTCGACCGCGATCGGCCTGCTCTGCTTTCCGCAGGTCGCGGTGCTGACCTTCGCGTCGGTCTTCCTGCATGACTTTGCCGGCATGGGTACCTGGGTCACCAGCGCCAGCCTCGCCGCCGTGCAGACCGGCGCCATGGTGATGCGTGTCTGGAGCGGGCGCTTCACCGACCGTCACGGCAACCGCCGTCCGTTCCTGAAATTCTGCAGCGCGTCGAGCGCGCTGGCCTTCCTGGTGCTTTGGCTGCTGGTGATCGGCACCGCTGGACTCCCGGCGCTGGTGCCGTTGCTTCCACTGATGGTGGTCGTCGCCGGCATATCCGTCTCCGCCTGGCATGGTGTCGCCTATACCGAGCTTGCCACGCTTGCCGGCGCTGGCCATGTCGGCACCGCGCTCAGCCTTGCCAACAGCTTCGTCTTCATCGGCTTCTGCCTTGTGCCGATCGCCATTCCGTGGCTGCTGGTGTTCTTCGCATGGCAGGGCGTCTGGCTGGCCGCGGCGATTTGCGCGGCGGTCGCCTGGCCGATCTTCCTGCGCCAGGCCTGATTCGTCGCCGCCTGGAGCAATTCCAGGAAAAGTGTGAGGCGGTTGGGGGGTCGGCGACTTCGCCGTAGCCTCCGCCCGCAATTGCGTCAAACAAGAGCTCTTGCCGCGAAAACGGCAAGCCTGCTTTGCCACAAACATGAAAAGAACATGATCAATGTCGTTAACCCCGCATCAAGGTTAATGCTTCATTTTGGCTCTCCGGGGTCAGTAGCGTTCTGGAGAGTTCAGTGCATCGACGCGTTTCAATGCGGCTTGCCGCCGCCGCCGCCGTTGCGAAAAGACGTTGCTTCCTTTCTCCTTTGGTGCTCGGGCTCGGCATTTGGATCGGCTTTCCGTCGGTCGTCGCCTATCAGGACATGACAAGCCTGATTTCCGGCCTGGAAGCGCCCAACGCCCGCTGGAACGCCTATATCGAGAAATCCGCCGCCGGCTCGGTGCATGCCGCTGAAATGCCCTTCATTGACACCACCGCCACCGGCTCGATCTCCGGCTCCGGCGTGAACCTGCCGGGCGTGGGCACGGTCGCCTTCCGCGGCAAGGGCAGCGCCACGGGCGCGACGCCCGACGAGGATCGCGTCATGCGCGCCGACAAGAAGGGCCGCATCGTCCAGGTCTCGCCGGTCACGCCGCCCAAGAATTTCAGCGCCGGCTCGATTTTCGAGCGTACGTCCTCGCTGCTTCGCCGCAGCATGGACAGCGGGCTGAAGCTCACCTTCGCCAAGCCCGGGATCAAGGGCAAGGAAGTGCAGATCGCCCAGGCCTTCCATCTGCGCGAGGACAAGAAGCCCGACCCGGATCTGCCGGCGGCACTTGTCGCCCTCGTCAACAACGACAAGCCCGATATTCTTGCCACCGCCTATGCCCAGTCGGCGCCCGACTATGCCAAGGCCTCACCCTTCGAGGCGCTGCTTCAGGACGATCCGAACGATGGCCGCTTCATCCCGCCGATGGGCGAGGGCGACCACGCATGGCTGCAGAATCCGCTGCCGGCCAGCGTCTTTTCCCAACCCGAGCAGGCCTGCCTCGCCAAGGGCATCTATTTCGAGGCGCGCAGCGAGCCTGTCCGCGGCCAGGCGGCGGTCGCGCAGGTGATCTTGAACCGGGTCCGCAATCCGGCCTATCCGAAGACCATCTGCGGCGTCGTCTACCAGAACGACAACTGGTTCAACCGCTGCCAGTTCTCCTTCGCCTGCGACGGCAGGAAGAAGAGCATCACCGACCAGGCTTCCTACAAGACCGCGCAGGAGGTTGCCATGGCGGTGACCGCCGGCAAGATCTTCATTCCCGAGGTTGGTTCCTCGACGCATTATTACGCCAACTATGTCCATCCGGGCTGGGCGCGCGCCATGCACAAGATGACCAGGATCGGCCTGCATATCTTCTATCGCACCTATGGTGGCGGCTGGAGCTGAGCCGTTAGGCGGCTCGAACCGAACCGCCTAATCGACGGCTCCGGCTATGCTTCGTCCGGCTCCCGGCGCGTCCCGGCTGACGCGCCTTGTCGCGCGGATTCGCGCCGAGTCCTCACGCGGGCGTGAAGGGCACGATGTCGCACCTCGATAAACCATTGATTTAACTACTGAAAATACATCACTTCGAAGTTCGGCCCGTGGCTTGACGGGCGCGGACCCGCTAACTATGTTGCCGGCGACTTTAGAAGCGGACGGACGGCAATCGTCTGCCCGGGCAGGGGGGTTGCGATGGCCGACAAAACCGGGCCAGACGGAACCGGAGAAACCGGCCGCGGCAGGCAGCCAGAAGCCACCATCCGCGACGACGAACTTGAGCGCCGCCGGCGCGATCTCGAAGCATCGCTTGCGACGAGACGCACGGACCGGCTCGAGGGGAAAGACGAAGCGAAAGCCGCGGCCGGTTACGGTCAGGCGCTGAAACTGTCCAGCGAGTTTATCGCCGGAGTGGTGGTCGGTGTCGGGTTGGGCTGGATCATCGACCGCCTGGCGGGAACAGCGCCCTGGGGGTTGATCGTCGGCCTGTTGCTCGGCTTTGGCGCCGGTATACTCAATGTCCTGCGTTCGGCGGGACTGGCATCGGAATTCGGCCGGGGCGGCAAGCCGCGTGAGCCGAGGCAATGAAGTGAGGCGCCGCAAGGCGCTAAAGTGAACTTAAGAAGCCGGTTGTGGCTTTGACGGGGATTTAAAGTGGCTGCTGACAAGGTCGATCCGATCCACCAGTTTCAGATCCATCCGATCATCCCGATTCACATCGGCGGCTACGACATCTCTTTCACCAACTCCTCCCTGTTCATGGTCGTGACGATCGTCCTTGCGTCGGCCTTCCTTTACATGAGCACGGCCAGCCGCGCGCTCATTCCGGGCCGCCTGCAGTCGGTGTCCGAAATGGCCTATGAATTCGTCGGCAACATGCTGCGCGATGCCGCCGGCAAGCAGGGCATGCAGTTCTTCCCGCTGGTGTTTTCGCTGTTCATGTTCGTGCTGGTCGCCAACCTGATCGGCCTCTTCCCCTATTTCTTCACCGTCACCAGCCACATCATCGTCACCTTCACGCTGGCCATCCTGGTTATCGGCACCGTTCTCGTCTACGGCTTTGCCAAGCATGGCTTCGGCTTCCTCAAGCTGTTCGTTCCGCAGGGCGTGCCCGGCTATCTTCTGCCGCTGGTGGTGGCGATCGAAATCATCTCTTTCGTTTCGCGGCCCGTCAGCCTCTCTGTTCGTCTTTTCGCCAACATGCTGGCCGGCCACATCACGCTGAAAGTGTTCTCGGGCTTCGTCGTCAGCCTCAGCGCGTTCGGCGCCCTGGGCATCGCCGGCTCGGTGCTGCCGCTTGCCATGGCTGTTGCGCTCTCCGCGCTCGAATTGCTGGTCGCCTTCCTGCAGGCCTATGTGTTCGCTGTGCTGACCTGCATGTATCTGAACGACGCTCTGCATCCGAGCCACTGATCGATTTTACCGGCGCCCCGGCGCCAGCATACCCAACGTACCAACTGCAACGAACAAGCTAAACACAGGAGTTTTGAAATGGACGCAACTGCAGCAGCTGCTATCGGCGCTGGCATCGCCTGCATCGGCATGGGCGGCGCGGGCATCGGCCTCGGCAACATCTTCGGCAGCTACCTCTCGGGCGCCCTGCGCAACCCGTCGGCTGCTGATGGCCAGTTCGGCCGCCTGATCTTCGGCTTCGCCGTGACCGAAGCTCTGGGCATCTTCTCGCTCCTGATCGCCCTGCTCCTGGTCTTCAAGTAAGAGCCAGAGCTGACGAAAGGGGCCGCATGGTGCGGCCCCGTTCCATGGACAGGGGAATGAGATGTTCGTGACATCTGCCTATGCGCAAGAAACAGCGCCGGCCGCGGCCGAGGGCGATACGCATGCGGGCACCGCGGTGCCTGCGGCGGAGCATGAAACGTTCCCGCCGTTCGACGCCAAGACCTTCCCGTCGCAGATCCTGTGGCTGGTCATCACCTTCGGGCTGTTCTACCTGTTCCTGAAGCGGGTTGTGATGCCGCGTCTTGGCGCTATCATCGATGTCCGCAACGACCGCATCACCCAGGATCTCGACCATGCCGCAAGGCTGAAGGGCGAGGCCGACGCCGCCGTTGCCGCCTATGAGCAGGAACTGGCGGAAGCCAAGGCCAATGCCAACAAGATCGGCCAGCAGGCGAACGACGCAGCCAAGGCTGACGCCGAGGGCACGCGCAAGAAGCTCGAGGCCGAGCTTGAGAAGAAGCTTGGCGCGGCCGAGGCGAGCATCGCCTCGATCAAGGCCAAGGCGATGAAGGAAGTCGGCACCATCGCCGAGGACACTACCTCGGCTATCGTCGAGGCGCTTGTCGGCGGCAAGACCGACAAGTCCGAGATCGCGGCCGCGGTCAAATCCGCGAGCCGGTGAGGAGCGGGATCATGGACGCCACATCACTCGCCACACTCTGGGCAACCATCGCCCTGATCATCTTCCTCGGCGCCATAATCTACCTGAAGGTGCCGGGCATGCTCACCAAGTCGCTCGATGCCCGCGCCGCCAAGATCAGCGGCGAGCTCGAGGAGGCGCGCAGGCTTCGTGAAGAGGCCCAGCAGCTGCTTGCTCAGTATCAGCAGAAGCGCAAGGAAGCCGAGAAGGAGGCCGCCGACATTGTCGCGGCCGCCAAGCGCGAGGCTGAGCTGCTTGCTTCCGAAGCGGCCAAGAAGACCGAGGACTATGTCGCCCGGCGCACCGCGCTTGCCGAGCAGAAGATCAGCCAGGCCGAGCGCGAAGCGGTCAGCGAAGTGCGCGCCAGCGCCGTCGACATCGCCGTCGAGGCCGCCCGCGCGCTGCTCGCCGCCAAGGTCGATGCCAAGGCGGGCGCCGATCTGTTCAAGTCGGCGCTCAGTGACGTGAAGGCCAAGCTGAACTAGGTTTCAAAGCTTTAAAATCATCAAAGCCGCCTGGGCAACCCGGCGGCTTTTTTGTTTGGGGAAGCGAGGCGCCGAAGCTGCCAATCTCCCCCTGTGGGGGTTGAGGAGCGGTCCGCGCCCTTCCTCTCCCCCGTCGATCGGGGGAGAGGTGGGGGGGGCGGGGCGGGGGGGGGGGGGGGGGGCGGCGGCGGCGGTGTTTTTTAGGGGGGGGGGGGCGGTGCCGCCCCTTGATTTTTGGCGCGGGGG
>NZ_JBVVQH010000005.1:7519-22489 GCF_055811115.1 Mesorhizobium sp. WSM4832 | reverse complement strand
CGCCTACGCGCCAAATCCCCCGGTGGGGGGGTTGCGTCGGGGCCCGCCCCCTCCCCCCCCCCGGGGGCGGGGGGTTGTGTTGGCCTGCCATCCTCGACGGAGTGGGGGTCGATCGGCGCCGGCGTTGTTATTTCGGGCTCGGAGGGCGATGCCGCCCTTTGATTGAGGCCTCGTGGCGAGTTGTCGGCGGCGGCGCATTCGAGGACCGTGGTTCCCCACTCCGTCGCTGCTTCGCAGCGCCACCTCTCCCCCTCCGGAGGGAGAGGAAGGAGTCAAGGTCGGCGAACTCGCGCTCTTCCTCTCCGCCTCAGGAGCCCACAAGCGGGAGATCGTGTTATTCCAGCCCGGCGAAGCTCTCTTCTTCCTCGACCAGTTCCGTCCCGCCCAACCGGAACGGCGCAAACGAGGCGCGATGCAGCCTGGCCACCGGCCCATGCGCCTCGATCGCGGTCCGGTGCCGGACCGTCGCATAGCCCATGTGCACTTCGAAGCCGTAGCGCTCGTGATGCCCGCCGCAGCCGCACATCATGCGGTCGCGCATCACCTTGGCGACGATCGACGCGGCGGCGATCGATTGCGAGCGCTGGTCGCCCTTGATGAGCGCCCGGCCTTCACAGGCGAGACCAGGCGGGATGTCGCGGCCGTCGGCCAAGGCGAGTTTGGGCTGCAGCGAGAGGCCGGCGGCGGCGCGGCGCATCGCTTCCAGGCTGGCTTTCAGGATGTTGCTGTTGTCGATGCCTTCGGCGCTGATCGAGGCCATCGACACACTCAGCGCCGAGCAGAGAATCTTGATGAACAGCGCCTCGCGCTGCAAATGGGTGAGACGTTTGGAATCGTCGAGGCCTTCGGGAATATTGGCGGGGTTGAGCACCACGGCCGCGGCCACCACCGGCCCGGCGAGCGGGCCGCGGCCTGCCTCGTCCATGCCGGCGACCGGCCACAACCCGTCGGCCATCGCCTTCGTCTCGATCGAGAAGTCGGGCTTCTCGACCATTTCAAAGAGAAGCGGAGAATCGGAACGCGTGCGAGCCATGGTGCGGCAAGGTTCGCATCGGCTCCGATTCTCCGCAAGTCCTTCCGGGTCGGATGGGGCGTCGGACCGGGAAGGCACCGTCTCACGGCCGGGGGACAAGGGCCGGACGGGATTCTTTCGCAATTCCAGGAAAATCGCTTTGCCTGGAATTGTTTAGCGGGCCGGCCGTCATGGCCGGCGTGGTCTTCAAAGCAGCATCAATTGCTCGCCGGCACCGGAGCCTGCGACGAATTGGTCGGTGCGGAGCTGCCGCCGCTCGACGTTGACGCCGAGCCGCTTGGCGGCGATCTCGAAGCGCCGCCCGATCTGCCAGGCATAGGGACCGGCGCCCTTCATGCGCTTGCCCCATTCGGAATCGTAATCCTTGCCGTCGCGCATCGAGCGGATCAGCGACATCACATGCCGGTAACGGTCCGGATAATGGCGCAACAGCCAGTCCTTGAAGATCGGCGCCACTTCGAGCGGCAGGCGCAGGATGACGTACCCGGCTTCCCGCGCGCCGGCGGCTCGCGCCGAATCGAGGATACGCTCCATCTCCGGATCGTTGAGGCCGGGGATGATCGGCGCCACCATCACCGATGCCGGAATGCCGGCATCCGAAAGCTGCCTGATCGCCTCCAGCCGCTTCGTCGGCGTCGATGCACGCGGCTCCATGGTGCGCGCCAGCATGCGGTCGAGCGTCGTCACCGACAGCGCCACCTTGGCAAGGCCGCGCTCGGCCATGCGCGACAGGATGTCGATGTCGCGCGTCACCAGCGCCGACTTGGTGACGATGCCGACCGGATGGCCGCGCGCCTCCAGCACTTCCAGGATCTCGCGCATGATGCGGTATTGCTTCTCGATCGGCTGGTAGGGATCCGTGTTGGTGCCGATGGCGATCGTGCGCGGCTGGTAGCCGGACTTCGACAACTCCCTGTCCAGCATGCGCGCCGCATCCGGCTTGGCGAAAAGCTTCGATTCGAAATCGAGCCCCGGCGACAGGCCCATGAAGGCATGCGTCGGCCTGGCGAAGCAGTAGACGCAGCCATGCTCGCAGCCGCGATAGGGGTTGATCGAACGGTCGAAGGAAATGTCCGGCGATTCGTTGCGGGTGATGATGGTGCGCGGCTTTTCGACCTGCACCTCCGTCTTGAAGGGCGGCAGCTCTTCCAGCGAGTTCCAGCCGTCGTCGAACACATGCCGGCTGACCGGCTCGAACCGGCCGGACGGGTTGATGCCGGCCGAGCGGCCGCGATTGCGGTCGGGCCGTACGCGCATGCCGCTCTGCTCGATCATCGCGTTTGCCATTTCGGCTCTGCCAGCTCCGAAAGCGGCAATGTCGGCGCGCACGATCTGTTCCATTTTCGCCCTCTCCCAGGGACTGTCGGCAGGCTGTCGAATCGCTCTGTTCATGAAACTATTCCTATTTCACAGATGAGAACAAAGCAAGAACTTTTTCACCCCGAAAGCGTAACTGGCGAAAGGCGTGGCTTTCCGCTATTCGGCTAGGAATGCTCAGCGTTCTCATCGAAACCCGCAACGACGAAGAAGGTCTTGCCCGTACGCTGGCCTCGCTGGTCGGCGGTGCGGTCGAAGGCGTCGTGCGGGACGTGATCGTCTGTGATGCCGGCTCGACCGACCAGACGCATCGGGTGGCCGAACATGCCGGCTGCCACTATGTGGCGGGCGGGCTCGGCACTGGTATCGGCCAGGCCAAGGGCGACTGGCTGCTGCTTCTGGAACCCGGCGCCAGGCTCGCGGAAGGTTGGATCGACGAGGTCGTTGCCCACACGGCAAAGCAGACCATGCCGGCGCGCTTTTCACGCGCCCGGGCCAATCGCGCGCCTTTCCTGGCTCGCGTCTTTTCGAGCAACCGGGCACTGGCCGAAGGGCTTGTCATCAGCAAGCGCCAGGCCTCGGCTCTGGCAAAGGGCGCGCGCACCGCCGAAGCCCTGGCGCGCGGCCTGGCGACCAGAAGGCTGAACGCCGAAATCTGGGTCGCGCCGCCGAAGTGACGCGGTTCCTGCCCAGTCAGATCCCCCGAATTTCAACCGGCATCCAGGCGGCGCGGCGTCTCGCCAGGCGCTGCTCGCGCGTTTCGGCATCGTAGCGGACGGGGACGGGCTCGCGCAAGAATCGCTCGCGATCGTCGAGCGCGTTGACGATGACGATCGCCCTCGCGTCGTCGCCCTCGCCGGAAATGGCGGCGACATAGACGCCGCATTCGCGGCAGACAAGATAGTCGGCGGTGCGTAGGCCAAACCGGTAGACCTGCAGGCGCTCCTTGTCGGCGACCGAGACGACCAGCCTGCCGTTCGGATCGGCGGCCGCGCGCGAGCCGTGCCGGGTGCAGAACGAGCACTGGCAGGCGCGGATTTCTATCCCGGCCGGATCGACCGCGGTCGAGAAACTGAGGCGGATATTGCCGCAATGGCAGCCGCCGCTGTGAACGGTCATGGCGGATTGTCCCTTGTTCGCTAACACAAGCTACTTTGCCGGCGTCGGCTTCGGAATGGCGCCTCGAAGGCGCAAGCGCTGTTTTGCCTGCAAACCGGATGCCGCTCGGGTTCTTTGCCTGTGCTTTACGAAGTGGGCTTGCCGCGGCGCCGAAGATGCTCGTCCAGCCGCGGCATGATCTCGACGAAGTTGCAGGGCATGTGCCGGTAGTCGAGCTGCGCCTTGATGATCCCGTCCCAGGCGTCCTTGCAGGCGCCCGGCGAGCCCGGCAGCACGAAGACGAAAGTGGCGTTGACGACGCCGCCGGTCGCCCGGCTCTGGATCGTCGAGGTGCCGATCTTGTCATAGGAGATGCGGTGGAAGACTTCAGAAAAGCCGTCCATGCGCTTTTCGAAGATCGGCTCCAGCGCCTCCGGCGTCACGTCGCGGCCGGTGAAGCCGGTGCCGCCGGTGGTGATCACGACATCTATGTTTTCATCCTTCGACCAGCCGAGAACCTTGTCGCGGATCTTTTCGCGGTCGTCGGTGACGATGTCGCGCGCGACAAGCGTATGACCGGCTTCCGTGATGCGGTCGGCGAGCGTCTGGCCGGACTTGTCGTCGGCGAGGCTACGCGTATCGGAGACGGTCAGCACCGCGATGCGCACCGGGATGAAGGGCCGGCTCTCGTCAAGCTTCGCCATCGGCGTCTGCCTCCATGCTGCGCGTCGCGGCGACGAACCAGTCGGGATGGCGGGCGCGGATCTCGATCGCCGCGCGCTTGGCGACATTGCCGGTCTCGAACAGGCCGAAGCATGTGGCGCCGGAGCCGGACATGCGCGCGAACGCGGCGTCGGCACGCTTGAGCGCCTTGAGCGCCTCGCCGATAGCCGGCTCGATCGAACGGGCGGCAGCCTCGAGATCGTTGCGTGTCGTCTCCAGCCAGTTGCGGATGGCGTGGAAATCGAGGCGCTTCGGCAGCGGCGGCAGCGCTTCGTTGTCGCGACTGGACAGCGCCTTGAACACGTCCGGCGTCGAGACGGCGACGCCCGGATTGACCAGAACCAGGCCGAGCGCCGGAAACGCGGGCAGCGGCGACACGTCATCGCCTATGCCGCGCGCGACCAGCGGCTTGCCCTTGAGGCACATCGGCAGGTCGGCGCCGAGCGAAAGCCCGATCCGCGCCAGCGAATTGCCATCGATATCGAGCTTCCAGAGCCGGGCCAGGCCGTTGAGCGTGGCCGCCGCGTCGCTGGAACCGCCACCGATGCCCGAGGCGACCGGCAGGTTCTTCTCCAGCCTGATGGCAACCGGCGGCGTGTGCTGCGCCCCGACCTCCCGGCGCAGGGCGTCGCGTGCCTTGACCACCAGATTGTCGCTGTCTAGCGGCAGGCCAGCCGCATAGCGGCCGGACACCGAGAATTCGTCATGCTCCGCCGGCTCGATCTCGAGCCGGTCGCCGAAGCGGGTGAAGACGGCAAGGCTGTCGAGCAGGTGATAGCCGTCGGCGCGCTGTCCGGTGACATGCAGCGCCAGGTTGATCTTGGCGGGCGCAAGCCACGTCCGGACCTCGGCGCCGGGCTCAACAATGTCAGATGCTGGCGAGATGGCTTCAGTCCTTGGCGAGACGATATTCGCCGGTCTTGGGATCCTTGACCAGCGTGCCCATCGTGCCGTTCGCCGCCTGTTTCTCGGTGCGCCGGATCTTGGCCGTCACGCGTTCGGCCTCGCGCACGAAAGCGCGGTAGCCAAAGTAGGCGGCGGCGCCGACAACGGCGAAGAAAATGATCTGCGGCATCTCACAACTCCTCCCGCGCTTCTCGCGGCAAGGCCGGCCGAATGGGTCGGTCAAGCGCTCATGCTAGCCGCATTCATGGCTTTTTCAAAGCCCGAAGCGCGCCCACAGCGCGCGCTCTTCCGCCGCATCGAGGACCCCGCTGGCCGCGGCCGCAGCGATATCGGGCGCCGAAACGCGCGAGCCGAACAGGCCGAAACGGCCAAACAGACCGCGCGGCGCGGTGATCAGCTTGAGCTCAGTCTTGTCGCCGAAACGCGTCCTGAGCACGCTGCGCATGTCGCCCAGCGCATCGACAAGGCCAAGCTCGAGGCCTCGCTTGGCGGTCCAGAACAGGCCGGTGAACAGGTCCGGGTCGTCCTTCAGCTTGGTGCCGCGCCGCTCCTTGACGAGGTCGATGAAGGTCTCGTGCACTTCGAGCTGCAGCGTCTTGAGCCGCTCGACGTCTTCCTTCTTCTCCGGCTTGAACGGATCGAGCACGGCCTTGTTCTGACCGGCGGTGTGGACGCGGCGCTCGACGCCGATCTTCTTCATCAGCCCAGGGAAGCCGAAAGAGGCGGAGACCACGCCGATCGAACCGACGATCGATGACGGATCGGCGAAAATCTCGTCGCCGGCGACCGCGATCATGTAGCCGCCCGAGGCCGCCACGTCCTCGACGAAAACCAGCACCTTCTTGTTCTTTTCCGCCGCCAGGTCGCGGATGCGCTTGAAGATCAGCCGCGACTGCACCGGCGAGCCGCCCGGCGAATTGATCGAGATGGCGACGACAGGCGAATCGAAGCCGAAGGCCTTTTCGATGATACCGGCCGTCGAAGCGAGCGACAGGCTCGGCCGGAACTGGCCGCCACCGGCCATGATGGTGCCTTGCAGCCGGATGACCGGAATGGTGACGACTGTCGAGCGCCAGGATTTCGGCAGCAGGCGGTTGAAGAGGCGTTTCACGAACCAGTGTCTCCGGTCAATTTGCGGGAGAAAGTTGAGAATTCATCTTTTGCTCCCGGGCATGTAAGGAACGCGGCAGCCAACGGCAATGCCGCATCGCCAGCCCCGGATCAATCGCCGAACAGCGATGCCAGGCCATTATTGATCATTTCCGTCCGCTCCGTCGGCTCGTTTCCGGATGGCCCGTGCAAGGTGAGCGGCGGGCGGATCGACAGTTTTCCGCGCGCGCCGAGCACCGCCCTGACGACGATGCGGATCGCCGCCGCGTCCGGACGCGGGTGCACACAGAGCAGCTCGGCATCGCCGAAGCGGTCTTCGATGGCGTCGAGGATGGCGACCAGCTGCTCGGGTCGCGCAATGACGGCCAGCCCGCCGCGCGGCTTGGCGACGGCGGCAGCGCTCCTGATCCAGCGCTCGAACAGCCCATCCTCCGTCACATGCGCCTGCTTGCGCAGCGCGTCCGGCGTCGAGCGGTCTTGCGCCGCGTTGAACGGCGGGTTCATGATGACGAAATCGAATTGGTTGTCGGCAAGCCCGGCCTCGCCGCGCGCCCGGCCGGTCAGCGTCACGTCGGCCGAAAGCACCGACGCGCGGTCGCCGAGATGCGCATTGCCGGGATGCGAAAGCGTGGCGGCGGCGAACCCCGCCATTTCGGCGGAACGCTCGACGAGCACGGCCCGTGCCGCCGGACAACGCGACAGCACGGCAAGGGCGGCGGCACCGGCGCCGGCGCCGAAATCGGCAAGCCGCCCGGAAAAGCCGGACGGTACGGCCGCCGCCAGCATCATGGCGTCCATGCCGGCGCGATGACCGCCCCGGCTCGGCTGCACCAGCCAGAAGCGTCCGCGATGGAAGGCATCGATCGTGTGCGCCGGCGTATCCGGGACGGGGGCGGTGCTCGCTGCCATTATTTTTTGCGGATCTCGTTCTCGATGCCGGCATCCTTGAGGATACGCCGCGCGGCATCGACCTTTTCGGCATCGACCATCACGCGCCGGGGCAGGATGCCCAGCGAACCGTCGAGCACGCTCATATTCTGGTCGGCGACGAAACAGGCGATGCCGGCGTCGCGCATCAGCGATTCGACAAAGGAGATGACGACGGCGTCGTTGGTGCGGACAAGCTCGATCATGGAACGAAAATCGCAGGTTGCAGCGTTCCTGTAAACGTCGAGGCGAACCTGCGCGAACAACCGCGCCAATTCGCCTCTTGCCGTGCCCGGTTGCGCCGCCCTAGAGTCAGCGCGGGACTAGTGCATGTCGCCCGGAAGTGCGCAGTGGTTTTGGGACAACGACATGCATCAAAACAATGACTTGAAGCGCGTCGCCTGAATTCGTTTCAGCGCGAGGCACTTCAAGGCTGCCGTCGTACGCGTCAATGACACGGGAGTTGTCGTGGTGGGTGTCGTTCTCAACATCGAAGGCAAGCGGGAACCCGCTTCCATCAAGGATCTGATCGATCTGACGGCAGCCGACATGGGGCGCGTCAACGAGCTGATCCTGTCCAAGGCGGGCTCCGACGTCGAGATGATCCCGGAGATCGCCAACCACCTGATCTCTTCCGGCGGCAAGCGGCTGCGGCCCATGCTCACGCTCGCCGCCGCGCAGATGTTCGGCTATTCCGGCGAAGGCCATGTCAAGCTCGCCACCGCGGTCGAGTTCATGCATACGGCGACGCTCCTGCATGACGACGTGGTCGACGAGAGCGCGTTGCGCCGCGGCAAGAAGACGGCGCGCATGATCTGGGGCAACCAGGCGAGCGTGCTGGTCGGCGATTTCCTGCTTGGCCAGGCTTTTCGCATGATGGTCGAGGTTGGTTCGCTGGAAGCGTTGGACATCCTGTCGAGCGCTGCCTCCATCATCGCCGAAGGCGAGGTGATGCAGCTTGCCGCGGCCAAGAACCTCGAGACCACCGAGGACGAGCATTTCGCCGTCATCAAGGCCAAGACCGCGGCGCTGTTCTCGGCCGCCGCCGAAGTCGGACCGGTCATCGCCCAGGCCTCGCGCACTGACCGCGCGGCGCTGCGCTCCTACGGCATGAATCTCGGCCTTGCCTTCCAGCTCATCGACGATGCGCTGGATTATGGCGGCTCGAGCAAGGATCTCGGCAAGAATGTCGGCGACGATTTCCGTGAGGGCAAGGTGACGCTGCCGGTGATCCTCGCCTACCGGCGCGGCACCAAGGCCGAGCGCACCTTCTGGAAGCGCGCCATCGAGGACAATGTCACCGACGATGCCGGGCTGGAAAAGGCGATCGGCCTGATGGCCCGCCACGGCGCGATCGCCGATACGATCGGCCGCGCCCGACATTTCGGCGAGATCGCCCGCGATGCGCTGGCGCCGCTGGAGGCGACGCCGCAGAAGTCGGCCTTGATCGACGTCATCGATTTCTGCATCAGCCGCGTCAACTGAGCCTGCCGGCCGAGCGCAATTCCAGGAAAAGTGTATCGCGGTTTTCTGTCCGGAATTGCGCAAAACAAGTGCCTGGCATCCGCCCGGGCAGGGTGCCTGTGAATCCCGGTCCGGCCGTCTCGACAAACGGTGGCCGGGCGAATTATCTATAAAATATGGCCAGCACCGAAGACACGATCGCCGTTCGCATCAGCAAGGAATTGGCGGACCGCATCATTTCCGGCGCCATCGAGCCCGGCTCGCGGCTGCGCCAGGACCATGTCGCCGAGGAATTCAACACCAGCCATGTCCCGGTGCGCGAGGCCTTCCGCCGCCTCGAGGCGCAAGGCCTGGCGATCAGCGAGCCCCGCCGCGGCGTGCGCGTCGCCTCCTTCGATCTCGGCGAGGTCAGGGAGGTGGCCGAGATGCGGGCCGCGCTGGAAGTGCTGGCGCTGCGCCACGCCGCGCCGCATCTGACAGCGTCGATCCTCGACCAGGCCGAGGAGGCGACCAAGGCCGGCGACAAATCCCGCGACGTGCGCTCCTGGGAGGAAGCCAACCGCACCTTCCATCGGCTGATTCTGGCGCCGTGCAACATGCCGCGCCTGCTCGCCACCATCGACGACCTGCACGCGGCGAGCGCCCGCTTCCTGTTCGCGGCCTGGCGCTCGGAATGGGAGACCCGCACCGACCAGGATCACCGGGCGATCCTGAGCGCGCTCAGGCAAGGCAACGCCGAATCGGCCGCCGCGACGCTCGGCCGCCACGTGCAATGGATCGGCCAGAAGCCGGTCAAAACCGCCTCCGGCAGAACCCGCGACGCCTTCGCCATCGTCGGGTGATGTTGGCTCGACCTCTACGCGATCGTCATTCCAGGGCGGAGCAAGGAGCGAAGCGACGCGCGCAGACCCTGGAATCCATGCCGTGACCTTGGTCAAAGGATGCAGCGGAGCAGAATTCTGCACCGCTGGTGGCGCTCGGGCGCAACGGCATGGATTCTATGGTCTTCGCCGCGTCGCTTCGCTCCTTACTTCGCCATAGAATGACGATTCCCGACTTCTCCCAGGGGCTCTGCCCTTGCCATCCTCGCGAAAATATGGATTCGATAATAGATCGAACCAGAAAATTATCTATAATTTACGCCAGCCAAGGAAGACACCGTGACCAACGCAGCAGCTTCGACCTACAAGCCCTCCTTCAGCCCGCTTCGGCTGCACAGCCGTCCGCTCGCCTGGCAGATTGGCGCAGTCGTTCTCGGCTCGCTGTTCCTCGCGCTGTCCTCCTACATCGAGGTGCCGATGGTGCCGGTTCCGGTGACCATGCAGACTTTCGCCGTCACGCTGGTCGGCGCCCTTTACGGCTGGCGCTTCGGCGCGTTCACCATCGCCGCCTGGCTGGTTGAAGGCGCGGCAGGGTTTCCAGTGCTGGCGGGCGGGGCGGCCGGCCTGCAGCATTTCGTCGGCCCGACCGGCGGCTATCTCTTCGCCTTCCCGGTCGTCGGCGCCGTTGTCGGCTGGCTGGCCGAACGTGGCTGGAACGGCAAACGCGTCATGCTTGCCTTCGCCGCCATGCTCATCGGCAACCTGCTTTGCCTGGTTCTGGGCACGGCTTGGCTCGCGGTCATGATCGGCGTCGAAAAGGCCATCACCTTCGGCTTCCTGCCCTTCATCGTCGGCGGCCTGCTCAAGTCGGCGCTGGGCGCGGCGACGCTGAAGCTGTTTTCGGGCAACCGGCCGGCCGATCACCGGTAAAGCTATCAGATAGACCGATCCTCGACGCCAGATGACCGTCAGGCTGCGCGCCCATCATCTGCTTTGCCTGCTGACCTATGTCGGCAAAGGCTACTCGCCGGCCTTCACCGCCAACTACGACGTTGTGGTGGAGCGCCTGGCGGGGGGCGAGGATATCCTGATCGTTTCCGGTCCGGACGATATCTGCGCGCCGCTGCTGGACGGGCCGGAGCCGCACTGCCTGGGCGAAAGCGCTACAGGGCGCGACAACCTTGCGGCGCAGGATGTCGCTGACCTTCTGGGCCGGCCGCTCCAGGCCGGCGCCCGGCTCGAACTGGATGCTCCGGTCTTGGCGCGGATGCGCAAGGCGTTTTCTTCCGGCCTGACGCGCAAGGCCTGTCCAAGCTGCGAGTGGTTCGAGCTGTGCGGGAAAGTCGCGGCGGACGGCTTTCGCGGGACACGCCTTTAGAGCAATTCCAGGAAAAGTGTGAAACGGTTTTCCGTCCGGAATTGCGTACAACAAATAGAGCAATTCCAGGAAAAGTGCGTCGCGGTTTTTCCGTCAGGAATTGCGTACAACAAAACCCGCTTATACCTGCTTTAGTCGATATTCAGCGGTCGAACGGCATATTTTCTCCGCTCGCCATCGTTTGTTAAGCGGGATGATTGGATTGTGATTCGCTTGCGGATTGAAGCCTGACCCCAAAAAGGCCATGCTTTGTAGGGAAAAGTTCGAGTCTAAGGGCGGCCTGCCAAGGGCGGGATCGCGTCTGGCTGAAAGGGATACGATGCGGCAAGGACGTGCGCGCTGGCTGACGAGGCTGGCATTTTTGACCGGAGTGGCGCTTTGGGTGCTGCCGGTCCAGGCCAAGGAAGGACCGCTCCAGATCACGTCTTTCTCGGGCGCCTATCTTGCGGCCCATATCGCCGAAAGCGACAACGACCTCGACGATGCGATCGCCTATTACAAGCAGGCGCTGGCCTTCGCTCCGAACGACAACGAGCTGCAGCAGAGCCTGATGCTGGCGCTGGTCGCGCAAGGCCGTTTCGAGGAATCGCTGGTCTATGCCGACAAGCTGAAGGAAGTGCCCGATGTCGAGCGCTTCTCGCGCTTGGCGCTGGCCATCGATTCCTTCCACAAGAAGGACTACGCCAAGGCGCAGTACTGGCTGAAGCTCTCGCTCGAATCCGATCTCGACCGGCTGCTCTCCGGCGTCATGGACGGCTGGGCCAAGGAGGGCGCCGGCAACGCGTCCGAGGCGATGGATTCCATCGACAAGTTGCAGGGCCCGGATTGGTTTGGCCTGTTCAAATCGTTCCATCGCGCGCTGATCGCCGACGCCGCCGGCTTGAACGACAAGGCCGATGAGATCTACGCCGCCACCATGGCCGATACCACGGCCGGCGGCTCCGCGCCCGAAACGTGGATGCGCAATGCCCAGGCCTATGCCTCGTTCCTGGCCCGCAAGGGCGACAAGTCGAAGGCGCTGGCGGTGTTGAACCAGGCCGAAGCCTTCGCGCCGGGCAAGCTCGAAATCACCACGCTGCGCGACCGCATCGCCAAGGGCGACAAGATCGAGCCGCTGGTCGCCGGCCCGGCCGACGGGGCATCCGAAATCCTGCTTGACCTTGCCACGGCGCTCAACCGCGGCGGCGGCGAGCCTTTCGTGCGGCTTTACCTGCAATACGCGTTGGCGCTGAAGCCGGACAGCGACGCAGCGCTTGTGCAGCTTGCCGCTGTCGCCGAGCAACTCAAGGACGGCGAAGGCGCCATCGCGCTCTACCGCCGCATTCCGGCGTCCTCGCCGCTGAAGGAGCTGTCCGACCTGCAGCTCGGCCTCAACCTGGCCGATCTCGACAAGCATGACGAGGCGATCACCCATCTCAAGGCCTATATCGACAAGCACCCTGACGACATGCGCGCCTATCTGGCGCTTGGCGGCGTCTATGGCTCGAAGGAAGATTTCCGCTCGGCCGCCAATCTCTACGACAAGGCCGTCGAGCAGTTGAAGTCGCCGACCGCCGCCAACTGGAACATCTTCTACCAGCGCGGCATCGCCTATGAGCGGCTGAAGGAATGGCCGAAGGCGGAACCCAATTTCCGCAAGGCGCTGGAGCTGCAGCCCGACCAGCCGCAGGTCATGAACTATCTCGGCTATTCCTGGGTCGACATGAACATGAACCTCAAGGACGGCCTGGCGATGATCCAGAAGGCCGTCGATCTGCGGCCGAACGACGGCTACATCGTCGATTCGCTGGGCTGGGCCTATTACCGCATGGGCCGCTTCGACGACGCCGTGCGCGAGATGGAGCGCGCCGTGTCGCTGAAGCCGGAGGATCCGGTCCTCAACGACCATCTCGGCGATGCCTACTGGCGCGTCGGCCGCAAGCTCGAAGCCACCTATCAGTGGACGCAGGCGCGCGACCTGAAGCCCGATCCGGACGTGCTCGCCACCCTGCAGCAGAAGCTGCTCAAGGGCCTGCCGCCGATCGAATCCAACACCGCGCAGGAAACCCCGAAGGTGAAGCCGGAGCCGGCGCCTGTGCCGAAAGGCTGAGCCCTTCCGCCAACATTCAAGAAAGCGGGGCTCGTCGAGCCCCGTTTTCGTTTCAGCCTGGCCACCCGTCGCCATCCTTGGCGAAGCGTGCAGCGTAGACCCAGGGATCCATGTACGGCGCGCTGCCTTGACGCTCGCCGGCCCGGCAACTAGGGAAAGCTTCGTTCCGCGCTTTCCGAGGCCGCCGTGACCATCGAGATTCCTGCCCATATGCATCCCAGCCGCTCCTTCCAGGGGCTGATCCTGACCTTGCACAATTACTGGGCGGATTATGGCTGCCTCATCCTGCAGCCCTACGACATGGAAGTCGGCGCCGGCACCTTCCATCCGGCAACCACCCTGCGCGCGCTGGGCCCTTTGCGCTGGAAGGCGGCCTATGTGCAGCCCTCGCGCCGGCCGAAGGACGGCCGCTACGGCGAGAATCCGAACCGCCTGCAGCATTATTACCAGTACCAGGTGATCCTGAAGCCCAATCCGCCGAACCTGCAGGAGCTCTATCTCGGCTCGCTCGAGGCGATCGGCGTCGATCCGCTGCTGCATGACATCCGTTTCGTCGAGGACGACTGGGAAAGCCCGACGCTGGGCGCCTGGGGGCTGGGGTGGGAGTGCTGGTGCGACGGCATGGAAGTCTCGCAGTTCACCTATTTCCAGCAGGTCTGCGGCATCGAATGCGCGCCGGTGGCGGGCGAGCTGACCTATGGGCTTGAGCGGCTCGCCATGTATGTGCAGGGCGTCGACAACGTCTACGACCTCAACTTCAACGGCCGCGAGGGCGCCGAGAAGGTCACCTATGGCGACGTCTTCCTGCAGGCCGAGCAGGAATATTCGCGCCACAATTTCGAATTCGCCAACACCTCGATGCTGCTGCGGCATTTCGAGGACGCCGAGGCCGAGTGCAAGGCGCTGCTCGATGCCGGCACGCCCAAGCCAAGTGACAATCTGGCGATGCACCGCATGGTCTTTCCCGCCTACGACCAGTGCATCAAGGCAAGCCATGTCTTCAACCTGCTCGACGCGCGCGGCGTGATCTCGGTCACCGAGCGCCAGAGCTACATCCTGCGCGTGCGCAATCTGGCCAAGGCCTGCGGTGAAGCGTTCCTGAAGACGCGGGCCGGCGGGTTGGTGGCGGCTTAACTCAATACGGCTTTGTGGTCTCGGCCTCGGCTGTGACCGGCAACGCGATCTGGGGCGTCGCGCCATCGATCGTGCGAATGGCCTGCCTGACGCCCGGCATCGTGATCGCGCCATGCGCCTGGGCGGCGAAGCAGGCGCTGAGCGCCAGGATCTGCAGGGTTCTCGATGCCGTTTTCATCGTCGTTCAGCCAATAGTTCTCTGCCTGAGCGTGTGTCGCTTCAGCGCAGCGTTCGGTTCATGGGAAGTTCTGCTCCAAGGACGGGCGAACCCGCGCCGTCCCGACAGTCGGCTGAGAAATTTCCAGAAGGCGATCGAAGCGCGATCTGCCAGCGGGGTGACAGCGGCCGGCCGAGTTGCTATGCGCTCCTACCTCCCCCTTGATGGGGGAGGTCGCCGCGAAGCGGCGGGTGGGGGTGACTGGCGCTTCCCTATGCCAAGACTTGATCGTTTCAAGCTGCAGTCCGCACGAAGGCTCCGCGCCTCGATGACGGATGAAGAACGGCTGCTATGGCGGCACCTCTGGCGCATCCCGGTCGAAGGGACGCACTTCCGCCGACAGGCGTCAGTCGGTGCCTATTATCCCGACTTCATGTCACATCGGCTGAAGCTGATCATCGAGGTGGACGGCTCCCACCACGGCGCAGATCATCAACTGCGCCATGATGAAGTTCGGACACGGTGGTTCGAAAGCCAGGGCTATCGCGTCGTCCGCTTCTGGAACCATGAGATAAAAAACGAACTGGATTCCGTGCTCGATACAATCTATGCGGCGGTGGAAGAACGGAAATCACACCTGCATCTGCGCGATGGTGCCGAAGGTATTGGCGGCTGAGAGGCCGCCCCCCCCCCCCCGGGGGGGGCGCCCCCCCCCCCCCGCGGGCGGGGGGGGGGTGGGGGGGGTTTTGGTGGAGGACCCGGTAAAAAAAGACACTACGGAATACCACACCCCCAAGATCCCAACCCTGCGCG
>NZ_JBVVQH010000005.1:0-7509 GCF_055811115.1 Mesorhizobium sp. WSM4832 | reverse complement strand
AAAACTTTTTTCTCCGTACTCAATATTTTCTGTGCGGCTTCAGTAACTCTTTAATCCACCCTTCTTGGGTGGGGTTGGGGGGGGGGGTGGGGCCCCCCCCCCCCCCCCCACCCCGCCCCGGCGCTACGCGCCGACCCTCCCCATCAAGGGGAGGGTGGGAGTCTAGTTTATGCCTGACCTGCTCTTAGAACTTCGCTCCGAGGAAATCCCCGCCCGCATGCAGCGCAAGGCTGCCGGCGACCTCAGGAAGATGCTGACCGACGGTCTGGTCGAGGCGGGTCTGACCTATGATGCGGCGCGCGAATATTGGACGCCGCGGCGCCTGGCGCTCGATATCCGCGGCTTGACCGCGCGCTCCAAGGACATTCGCGAAGAGATCAAGGGTCCCTCGACCACGGCGCCCGAGCAGGCGGTGCAGGGTTTTCTGCGCAAGGCCGGGCTTTCGTCGATCGCAGACGCCCATGTCCATTCCGACCCGAAGAAGGGCGATTTCTATGTCGCCCATATCTCGAAGCCGGGCAGGGCGGCTGAACAGATCATCGCCGAGCTGGTACCGGGCATCATCAAAAACTTCCCCTGGCCGAAGTCGATGCGTTGGGGGCCGGCCTCGGCCAAGCCAGGCTCGTTGCGCTGGGTGCGGCCGCTGCAGTCGATCGTCTGCACCTTCGGTCCGGAGACCGAGGAGCCGGTGGTGGTCGATTTCGAGATCGACGGCATCCGCTCCGGCAACGTCACCTATGGCCACCGCTTCCACGCGCCGGGCGCGATCACCGTGCGCCGTTTCGACGACTATGTGAGCAAGCTGGAAGTGGCCAAGGTCGTGCTCGACGCCGACCGGCGCAAGGAGATCATCCTGGCCGATGCCCGCAACATCGCTTTCGCCAACGGCCTCGACCTGGTCGAGGACGAGGGCTTGCTGGAGGAAGTCTCTGGCCTGGTCGAGTGGCCTGTCGTGCTGATGGGCGAGTTCGAACGGGATTTCCTCGCCATCCCGGGCGAGGTCATCCGCCTCACCATCCGCGCCAACCAGAAGTGTTTTGTGACATCGCGCCCAATCGCCCCCCTAGAGGGGGAGATGTCGGCGAAGCCGACAGAGGGGGGCGCTGTCCCGCCGGCCTCTCTGCGCGAGGCGCCCCCCTCTGCCCTGCCGGGCATCTCCCCCTCAGGGGGGGAGATTGGCCAATCGCCACTCTCGAACCGCTTCATCCTGGTCGCCAACATCGAGGCGAAGGACGGCGGCAAGGAGATCGCCTATGGCAACGGCAAGGTTGTCAGGGCGCGCCTCTCAGATGCGCTCTATTTTTGGCGGACTGACCAGAGCGACCTGCCCGACCTCGACCAACTCCAGGCATCGCTGGCGAAGTTCGACCTGAATCAGAACAAGCCGCTCGACCAGCGCATGGCGCGGCTCGATCATCTTAACGTGACCTTCCATGCCAAGCTTGGCACGCAGGGCGCGCGCGTCGCGCGGATTAAGCGGCTGGCTGAGGAGCTTGCCCAGGTTGTCGGTGCCGATCTCTCGCTGGTCGCTCGCGCCGCGGTTCTCGCTAAGGCCGATCTGCAGACCGAAGTCGTCGGCGAGTTTCCTGAGTTGCAAGGCGCCATGGGCCGCAAATACGCGCTGCTGCAGGGCGAGCACCCCTCGGTCGCGGCGGCGGCCGAGGAGCACTACAAACCACAAGGCCCCACCGACCGCGTGCCGACCGATCCGGTCTCTGCTGCCGTCGCGCTCGCCGACAAGCTCGACATGCTCACCGGATTCTGGGCGATCGATGAAAAGCCGACCGGCAGCAAGGATCCGTTCGCGCTGCGCCGCGCGGCGCTTGGCGTGGTCAGGATCCTCATCGAGAACCGTATTCGTCTGGCGCTGACATCTGTTTTCGCCAAGGCTTTCGCGAACTTCAAAGGCGGCGCGGATCAGTTGCCCGACCTCCTCGCCTTCTTCCACGACCGCCTGAAAGTCTACCTCCGCGACCAGGGGGCCAGGCACGATCTGATCGATGCCGTCATCACGCCGCAGTCCGACGACCTCCTGCAGATCGTCCGCCGCGTCGAGGCGCTGGGCTCCTTCCTCGATACCGAGGACGGCAGGAACCTGCTGGCCGGTACCAAGCGCGCCGCCAACATCCTGGCCGCCGAGGAGAAGAAGAAAACGCTCGTCGCCGAGACTGTTGAGCCGGCATTGTTCCGCGAGGAAGCGGAAAAGAAGCTCTATGCCGCGGTGAATCAGGCCGAGAAGGAAGCCGGCCAAGCGATTCAAAACGAAGATTTTTCCGCCGCCATGCTGGCGCTTAGTGTGTTGCGCGAACCGGTTGATTCATTCTTTGAGCGTGTTCTCGTGAATGATGAGGACCTGGCCGTGCGCGCCAACCGCCTGGCGCTGCTCGCCCGCATCCGCGCGGCGACCGACCAGGTCGCGGATTTTTCAAAAATCGTCGGCTGACGGTTCGAAAATCGCGCGTTTTAGGTTACCCGTATCCGCTAGGATGCGGGTAGGCTTGAGCAATTTGGCGCCCGAAATTTAATGCGTCGGAGCCGGCTTACAGTCATACGGCGATGACTTCCACGTGGGAGAACGATGCGTTCCCAACCACGGAGGCATGCCATGAATTCCGTAGACGATATCGACTTGATCGAAGAAACCCCGGCCGCCGCCGAGGCCGTCGAATCCGCTTCCGAGAACATCCTCGACCACGCCGCCGCCGCGGCGGTCGAAGCCGCTGATCCGTCCGAAGACGACGAGGAAGACGGCGACGAGGAAACCACCGCATCGGCCGACGACGAGTCGGACGATGACGATGACGAAGAAGCCAAAGCCTCGGCCGACGAACAATCCGACGAGGATGAAGACGACGAAGACGATGAAGATGACGCCGACGATGACGACAGGGAAGAAGCGGCCTGAGCCGTTTCCTGTCGTCTGAAAAATGAAGGGGCGGCGCGTCGCACGTCGCCCTTTTTGTCAGTCCCGTTTTGTCAATCTTCTAGAAGCTGATCTTGTCAGTCTTCCACTATGCTGACCCGCACGCTGTCCGGGTAGACATCGACCTCGATCAACGGCTCGCCATTGACGATGGCGTGGCTTGTGGCGCTGCTCATGGCGCCGCCGCGTTCCAGCATGCGCTGCAGGTCCGCGCGCGAACCATCGCTGCGGAACCAGGGATCGCCCTGGTCGTCGCCGTCGCGCCGGTGGAATTTGTGCCAGTTGGCGCGGTCCTGCCGCACCATCTGCGCCGCGCTGCTGAGCGGATAGCCGTCGCTGGCGCGGTGATCACGATCGGAAATCCGCGCGGTGTATGAGCCGAGCAGATCGTCGGCCCGCGCCGTAGCCGTGCCCAGCACTGTCGCCGCCACCAGTCCGGCAACGGCGATTGCTTTCGAGACAGTCATGAAACCCCCCTTTTTTGAAACGCCAGCCATCGTGCCCGATCCGGATGACGGGAATCGGACAGACTTAAGCGCCTAGCGCAGCGAAGCGGGATCCAGTGTGATCTACATCGCCTTGCCGGCACGCGGCAGTGACTCGGCATTTTGCGGCTGTGGCTGCGCGCCGCTTGACGCACTGGCCGTTGCGGCCGGCTGGCTGTCGGTCTTGCCGTTGCTGTTCGAAGCCGATGCGGTGCCGTTCGCGGGCGTTGCCGGCGACGTACCGTCTGCCGGCGCGGTGGCCGCGGGTGTGGTTGCCGGTGTTGAGGGCTTGGCCGACGCGGTCGCCGCGGGCGTTGCGAAAGCGCCTCCGACGACACCGCCGCGAATGATCATCGGGACCGGCTGGTGCCCGGACTTTGCGGGAATTGCCGCCACCTTCTCGTCGGTGACGGCGGGCATTGGATCGCCAAGTGCTATCATCGATGGCGTCGAGGCCGCGGACAGCTTGGCCGGCTCGATCGCGTTCACCCTGATAAACGAAGGCGTCGAGGTCGAGACGCCAAGCACGACGATGGACGAAGCATGTGCCGCGCCGTTGATCGCCAAAAGGCCGATACCGAACGCTCCAAGCAAGCGCATTATGACAACTCCCCAGCCCGCAACCACATCAAGGCCGCACCTTAGGGCCGGCGAATTGAAGCCGGCTTGCGCGGAAACTTAACATTTTAGGGATTGATAAATCGCCAATGCCTGCACTTGCCCGACGGAAGCGGCCGTATTACGGGACCGGCATGTTCAAGACTGGTGGCGGATTTGGCTGAGATACTGGCGGTTGGCGAGGCTATGGCGCAGGCTTTGGCGTTGCTCGAAGGCGGCGACGTCGTCGCCATCCCGACCGAGACGGTTTACGGCCTGGCTGGCGATGCCACCAATGGCGTTGCCGTGGCGCGCATATTCGAAGCCAAGGGCCGGCCGCGCTTCAACCCGCTGATCGCCCATGTCGCCGATCGCGCGATGGCGGACCGCATCGCCGGTTTCGATCCGCTCTCGGCAAAGCTGGCCGAGGCCTTCTGGCCTGGCCCGCTGACGCTGGTGCTGCCGCAACGCGTGGAAAACGGCATCCATCCGCTGGTCACCGCGGGGCTGGACACCATCGCGCTGCGCATGCCGCGAGGGTTCGGCGGCGAACTAATCGCGCGGCTAGGCCGGCCGCTCGCCGCCCCTAGCGCCAATTCCTCCGGCCGGATCAGCGGCACGACGGCGCAGGCGGTCGCCGCCGATCTCGGCGACAAGATCAGGCTGGTCGTCGATGGCGGCGCGACGCCGGTCGGCCTGGAATCGACTATTCTCAAGGTCGAGCATGGCAAGTTGCGGCTGCTGCGGCCCGGCGGCATCGGCGCCGAAGAGATCGAGGCGGTGGCCGGTGCGAAGCTGTCGCGCGGCGCCGGCGGTATCGAGGCGCCTGGCATGCTCGCCTCGCATTACGCGCCGGGCGCCGCGATGCGGCTGAACGTCGAGGACGTTGCCGAGGGCGAGGCGCTGCTTGCCTTCGGCCGCAACCGCGCCGAGGGCTGGGAACGAGCCGTTGCGCTGCACAATCTCTCCGAAACGGGCGACCTGCGCGAGGCGGCCAGCAACCTGTTCGCCTTCATGCAGGAACTCGACCGCGTCGGCGCCGCGACCATCGCCGTCGAGCCTGTCCCGTTCGAGGGACTGGGCGAAGCGATCAACGATCGGCTTGCCCGCGCTGCCGCCCCCCGTGACAAGCTCGCCTGAGCCTATCTCTTTGTTTGACGCAATTCCGGACGGAAGGTTACGGCGAAGACGCCGAACTTAACCGCTCACACTTTTCCTGGAATTGCTCTAGGTTCTTGGGCAGGATGAACGATCAGCCCTTCGACCTCGACCCTGCCATCATCGACCGCTTCGCGGCGATCGTCGGCGACAAATATGCGTTGCGCGATGAGGCCGACATCGCGCCCTACATCACCGAGCGGCGCGGCCTCTGGCACGGCCGGACGTCGCTGGTGCTCAGACCAGGCAGCGTCGAGGAGGTGAGCCGCATCATGCGGCTGGCGACCGAGACCGGAACGCCGATCGTGCCGCAAAGCGGCAACACCGGGCTGGTCGGCGCCCAGGTGCCGGACAAATCCGGCCATGACATCGTGCTCTCGCTGTCCAGATTGAACCGCATCCGCGAGATCGATGTCTTGTCGAACACGGTGACGGTCGAGGCGGGCGTCATCCTGCAGACGCTGCAGGAAGCGGCAGACGCTGCCGACCGGCTCTTCCCGCTGTCGCTTGCCGCGCAAGGGTCCTGCCAGATCGGCGGCAATCTTTCCTCCAATGCCGGCGGCACCGGCGTGCTCGCCTATGGCAATGCGCGCGAGCTCTGCCTCGGCGTCGAGGTCGTGCTGCCGACCGGCGAGGTGTTCGACGACCTGCGCAAGCTGAAGAAGGACAACACCGGCTACGATCTGAAGAACCTCTTCGTCGGTGCCGAAGGCACGCTCGGCGTCATCACCGCCGCGGTGCTGAAGTTGTTCCCGAAGCCGAAGGGCAGGGAGGTCGCTTTTGCCGGCCTGCCGTCGTCCCCCAAGGACGCACTCTCGCTGTTCACCTTGGCGACGGACCGCGCCGGCGCCTCGCTCACGGCTTTCGAGATGATCGCCAAAAGGCCCTACGACTTCACGCTCAAGCATAGTCAAGGCATCACGCGGCCGCTGGCCGACGACTGGCCATGGTATGTGCTGATACAGGTTTCGTCCGGCCGCTCCGAAGAAGACGGCAGGGCGCTGATCGAGGAGATCCTGGCCGAGGCTCTCGAGCAAGGCATCGTCGGCGACGCCGTGGTGTCGGCAAGCCTTGCCCAGGGCGACGCTTTCTGGAATTTTCGCGAGACGCTTCCCGAGTGCCAGAAGCCCGAGGGCGCCTCGATCAAGCACGACATCTCGGTGCCGATCGCGTCGATCCCCGAGTTCATTGAAAAGGCGGCCAGCGTGGTGGAAGGCGTCTGCCCCGGCGCGCGCGTGGTCTGCTTCGGCCACATGGGCGACGGCAATCTTCACTACAACATCTCGCGTCCCGTGGATTGGCAGGACGAGGCGTTCCTCGACCTTTACCACCCCATGAACAAGGCCGTGCACGATGTCGTGCGCTCCTTTCATGGCTCGATCTCGGCCGAGCACGGCATCGGCCAGTTGAAGCGCGACGAACTGATCGCCACGGCGCCGCCGATGGCGATCGATCTGATGCGCCGGGTGAAGGCCGCCTTCGATCCGGCCGGCATCATGAATCCCGGTAAGGTTATCTGATCCTTCCCGTATCCGGCGGCCGGTCGCATTCCGATAACCATCGGCTCAGATCAGCAAAATTTAACCGACTTTCTTAAGCGCACCGGTAAGAAGCGAGCGCTAATGTTTCCCCATAACGAGGCCGGAAAAACCGGCCCTGAGAGAACCGGAAAACGGCCCTCAGGAGTAACAGGGAAGACATTCGATGAACACTGGATTGAAGCCAGTCTGGGCCGGGCGCAACATGCGCCTCGACCCGTTTCGCCTGCCGCAGATGGTGAGCTATGCCACCCGCGACGACTATGGCGATGTCACCTTCACCATCGACCACCGTGGCGCCGTTATCCGCCGTGTGTTGGAGATGAGCGGCGTGCCGGCGATCATCGCGCTGCCCGCCAACGCGTTCCGCGGCGTCGCCGCGCGCGCCATGGAAGATCCGGAAGGCAACGTCACGGTGACGCTGGAACTGCTGCACAATGACCCGATGCTGTCGGTGCCGCTGCTGGTCGCCGACGACCTCGACGACGTCGCCGCCGACTGGCGCGCCTGGGCCGATGCCTTTCGCCTGCCGATGCTTCTGATCGAGGCCGACGGCATTGCCCGCACGCTGGAAGAATCGCTCGGCGCCGCCATCAAGGCGCTGCCGCCGCAGGAACGCCGCAAGGGCCGTGTCTCCACCACGCGCCGCCCGCGCTTTCTCGCCCGCCGCAAGGCCGGCAACCTAGGGCTCAGGCTCGTCATCGACGGCCAGGAGATTATTGCGCGGGAGTAGTGTCCAGCCGATAGATGGGTAACACTTTGAACCGGATACATAGGTAACAGTTTTCCCCCTTATGATGGGTTCGCC